>JASJCF010000072.1 GCA_030066265.1 Acidimicrobiia bacterium | reverse complement strand
AGCCTCGAGGCGCGGCTGAAGGTCCTGCACGCTTCCGCCGAGGCGGCGGGTCGCTCACCGGACTCGATCCTGGTCTCCATGGCCGGGCCCGCCCTGGTCTTCGCCTCCCCCGACGAGCATCGAGCAGCGCTCGCTGCACGCGGTGCCCGCAGGGACATGACACCCGAGGAGTACGCAGCCTTCCTCGACGAGCGTGCCGTCCCGCACGGCACTCCCGACGATGCAGCTGCCGCCATCGAGCGAATGGCATCGTGGGGCGTCGGCAGGTTCTACGTGCAGGAATACAAGGCGCTCGCGGACATCGATCTCGATCGCATGGCCTCGGTCTTCACCGCCCTCCGGCGTCAGTAGGGTCGCTCGCCTTCATTACACTCATGGCCATGGTGGAAACTACCGAAACGCCGCTACTCGTCATCGAGAACCTGCACGCTTCCGTCGACGACACCGAGATCCTCAAGGGTGTCGACCTGACGATCCAACCAGGTGAGACCCACGCGATCATGGGTCCCAACGGCAGCGGCAAGTCGACACTCGCCTACGTGCTCATGGGCCATCCCGGCTACGAGGTCACGTCGGGATCGATCCGATACAAGGGTGAGGACATCACCGAGGATGCACCCGAGGATCGCGCCCAGGCCGGCATGTTCCTCGGATTCCAATACCCCGAGGAGATCCCTGGTGTCTCCGTCGTCAACTTCCTCCGAACGGCTCTGTCCAACAAGACCGACACGGACTACACGATCCTGGAGCTCCGTTTGAAGGTCTCGGAGGCCATGCAGGAACTCGGGATGGATCCCTCGTTCGCCGACCGATACCTCAACGAAGGATTCTCAGGCGGTGAGCGGAAGCGAAACGAGATCCTCCAGATGGCGGTTCTGCAGCCGGATTTTGCCGTGCTGGACGAAACCGACTCGGGCCTCGACATCGACGCGTTGAAGATCGTGGCTGAGGGCGTCGAGCGACTGCGCACCGACGACCGCGGCTTCCTCATCATCACGCACTATCAGCGGATGCTCGACTACATCACGCCCGATGTGGTGCACGTCTTCCACGACGGCCAGATCGTCGAGTCGGGTGGGCCCGATCTCGCCGATCGCATCGAGCAATCCGGCTACGAGAACTACCGCACCGGCTTGGCCACCGGGTGAGCGAACTCGGCCATCTCCGCGCCGACTTCCCCATCCTCCGGCGCGAGATCAACGGAGCGCCCTTGGTCTACCTGGATTCTGCGGCGACCACCCAGAAGCCCCAACCCGTGCTCGACGCAATGGACGAGTACTACGCAAACCACAACGCCAACGTCCACCGTGGAGCGCACACCCTCGCAGCCGAGGCGACGGAACGGTATGAAGACGCCAGGTCGCGGATCGCATCGTTCGTCGACACCGCCTCTGCGCAGATCGCGTTCACGCGCGGCGCAACCGCGGCCATCAACGTCATCGCATACGGATGGGGGCTGAACCACCTGCGCGAAGGCGATCGGATCGTGGTTTCCGTGTCCGAGCATCACGCCAACCTCGTTCCCTGGCAGATGATCAGCCGCTACACCGGCGCCGAGCTCATCTATCTCGAACTCGACGACGAGTTCATCATCGACACTTCGAACCTCGAAGCCGTCATCGACGACCGGGTGAGGATCGTGGCATTCGGCGGCATGTCGAACGTCACCGGTGCACTCGGCCCCGTGGACGCCCTGGTCGACGCAGCGCACTCCGTTGGCGCCATCACCGTCCTCGACGGCGCCCAGCTCGTGCCGCATGCACCCGTGTCCGCAGACGATCTCGGCGTCGACTACATGGTGTTCTCCGCCCACAAGATGCTCGGGCCGACCGGCATCGGCGCTCTGTGGGGAAAGCCCGAGCGGCTCGAGGAGCTCGAACCGCTCGAGGGTGGCGGCGAGATGATCAACATCGTCGAGCGTTACCACTCCACCTGGGCACCGGTGCCGCACAAGTTTGAGGCCGGGACACCGCCGATCGCCGAAGCGATCGGCTTCGGAGCAGCCGTCGACTACCTGGGGCGAGTGGGCATGGAGGCTGTTGCGGCTCACGAACGGGAGATCACGGCGTACGCGCTGGAACGCCTGTCGGAGGTGCCGGACCTCACGATCTACGGCCCGAAGGACGTCACCAAGCGGGGCGGTGCAGTGAGCTTCTCACTCGGCGACATCCATCCTCACGACCTCGCCACGATCGTCGATCAGGACGGCGTCGCGATTCGCGCCGGACACCACTGCGCCCGCCCGTTGATGCAGTATCTCCAAGTGCCTGCAACGGCACGAGCTTCGTTCTACCTGTACAACCTGCGTGAAGAGGTCGATGTGCTCGTCGGAGCACTGATGAAGGCGCGCAAGGTCTTCGGACTGGGCTGATCGCTCCCCCGCCGACCGTAAGCTCCCCATCCGCACCACGGCGAAGGCGAACCGGATGTCACAACTCGACGAGCTCTACCGGGAGGTCATCCTCGACCACTACCGGAATCCGCGCCGACGCGGCACCCTCAGCGGTAACCACCTCCACGCCGAGGGCAACAACCCCTCGTGCGGCGACGAATTCGCACTCGACCTCGTCGTCGAGAACGGCGTGATCACCGACGCGGCGATGCAGGGTCAAGGATGTTCGATCTCCCAGGCATCCGGATCGATGATGATGGATGCCATCGTCGGACGTTCGGTCGACGAGGTCGAAGACCTGATGCGGAAGTTCAAGGTGATGATGACCATCGAGGACGGAGACGATCCCCTCGATCCCGACCGACCGGGCTCAGTACTCGGCGATCTCGAGGCGCTCCAGGGAGTACGGAAGTTCCCTGTTCGGATCAAGTGCGCCGACCTGGCCTGGGCCACCCTGGAGGATGCGCTCGCCCAGGCTGGTCGATGACCTCGGCTCTCGGGCGAAGCGCAGGAGCGATGTCGAGAACGTCTCCTGCCGCTCGTCGGTAGGGTGACGGCCGGGGTCCACCCGGCGCTGAAGCACGAGGAGCAACCATGCCGCACTATCTGCTGTCCACGTACATCGTCGAGGGCCAACCATCGCGAGCGCCATCCTCGCCGGAGGAGATGCAGACGTTCATGGGGCGCGTGGCCGACCTCGAGGATGAGATGGAGGCCGCCGGAGTCTTCGTGTTCGGCGGCGGCCTGACCGGTCCGGGGGACGCCACGGTCGCCACGGTCACGGGGGGCGACACCGTGCTCACCGATGGACCGTTCGCCGAGGCGAAGGAGCAGATCGGCGGGTTCTACATCATCGACGCGCCCGATGATGCGGCGGCACATGCGTGGGGTTCGAAGGTTGCCAGCGCCGTCGGAGGCCCCATCGAGGTTCGAGCCTTCCGGGCGACCGGGAAGGTGCGCGATCACATGACAGGCTCGCAGGGCAGTTGACCCCGTCGGGTGGGTCTACCCGACCACGCCACCCTCGGTCATGGGCCGCAGATCGAGCGCGGCGTTGAGCTCCGCCTCGGGCAGCACCTCCATCTCCAAGGCGACCTCTCGCACGCCGCGGCCTTCGGCGAAGGCCTTCTTTGCGACCTCCGCCGAACGGTCGTAGCCGATCACCGGCACCAGGGCCGTGATGATGATCACGTTCTGCTCGAGCAACCACTTCGCCCGCTCACTGTCGGCTTCGATCCCCTCGACCATCTTGTCTCGCATGACGTCGGCCGCAGTGGCGAGCAAGTCGATGGACTGCAGCAGGTTGTGGGCGATCATCGGCATCATCACATTCAGCTCGAAGTTCCCATTCGCTCCGCCCCAGGTGATGGCGGCGTCGTTGCCGATCACCTGAGCCGAGACCTGCATCACCATTTCGGGGATCACGGGATTCACCTTCCCCGGCATGATCGAGCTGCCCGGCTGGAGGGACGGCAGTTTGATCTCCGCGATCCCCGTCCGCGGACCCGAGGCCAGCCACCTGAGGTCGTTGGCCACCTTGAACAGCGAGACGGCGATCGTCTTGAGAGCACCCGATGCGTTGACCGCGGCATCCTTGGCGGCCTGCGCCTCGAAGTGATCGGCGGCCTCCACGAACCCATACCGCGAACGCCTCGCCATCTCGGCGATCGTGTCCCTGGCGAAGCCCTCCGGAGCGTTGATCCCGGTCCCGACCGCTGTTCCTCCCAGCGCCAGCTCATACAGCTCCGGGAGCACCTTGCGGATTCGCTCGGCCCCGTTCGCCACCTGCACGGCATAGCCGCCGAATTCCTGACCGAGGCGGACCGGCGTGGCATCCATGAGGTGCGTTCGCCCGGACTTGAGAACGTCGTCGAACTCCTCGGCCTTTGCGTCGAGAGCCTCGGACAGGGCGTCCAGGGCAGGAAGAAGGCGGGATTCGATGCCGGCCACCGCAGCGACGTGAATGGCGGTCGGGATGGTGTCGTTGGACGACTGGCTGGCATTCACATGGTCGTTGGGGTGCACCAGCTTCGAGCCCAGCTGCCCACCGAGGATCTCCGTCGCCCGATTCGCGATGACCTCGTTGGCGTTCATGTTGGTCGACGTGCCGGAGCCGGTCTGGAAGATGTCGACGACGAAGTGGTCGTCGAAGTCGCCGTTCATCACCTGCTCGGAGGCTGCGATGATGGCGTCCGCCGTCTCGGGCTCGACAGCGCCGATCTCCCGGTTGACGACTGCGGCTGACGCTTTCAACAGGCCCATAGCCCAGATGAACGTCCTCCCGAACCGGAGCTCCGAGATCGGGAAGTTGTCGACAGCTCGCTGGGTGGATGCCCCGTAGTAGGCACCGGCGGGAACCTCGACCTCTCCCATCGAGTCACGTTCGATCCTCATCGGCCCTTCCTCTCAACATCGGGCTCACCACGTTAGTGATGAGCGGTCGGGCTCGATCGGGATCCTCAGCGTCCCAATGCGTCACTGACCGCCCAAGAGAAGACTTCGCCGACCTCGGCATCGATCCGAACCGTGAGATTCGGGATCCGATCGTGCTCGGTCCGCCCCTGGTTCACGATCACGTAGGGGACGCCACGCCGTACCGCCCGCAACGGGATGTCCGCTGCCGGGTAGACGGACAACGTCGTCCCCAACGCGACCACGAGGTCGGCACGATCGGCGGCCTGGAGGGCCCTCGTCACGGTGAGTGGATCGAGCGTCTGTCCGAAGCTGATGGTTGCGGGCTTCAGGAGCCCGTCACAGGTCGAGCAGCGCGGCGGGACACCGGTCTCGGCGAACTGTGCGAGCGGAACCTCGATCGGGAGTCGATCTCCGCAGTCGAGGCACGACGCCTCGCGTGTCGTCCCGTGCACTTCGATCACGAGCGACGAAGATGACCCCGCCTGCGAGTGGAGACCGTCCACGTTCTGGGTGACGATGGCGGCGAGCTTGCCGACCTGTTCGAGGGTGACCGCTGCCCGGTGGACGAGTCCCGGCGTGGCGGCGGCGATCACGTCCGCCGACTCCGCCTTCTGGTTCCAGTACTCGATGCGGTGGGACTCCGACGTCACGAAGTCCGCAAACTCGACCGGGCGTCTCGTCTTCCAGACCCCGCGCGGACCGCGATAGTCCGGGATGCCCGACGACGTGGAGATACCGGCGCCGGTGACGAGCAGGATCGCCGACGAGTCGACGATCAGATTCGCCAACCGTGCAGCATCCGCATTCATGTGTTGGTTCCGCCCGCCACCTGCGACCTGATACGTACTACGTACTACGTACTACGTACTCCGTGTACCCCGCACCCTCGAGCTCTTCGGCAACCTCTGGACCGCCGGACTTCACGATGCGACCGCCCACCATCACATGGACACGGTCGACATCGAGATAGCGCAGGATCCGGCTGTAGTGGGTGATGATCACGACCCCGAGGCCAGGGCTCCGCAACGACTCGACCATCGCAGCGACCTCTCGGACGGCATCGATGTCGAGACCCGAGTCGATTTCGTCGAGGATCGCGACTTTCGGATTCGCGACGCCCAAGAGGTACATCTCCGAACGTTTCTTCTCGCCACCGGAGAGCCCGACGTTGACGGCCCGGCCACGGAAGCGGTCCATGGAGAGACGATCGGACGCTGCGTCGACGCGGGCTGCATACCCGTCATCATCGGGGTTCGAAAGGGCCATCTCCGACGTCAGCTCGTCGAGGCTCACGCCCGGGATCTCGGTCGGGTATTGGAACGCTTCGAACAGTCCGGCACGGGCACGCTCGTCTACGGGCAACCCCATGATCTCGACGCCATCGATCTTGGCGGAGCCGGATGCCTCGTAGTCGGACTTCCCCATCAGCACATGGCTGAGTGTCGACTTGCCGGATCCGTTGGGACCCATGATGGCATGGACCTCACCGAACGGGACTGCGAGGTCCACACCGCGCAGGATCTCGAGATCGCCGATCGAGGCCGTGAGGCCGGTGACTTCCAGTGCGGGATTCATGATCAGCCTTCTCCTTCGCTTTCATCGCTCGCGATGAGCGTCACGACCACGTCGCCGTCGATGACACGCGCCGGGTAGGTCGGCACGGGCTTGGTCGCCGGGAGCGACAGCGGCGATCCGGTCACGAGGTCGAAGGCTGCGCCGTGCCTCGGACACTCCACTTCACCGTCGAACACCTCGCCTTCGGCGAGCGAAGCCTCGGCATGACTACACCGGTCGCCGATTGCGTAGACCTCGTCGTCGACACGGAACACGGCGAGGCGCACGTCATCGACATCGATGCGGCGGCCGCGGCCGTCATCGAGATCGTCGAGCGGCCCGATTCGCAGGTCGGTCATACCCGGCCTTCCTGCTGGGCGGTCACGTACTTGTCGTTGATCCGTGTGCGCACCCAGTCCGCAACGCTGTCGTCGGGGATCACGTCGATCACTTCCTCGAAGAAGCCGTGAACCTGGAGACGATCGGCACGCTCCGGTGTCAGGCCACGGCTCATGAGGTAGTACCGCTGGTCCTCGTCGAGGGGCCCGACGCTCGAACCGTGACCACACTTGACATCGTTGGCGAGGATCTCGAGGTTGGGCACCGACTGGGCCGAGGCACCGGGCGACAGAATCAGGTTCCGATTGGTCTGGAACGACTCGGTCTTCTGCCCCGACTCCTCGATCCTGATGAGGCCGGTGAACACCGACAACGCGTCGTCTTCGACGGCACCCTTGAGGAACATGTCACAGCGGGTGTCGGTCCCGATGTGGTTCATGAAGTACCGATAGTCGAGAGTCTGATCCTCTTCCCCGAAGTACGCCCCGTAGACCTTGGCGTGCGATCCCCTGCCGACGAAGTCGACGTCGAGATGGAGGCGGCCGACGAGCCCACCGAGGCCGACCTCGGTGAGGGTGAGGCCGGCGTCACGGCCCAAGGACACGACACCTCGGCCCATGGCCCTCGTGCGGTAGTTCCAGTCCTGGATGACCGTCAGGGTGAGGCGGGCGTTGTCCCCGACGGTCGCCGTGACCGTCGGCACGACCGTCGCCGGCTCGCCGGTCGTCGACCGGTATCGCACGAGCACGGTCGCATCGGAGCCGGCGGGCACATCGACGTGCACACCGGGGAATGAGGTTGCGGTACCCGTTGATTGCACGTCCACGAACACGGGTGTGTCGAGCAGGCCCTTTCCGATCAACGCAGCGCCTGGTGCGAACGCGCGAGACGCCGTGGAGAAGAGATCCCCATCGTCGGGCAGTGCGACCTCGGACTCGGATGCCGAGGCGGTACCCACGCCTTCGGACACCACGAACCCGTCGACCACGGAGATGAACGAGCCTTCCCAGCCGCTCATCACGGCATCGGGCGGGGCCGTATCGCCTGGCTCCGTGGCTGCCGCAGCCAATCCCGGGTCGAAGTCGAGGTCGAGGTAGCGCCAGATCTCCTCACGAGGAGATGGCATGGAGAGGGTCGCCAGCGCCGTCGAGGCAGCTGAGCGTCGTTCTGCCATCCATGCTGCGTCGGAGGAGCCGATGGTGTCAGCCGTCGTCACGAGAGGTCCTTTGCGGTGGGAGGGGTTGACAGTTGGTGGTGCGGCGAGGATACCGGCGTCTCGCCTGCTCCATGACGGTTTCCACCATCCAGATAGGGGAATCTCCCCGACCTGCCCATGGACCCGAGCTGAGCGATCGAGAGCGCTATACGGATCCCGCCCGTAGCGTTCCCGGATACCCGATCGCCACCGCAGGTAGGGCTGGACGGTGGCCGAGGAGGTCGACTCCCCATGATGCACATGCTGCACCGCGCGGTGCCCCGCGCGCTTCTCACTCTCATGCTCGCCACCGCATTGATCACGATCCCCGAGCCGACCGTGAGCCAGGCCGACGTGCCAGACGACGCCGTACCGTTCGTGATGACGGCGTTCCCCCATGACACCACTGCGGTCAACTTCTGGGACTCCTGGGGAGCCAGACGCTCCGGCGGTCGACGCCACAAGGGAACCGACATCATGAGCCCGCGCGGCACCGAAGTCGTCGCCGTGGCCGACGGCGTGATCACCGACTTCGGTGAGGGCCGCCTCTCGGGGTACTTCATCAAGGTCGACCACGGCGACGGGTGGGCCACGGCCTACATGCACCTCAACAACGACACCATCGGAACCGACGACGGCGAGGGTGGCCTGTGGACTGCGATCAACCCGAACCTGGCCGTCGGCGACGAGGTCCGCGCAGGAGACGTCGTCGGGTATGTGGGAGATTCGGGCAACGCCGAGGGAACCCAGCCCCACACGCACTTCGAGCTGAAGTACGACGGCGAGAAGATCAATCCCTACCCCTACCTCGCCGATGTCTGGGAGCGCGAGCGCCGTTTGCCCGCCCCCTCGACCCGACCGATCTAGCACCCAAACCACCGAACGTGGGCCGGCGCTGCGAGAACTCGGCCGAATACCGTTCACAGCCAAGGGCGATCATCCCTGCGTCGTTCGTCCTCGTTCTACGATTGACACGATCAGTCACTCGACGAGGGGCAGAACCATGGAAGACCTCGACTTCGCACACGTCGCACGGAGGCAATTCGATCGCGCCGCTCCGTTCATCCATCCCCTGGAAGGCTGGAAGGGCATGGCGGAGATGTTGTTCGCACCTGAGCGGATCATCCGACTCACCCTCCCGGTGGTGCTCGACGACGGATACATCCACAACTTCGAGGGCTACCGCGTGCTCCACGACAACGTCCGAGGGCCCGGCAAGGGCGGGATCCGCTACTACCCGGAAGTCGACGAATCCGAGGTCATCGCACTCGCCACGCTCATGACCTGGAAGTGCGCCCTCGTGGACATCCCGTTCGGTGGTGCCAAGGGGGGAATCCGATGCGATCCGAAACGGCTGTCGAAGAACGAGCAGCGTCGGCTCACCCGGCGCTTCATCGCGGCCCTCGGCGACGACATCGGCCCCCACACCGACATCCCCGCACCCGACCTGTACACCAACGCCCAGACGATGGCGTGGATCTATGACACGTATTCGATGATGCACCCCGGGACCAACAACCTCCCGGTCGTCACGGGCAAGCCACTCGACCTCGGCGGCAGCCTCGGTCGGGATTCGGCCACTGCCCAGGGTCTCTACTACGTGCTCGAGCACCTGGTGGCGATCAACGCCTTCCCGGACCTGCCGAGCCTCGTCGGTGCCGAGGTGGCAATCCAGGGCTACGGGAATGCAGGCAGGAACGCCGCTCGCATCTTCTCGAACGGCGGTGCCAAGATCGTTGCCGTGAGCGACAGTCGGGGCGGAATCCACGATCCCAATGGGCTCGACCTCGGACTGGTGGACATCCAGAAGGAGGAGACCGGATCGGTCGTCGGCGTCCCGGGCACCAAGGAGCTCGCACCGCGAGAACTGCTGACCGTGCACTGTGACGTCCTCATCCCTGCGGCTCTCGAGAACCAGATCACCACGGCGAACGCCGGCGACATCGATGCCAAGGTGGTCATCGAGGCCGCAAACGGGCCCACGACGCCCGAGGCGGACGACATCCTGGCCGAACGGGGCATCCCGGTGGTTCCCGACATCCTCAGCGCCTCTGGCGGCGTGGTGGTCTCGTACTTCGAATGGACACAGAACCTGGCCAACGAACAGTGGTCGGAGGCTGAGGTACAGGAGCGCCTCCGCGCGAAGATGCGCACTGCGGCTGATTCGATGATGGCGACTCGCGCCGCCCTGCTGGACAAGCTCGGGGCGTACTCCGACGCGTGGGCGGAACGGACCGGCGATGACACGCCGCTGCCTCGTCCCACCCTACGAACCGCCGCTCACGTGGTTGCGGTCCAGCGCTGTCGACGTGCAACCGAACAGCGGGGGATCTGGCCCTAGGCGAGGCGCATCGTCACCGAAGCCGTCACGACGAGAGCTCGACGGCGCGCTCGAAGACCGCATCGAGCATCGGCTCGGTCAGCTTCCCGGTGAAGGTGTTCTGCTGCGAGACGTGATAGCTCGTCACGACCCAGCGGCCATCGACCGGAACCTCCCGTCCGTGGGCGAAGGCAGGGCGGGGCACGGGGAGATCGATCCCCGTGCGACGGAAATGGGCCCAGGCAGCCTGATACGCGAACTGGCCAAGCGTCACGAACACGCGGAGGTGGGGAAGCAGGGCGAGTTCGGCGTCCAACCACCCCGAACAGGTGTCCCGCTCGAGGGGCGTCGGCTTGTTCGCCGGCGGTGCACAGCGGACCGGTGCCGTGACCCACGCGCCCGCGAGCTCGAGCCCATCTCGTCGGTGCGTCGACTCAGGCTGGGATGCCAGGCCGGCACGATGCATTGCGCGATACAGCCAATCACCGGATCGGTCGCCGGTGAACATCCTGCCGGTGCGGTTGGCTCCGTGGGCCGCTGGCGCCAGCCCGATCACCGCCACCCTCGCTCCGGGATCACCGAACCCCGGCACCGGCCGACCCCAGTACTCGTCGTCGGCGAACGCGGCCCGCTTGGTCGCCGCAACCTCCTCACGCCAGGTGACGAGGCGCGGGCAAGCGCGGCACTCGACGATTCGATGTTCGAGCTCGCTCAGGGTCTCGGCAGGGCGTCCGCCGAGTAGTTGGCGTTGTTGCTCCACAGTTGCCACCCCATGCCGTCGTCCGTGACGCTCGACTGTACGGCACGTTGGTCAGCAGTGCTGATCGTCCAGGTCTGGAGCCACGGCCGGAGATACCCGTACCCATCGAGCTTGCCGTTCCCACCGGCCAGAGCCGTGTCGACGATCTCGACAGCATGCGCGTTCGGGTCTTCGAAGCCCTTCCATCCGGCTCCGTAGTTCGTGGTGTACAACGTGGGCGCGAGCACGTCGACGACACGCGAGAGCGTCCCAGGACGTTGGCCGACACCCTCGTCCGCGCTCGACTCCAGCACGATGCCGAGGATGGTGGTCGATACCGTGCACCCCTTGGGGTGCAACACGGCGTAGGCCTGATCCAAGAAGGAGGCGATCGAAGCCACGCGGACCTCCTGGTTGTACTCACCGTCGAACACCGCCGTTCCGACATCGCCGCCGAACGGATACGACACGTGGTCGAACTGGATCTCGTCGAAGCCGAGGCGACAGGCCTCCTCGGCAAGCGAGATCGCATAGTCATAGCTCGTCGGATCCGAGGGATCGAGCCACGCATATCCGTTGCTCGACCGCCACAAGGCCCCGGTCTCGGTCACGACTGCAGCATCGGGAAACTCGGCTGCGTAGAAGTCGTCCTGGAAGACGCCGATCCGGCCGATCAGGTACAGGTCGTGGTCCTTCGCCTCGGC
>JASJCF010000071.1 GCA_030066265.1 Acidimicrobiia bacterium | reverse complement strand
GACTCAGGCTGGGCGCATCTCGAGATACTCCGGCGACCACATCAGCGCCTCGATGTGGCCTTCGAGGTCGTCGACGTCTTCCGCGACTCCCTCGGCGATCGCCTGGCGCGCCACGGCGACGGCGACGGCACGGGCCACCTCCCGGACCTCCTCGACGTCCGGGTAGATCTGTCCGTGCTCCACGAGCTCATCGCGCGTGCAGTCCGACAGGGCCACGGCTGCGGCGAAGAACATCCCATCGGTGATCCGACGAGCCCGAACCGCAGTCACACCGAGGCCCATGCCGGGGAAGATGAACGAGTTGTTGGCCTGGCCGATGCGGTGCGTGCGCCCCGCTCGCTCGACCGGAGAGAAGGGGCTGCCGGTGGCGATGATGGCACGGCCATCCGACCATTCGAGAGCGGCGGCGGGGACGACCTCGGTGTGGCTGGTGGGATTCGACAGCGGCATGATGATCGGATGCTCGACATGAGAGGCCATCTCCTTCACGATGTCCTCTGTGAACAGGCCCGGCTGGCCGGTGACGCCGATGAGGATGGTCGCCTGAGCGTTGCGGACCACGTCCAGCAGGCTGGGTGGCTCGTCGACGTCGACCCAGTCGTCGACCAGGGAAGGATCCACGGCCAGGTGTTCCTTCATGCCGCGCAGGTGCGGGCTCTGGATGAGCAGACCACGGCTGTCGAGGACGAAGATCCGCTCGGCGACCTCGTCCTCGGAGGCACCGTTGACGCGCATGGCGTAGCGGAGCTGTTCGGCGATTCCGTAGCCGGCCGAACCGGCACCTGAGATCACCACCCGGTTCCCGCCCTCTTGAGCCCCCAGCTTCCTGATCCCGGTCAGCACGCCCGCCACCACCATGGCGGCTGTGCCCTGGATGTCGTCGTTGAACGACGCAATCCGATCCCGATGCTCGATCAGGTTGCGGAAGCTCGTGGAGTTCGCGAAGTCCTCCCACTGGAGGAGAGCATCGGGGTAGACCTCGATCACCGCATCGACGAACTCGTCAACGAGGGATTCGTACTCGGCTCCTCGCAGGCGTGGTTGCCGGTAGCCGATGTACAGCGGATCGTCGAGCAGCTCGGCGTTGTTCGTCCCGACGTCGAGCGAGACCGGCATGCACCGCTCGGGATGAATGCCTGCCGCTGCGGTGTAGAGCGCCAGCTTGCCGATGGGGATGCCCATGCCGCCGGCACCCTGGTCGCCGATGCCGAGGATTCGCTCGTTGTCGGTGACCACGATGACCGGAGGCTCCATGACGGGTCGAGCGTGCAGGATCTCAGCGATCCGTCCACGATCACGCGGCGTGATGTAGATCCCCCGCTGTCGCCGGTAGATCCGCGACCAATGGGAGCACGCCAGGGCCACCGTCGGCGTGTACACCACCGGGACGGTCTCGGCCAGATTGTCGAGCACGAAGCGGTAGAACAGCGTCTCGTTCCGATCCATGAGCCCGTTCAGGTAGACGTTCTTCCCCATGTCCGAGGTCTTGAGATCGAATTGATCACGAACTCGACGCGTCTGACGTTCGAGCGAAGCCACCTGGTCCGGCAGGATGCCGGTGAGCCCCAGGGCATCTCGTTCCCCACGCGAGAAGGCCTGGCCCTTGTTGAGGAACGGGTCGCGGAGCAAGGCCTCGCCGCGAACGCGAACGGTCATGTACCGCTCACCGGTTTCCGGATCCGTGCGCACGTCGAAGGCGTTCATGGCTCGTCCACCGCGACTGCGTGCCGGCCTTCCTGTCGGCGGTGCTCGTGCGATCGACAGGTGGAGCCTCGACGAGGCCGCATGCGATGCGAACGTGGCCCCACTCGCTTCCCCCGTTCGAGGATCACCAGCTGCGTGTCCACATCGACCACCCGTCCTTCCGACCATCCTACGCACCACGACGGAACGGCCAGTCCGATCTGGACAACGCGCGCAACATGGCTAGGTTGGCATCGTGACCGACGACGCGAGCGTGTCAGCCGAAGCGACTTCGACTGACGACATCGAGGAACTCAAACGGCAGAACGCCGAGCTCCAGAGGCAGCTCGACGAAGCCCAGTCGTCCGGTGGGTGGCGCATGGCTGTCGCCGGTGTGCTCGTGGTCCTGTTCGCCATCGTCCTGGTCCCCGCCAATCAAGCGGTCTGGCTCGCTCGGACGATGCTCAACACCGACAGCTTCGTCGCCACGTTTGGCCCTCTCCCGAAGGACGACGCTGTCTCCACCGCGCTCGGAGCCCAGGTCGCCGCCATCGTCTCGGAAGAGGTGATGGTCCAACAGCGCATCGAGGGTGCAGTGGGCAGCGACCTCGCCTTCATCGCAGCGCCGATCGCATCGGCGGTCGAGGGGCTCATTGCGGAATCGTCGTCAGCGATCATCAGCTCGGACATCTTCACATCGGTGTGGGAGGGAACCCTCCGTGTCACCCACAGCGCAGCCATCGCGGTGATCGACGCGTCGAGGGACGGCCCTGCCCAGGTCACCGAAGAGGGCCAGGTGGTCCTCGATCTCAACGACCTGGTGCGTCAGGTCGACGACGAGCTGACGGCACGCGGAATCGATGTCGTCGACAGCGAGAACGTCGACGCCACGATCGTGCTCTACGAGAGCGGCGAACTCGGCGTCGTCCAGAGCATCATCAGCATCGTGTACGCCATCCGATGGGCGGCACCTCTCCTCGTCCTCGTCCTTCTCGTCGGTGCCATCTGGGTCGCCAACGACCGGCGACGTGTGCTGTCCTGGATCGGCACGGGCACCATCATCGCCGGGTTGATCTCGCTCGTGATCGTCAGATTCCTCCGCAACGACGTGGTCGATCGGATCCAAGACGAGACGCAGCGGGAAGGCGCCGAATCGGCATGGAGCATCGTCTTCGATCAGCTCACCGGGCAGACATGGGGGCTCATCATGCTCGGTCTCCTCGCCGTCCTCGGAGCCTGGTTCTTCGGGCCTTCCGAACGTGCCGTCGGCCTCCGCAGCAGCTTCATCTCGGCCAGGAACGAGGCCTACGCAGATCAGGAGCCGACGGGAACCACGCGGTTCTTCCAGCAGTACGGCCGCATCATCCAGTGGGTGGTGATCGGCCTCGGCGTGCTCTTCCTCCTCGTCGTTCCGGTGCTCTACGGTTGGCTCGTGATCGTGACCGCCGTCGTCGTGATCGCGCTCGTCTTCGGTATCGAGTGGATCTCGGGGAGCCCGCAGCAGTCGGAATCGGACGAGGAGCCTGAGGGCGAGGGCGAAGCGGACGACTCCCCGCAGCCAGAGACCGCCGACGTCTGAATCCCCTCAGCGTGTCGACCTATTCGCCCGTCATCCCGGTCGTTCGATATCGGGACGCTCACCACGCCATCGGCTTCCTCCAAGACGCCTTCGGCTTTGCGCTTCACGCCATGCACGAGGAGGACGGAGCGGTCAGCCATGCCCAGCTCACGTGGGGTTCCGGGATGATCATGGTGGGAACGGCACACGGTGACACCTCGCCGTGTGCGATCTACGTGGTCGTCGAGGACGTGGATGAACACCACCTCCAGGCCGAAGGGGCAGGTGCGACGATTCTCGGCCCTCCCACCGCCCAGGAGTACGGGGGGAGCAACTACACAGCCCTCGATCCGGAGGGCAACGTGTGGAACTTCGGCGACTACGAACCCGAGTAGGCGGTCGAGGCCCAAGCAGCTCGCGCCCTTCAGCGACCTCAGAAGATCGCCGGATCCCTATCGTCCCGGCCATCCGATCTGGAGGTTCCCATGGATGAGCTCGTCGACATCGTCGTTGCGCCCGACGACCCGGTCTTCGATGTCGAGGACACCGATCCGACCTCCTCACCGCGCGATGACTTCTACCAGTGGGTGAACGGTGGATGGCTGGCGGCGAATCCCGTCCCGGCCGAATACGGAGCCTGGGGTGCCATCCAGGAGGTCCACGAGCGCAACCAGGCCATCCTCAAGGCACTCCTCGAAGACGCCGCCGACGCAACGGCGGAGCCCGGTACGGCAGACCACTGGAGCGGCACCTACTACCGGTCCGGCATGGACACTGTTCGTATCGAGGAGTTGGGTCTCGACCCCATCGCCGACCGCCTCGCAGCCGTCGAGCAGATCTCCTCCATCGATGAACTCCGCGACGCAATCGTTGCGTTCCACCTCACAGGCATCGGCGCCCTCTTCGATGCCAGCGTGATCCCCGACTTCGAGGACGCAACGGTGAACCTGCTGTACATCTCCCAGGGCGGACTCGGGCTGCCCGACCGGGACTACTACCTGCGTGACGACGACACCTCCCGGCAGCTCCTGACCGACTACCGGGCCCACGTGGCGAGGATGTTCGAGCTGCTCGGCGAGGAAGCCGCTGAAGATGGCGCCGACACCGTCTTGGACATCGAGACTGCGATCGCCGAGGTCTCGTACACGAACGTCCAGATGCGCGACGTGGAGCTGATCACCAACAAGTACCCGGTCGAGTCGCTCGAGGCGCTCATGCCCTCGTTCTCACTCCGCCGCTATCTCGAGGGCATCGGGGCAGGATCCGAATCTGCCGTCAACATCGACAACGAGGGGTTCTATCCGGCACTCGACGAGATGCTCGCCAGCCGCCCGATCGAGGATTGGAAGACGTACCTGCGGTGGCACCTCGTGCGTTCGGTTGCGTCGAGCCTTCCCGAGCGATTCGAGCAGGAGTCGTTCGACTTCTACGGCCGCAAGCTCGGTGGCCAGCAGGAGCAGAAACCCCGATGGAAGCGCGTGCTGGCTGCGGGCTCTGGGGACATCGGTCAGCTCATCTCCCAGCTGTACGTTCGGGACCACTTCCCGCCGGAATCGAAAGCCTCGGTCGAGCATCTCGTGGATCGCCTGTTCGAGGCGATGGAGCACACCATCGGCGACGTCACCTGGATGGGCGAGACCACCAAGGCGCAGGCGAAGGAGAAGCTGGCGGGCTTCGGCTACAAGATCGGCTATCCCGACGAGTGGAGGGACTACACGGGACTCGATCTCCAGGACGGCGCCTGGCTGGCGAACCGGCTGGAAGCCCGAAGATTCGAAGTGGCCCGCAAGCTCGGGCAGCTCGGCGAGCCGGTGGATCCCCACGAGTGGTCGATGGCGCCGCACGTGGTGAACGCCTACTACCACCCGCTCCGGAACGAGATCGTGTTCCCGGCGGGCATCCTGCAGGCGCCGTTCTTCGACGCCGACGCCGACGACGCCGTCAACTACGGGGCGATCGGCGCCATCATCGGGCATGAGATCACCCATGGCTTCGACGATCAGGGCTCCCGATTCGACGCAGACGGCAACGTGCGGAACTGGTGGGCGGACGACGACCGCGAGGAGTTCGAGCGCCGCTCCCAGGTGATGGTGGACCAGTTCAACGGGTACGAGATCGAGGACGGGCTCACGGTCAACGGCGAACTCACGCTCGGTGAGAACATCGCAGACCTCGGCGGGCTCAAGATCGCCCTTCTCGCGCTCGAGCGGGAACTCGGCGATGAGCGTGCCGACATCGCCGGGCTGAGTGCCCAGCAACGGTTCTTCATGTCGTGGGCCCGTGCCTGGAGACGCAACTACACCCCCGAGTATGCACGTCTGCTCGTGAACTCGGATCCTCACGCACCGTCACATCTGCGCTGCGACGGACCAATCGGGAACATGCAGAGCTTCGCTGATGCCTTCGACGTTCCCGACGATTCACCGCAGATGCGGCCCCGCGGAGAACGTGTCGACATCTGGTGAACCGCCCGCTCGGTAGGGCCGCCGACGACAATGCCCGCTCCACCCAGCCACACCGCTCGCATGATGTCGCCCGGTACGGGACCAGGGCGAATCCGCTCCCGTGGGTGCGGAACTCTGGCAACATGGGAGGAGGGATGAGCACGGAACACGAAACCACCGCGAAGGACCTGACCCTCAGCGAGCGGGTGGCCGAGGCGACCACATGGGAGGGGGCGCTCAGGGCGGACGAGGACGCATTCGTCGTCGAGCTCTCCGTGTACCCGGTGAACGATGCCTCGGCCCTTCCTCCCGCGTCCTTCGACACGGGTCCCGTCGGCAGGCTCAAGCGGTTCTTCCAGCGCCGGCCGGTGCAGCACGGGCGAACCGTGCCGAGGCAGCGCACCTGAGCTCATCCCGAGGCTCGGCTCAACCCCTCCAAGTAGCTCTCGACGAATCCGTCGTCGACGTGACCCCACTTGTCCTCGTCCGGGATCCCGGGAATCATCCACGCATGCAGCATCTCACCCGTGATCGGCAGGTTCAGTGCGCCGACCGGGCATGACCCGAAGGGCGATTCGAGGCCGGCGAGCCCGAAGGGAATGACCGAGATGCAGATGTTCTCGTGGCTGTGCCACAGCATGATCGGTCCGCCGTCGGTCGGCCCGGCCTGGCCGATGCCGTCCGTCTCGAACATCACGCCGATCAAGACGGGCCCTCCCGGTGACTCTGCATAGATGAGCGACTCCGGGTACTCGGGATCGAGGATGCGGCCGTCGCCGATGAACGAGGGATTCTGCGCATGGTGATCGGTTCCTCGAACGACGCCCACTTCGTACCCGGCGGCCTCGGCCACCGCCACGTCGCGGTATCGATCGATGGCGGCGTAGGTCTCCCAATACAGGTCGGTGGCGAAGTGGGCTTCGTCAGCGGTGGGCTCGAGCCGGTCGATGTAGGGAACCAGGGTGCCAGGTTCGGGGTATTCGCCACCGTGGTGCCCACCATCGGCGCCGACCGTCGCAAACGCACCGATCCACGCAGCGACACCCGTCAGCACGACGAGGCTCACGGTTCCGGCTACTCGGAAGCGTCGGGAGTCTCCCTGTTCGGCCGGGTAGGCCAGGAGCACCAGTGCGAACAGTTCGAGCAGCTTCGTCGCCACGCCGAGTTGATCTGCAGGTGCCCCCAGGAACCAGAAGGTGACCACCGATGCCACAACGACCGCCGCTGCTGTCCGCCGGCGAGTGCCGAGGACCGCCCACGAAGCCCACGCCAAGGCCACCGCTCCGCCGGCATAGAGGACCGTGTAGAGCGTCGGCTCGTGGGTGAACACGAGAATCGCATGGATCAGTGCGGAGATCGCGATCGCCCACGAAGCAATGCGCAACCGAAGATCGGCGCCTCGATGGCGATCGAGAACTCGTTGCGCATGCGATGATCCCGCCTGAGCGAGCATGCGCACCACCCAACCGCCGATCCACACAAGCAATGGGGCGGCGATGAGCACGATCACAGCGAGGACATGCTCATCCACGACCCCGTAGAGCGGGTTCCCCACCTGGTCGCCGACCTCGAAACCCTCGAGGAGATTCGCCCGCTGCCCCGGCTCGACCGGTCGCACGATCGGATCGTCTGCGTGTGCGAGGATCGACATCAGACGAGTGTTCCCAAGACGGGATCTTCCGTGGGCACGGAAGCGTTCTCGGTGCGCTGGGCGCTCGCCGCGCTCGACCCGACGAACAGGCTCTTCGTCCTGCGAAGCAGCACGAGCACGGAGATCGGCATCACGATTCCGGTCACGACGGGGACGAGGCCCGGCAGCGTGCCTGCGAGCGCCATGGTCGCCACTACCTCGACCAAGCCGAGGATCAGCACGCCGCATTCCGCGATCAGGGTGACCCTGCGTGCCCAGCGGCGCCGCTCTCGGAGGCCCCGTGCCGTGCGCAAGGCGAGGATGGCAGACCCGACGGTCAAGCCGAGCACGCCCGCGAGCGTGAATCCGAAGACTGCGTTGACGACGAGGGTCTCGATCGATGCCAGCACGAGCATGGCACCCTGGAGGACGACCAGGGCCCACATGACCTCGAGCCAGCTCTGTTGTCGGGTGTTCGGTGAAGTCCTCATGGGAGGAGCGTGGAGGCCGGCGATGAGACCAGGATTGGCCTTGGATGAGCCGGCGATGAGAACCGATCAGTCGGCGATGGGGAGCGTGACGGTCACCTCTGCACCGCCCAGATCGCCGCTGGCAACCGAGATCGAGCCATGGTGACGATGAACGATGGTGCGGGCAATCGACAGACCGAGTCCATGCCCCGGGCCGCTGCGTGCAGGATCAGACCGGTAGAACCGCTCGAACACCGCATCGGACTCCCCGGCCGGTATGCCCGGCCCGTCGTCGGAAACCACCAGAGCGCCGACCGCACCGTCGGATCCCGTCGAGACCACAACCTGGGTGCCTCCATGGACCGAGGCATTCTCGATCAGGATCCACGCAAGCTCGGCGAGCTCGGTGTCACTCCCCTGCACCACCACGGGCGCGTCACTCCGGACCACGACGTCGATGGCGAGGTTCCGGGCCCGCCGCTGCGCGGCGCGCGCAATCGCATCGAGGTCGACCCGCCGATGCCCGCCCGAGGTCTCGGCTCCGGCGTCGGCCCTCGCCAACGTGATGAGATCATCGATCAATCCGCCCATGCGATCCGCTTCGTCGGCGATGTCCTCCACCGCCTCCGCCCTGTCGATGACCGCCGCATCGGGATGATCCCGCAAGAAGCCTGCGTTCGCCCTGATCGACGTGAGGGGCGACCGCAGCTCGTGGGACGCATCCGCCACGAATCGCTTCTGCGCTGCGATCGTCTCGTCGCGCACCGACCGCGACTCCTCGATCGTCTCGAGCATCGCATTGAAGGAACGGGTGAGTGTGCCAACCTCATCGTCTCGTTTCTCCTCGGGCAGTCGGCGACTCAGGTCGTCCGTGGAGCCGATCTCATCGGTGGTCTCTGCGAGCTGATTGAGGGGCCGGAGTGCACGGCCGGCCATGAACCAAGCTCCGATGGCAGCAGCAATCAGCGCAATCGCCCCGAACGCCACCAGGAAGAACCGGAGCCCCGCGATCTGCTGCTCGACCACCCGCAGCGCTTGTGACGCGGCAACGACTCCCACGCCGAGCCCGGGGTTCTCCCACCTGCGCACCTGGGTGCGAACGGACCCCACCGACGCCTCCGACGAGCCCTGCTGGAGGGCCTCGACGATCACCGCAGCTGGAAGGTCGAGGGGCTCACCATCGACCGTGCCGGTTGCGAAGACAACCGAACCGACTTCGTCGTACACGGTGGTGAAGGGCTGGTCGGAGGTGGCTGCATCGATTGCGAGCGGCGGTACGCCGGGCTGCACAGCGGCGGGATCAGCCTGTTCGATGGAAGCCGCCGCTTCGTCCGCGATCGCCGAGAGCTGCGTGTCCTGATCCTCGCCAGCCGTGCCTTCGACCAACAGCACGATCACCACGATGAACCCGACAAGCGTGAGCGCGGTGAAACCGATGCCGTACCACGTCAAACGCCAGCGGATCTTCATCCGTCCACTCGCAGCACGTAGCCCGCTCCCCGCACGGTGTGGATGATCCGCGTTTCGCCGGCGGCCTCCAGTTTGTTGCGCAGATACCGAACGTAGACATCGACGATGTTGGATGTCGTGTCGACGTCGAGCCCCCACACGGCCTCGAGGATCCGCGACCGGCTCAGCACGATCCGGTCGTTGCGCATGAAGTATTCGAGCAGTCGGAATTCGAGCGCCGTGAGATCGACGGGCCGGCCGTCACGACTCACCTCGAGACCGTCGACGTCCGCCCGAAGATCGCCGAGCGTGAGGATCTCCCTCCCACCGGGTTGGCGCCTCCTGAGCAGGCTCCTCACCCTGGCGAGGAGCTCCTCATACGCGAACGGCTTGATCAGATAGTCGTCGGCACCGGCGTCCAGCCCGAGTACGCGGTCGGCAACGGTGTCCTTTGCCGTGAGCATGAGGACTGGCACATCGCCGGCTGCACGGAGGCGCCGGCACACCTCGACACCGTCGACGTGCGGCATCATCACATCGAGCACCACGAGGTCGTAGTCGCGGTCCCGGGCGCAGCGCAAGGCCTCGGCGCCGTCATTCGCCACGGTGACGTCGTATCCCTCATAGATCAGCGCCCTGCGGAGGCTCGCCGCGATGCGGGCATCGTCGTCAGCGACCAGGATCTGCGTCTTCACGGCAGCGATGATGGCAGATCCCCATGAGAGGACGATGAGTTCGGCGAAGGACCCGGCTACACCGCAGTCCCATCCGGGGACGGCCGCTCCATCAGGAATTGGACACCGTCGATGCGCCCGGTGCGGAAGCCGGCTTCGCAGTACTCGAGGTAGTACTGCCACATACGTTGGAATCGCTCGTCGAATCCGACGAGGTCCTCCGCGATGCCAGGCCAAGCTTCGTCGAAGCGCTCTGCCCATCGGCCCAGCGTCTCGGCGTAGTCATCTCCGTGGCTGGTGAGCCGACCCCACGTCATCCCGGCGTCGGCGACGAGCCGCTGCAGGATCGGAATCGTGGGAAGCATGCCGCCGGGGAAGATGTAGCGCTTGATGAAGTCGTCGCGCACGACCAGGTTGTCGTAGTAGCGCGAATCGATCGTGATCGCCTGCATCGCGGCCTTGCCGCCGGGAGGGATGGCTCGCGAGATCGCATGGAACAGCGATGGCCAGACGGTCTCGTCCACCGACTCGATCATCTCGATCGAGACGACCTTGTCGTACATGGCGCGTTCGTGCCGGAAGTCCTGGAGCTTGATGTCGGTTCGATCCGACAAACCGGCATCGGCGAGTCGCTTTCTGGCATAGGTCGCCATCTCCTGGGACAAGGTGAGGCCCGTCACGTGGACGTCATATGTCGATGCGGCATACTCGGCGAAGCCGCCCCAACCGCATCCGATCTCGAGGACACGCTCCCCCGCCTGGAGGTCGAGCAACGAGCACAGCTGCTCGTACTTGGCACGCTGACCATCGGCGAGGCTGCTGATCGACGGGGAGAACAGTGCCGACGAGTAGCTCATCGTCTCGTCCAGCCACCGTTCGTAGAACTCGTTCCCCAGGTCGTAGTGATCGCCCATCTCACCGATCGCGTGCGACCGGGCAAACGAAGGCCTGCGATCCCAGAATGAGCGAGCGATCGAGAAGCTCTGCGCTCCGGCACGAGTCGACTGGCGAAGGTCGATGTTGCGCGAAGCAAGCTCGAGGAAGCCCGCGAGGTCCGGCGTCGCCCACGCACCCTCGATGAAGGCGGCCCCGAGTCCGAGCCCTCCTTCGTCGATCAATGACTGCGCCAGCATCGCCTCGTCTCTGACCTCGATCCGAGCGCGGTCGTCGCCGCGGCCGTCGAAGACCTCCTCCGTGCCGTCCGACCATCGGACTTCGAGCGAACCGACCGTGATCCTGCTCAGCATCGTCCGGAGAAACGTCTTTGCGCTGCGCTGCATGAATGGCGAAGCCAACCTTCCGTCTCCTCCCGTCGGCTCCATCAGCAGGATCCACCATGGTACCGGACGACCCGGTCCGCCGTATCGTCACTGCTCATGAACGATCGCTTGGTACGAGAGCTATCGCGGCTTCACACGCAGCTGTTCCGTCTCAGCAGTGGCCGCGTCGGATCGCGGCTGGTCAACAACGACATGCTGCTCCTCACGAGTCAAGGCCGCAGCACCGGAGATCCCCACACCGTGCCGCTGCTGTACCTCCAGGATGACGAGCGCCTCGTGGTCATCGCCTCCTACGGCGGGCGGGACCATCACCCCGAGTGGTATCACAACCTCCAGGCGAACCCAGCCGCAGAGGTGGAGATCATGGGCTCCACGAGATTCGTCACCGCCGAGACGATGCCGTTGGAGCCCCGGGCCATGTGGTGGCCGAGAGTCGTCGACGCATACTCCGGGTACGAGGAGTACCAAGCGCGGACG
>JASJCF010000070.1 GCA_030066265.1 Acidimicrobiia bacterium | reverse complement strand
GTCGCTGTTCCGGACATGGAGGCGGGCGAAGCCTTCTACGGGGCGGTCTTCGGCTGGGAGGCCAACCCAGGTGACGGCGGAGAGTCCATGCCGTACGCGATGTTCACATCCGATGGGAAGCTGGTCGCCGGCATGGGTCCGCTCAGCGCCGATCAGATCGAGGCGGGGCAACCGCCCGTCTGGTCCTGCTACATCATGGTCGACGACATCGATGCGGTCCACGCCCGGGCGGTCGAACTCGGTGCAACGCCGCTCATGGAGCCGATGCAGATCCTCGACACCGGGAAGATGAGCTTCATCCTCGACCCCACCGGTGCGGCGGTCGGCTTCTGGCAGTCAGGGACGCACGACGGTGCTGAGATCTTCAACGTGCCTGGGGCCGTGACCTGGAACGAGCTCGCCACCACCGACACCGGCGACGCAACGGCGTTCTACGGCGAGCTCCTCGGATGGGAGTCCGAGGCGATGGAGATGGACGGGGGCAGCACGTATTGGACCTTCAGCAACGCCGGCCGCATGAACGGTGGGACCTACGACATGGCGGGGATCGTGCCCGACGGAACGCCATCCCACTGGATGACGTACTTCTGCGTCGACGATTGCGATGCCGTCGCTGCCCGCATCTCCGAGCATGGCGGAGCGGTCCTGAGCGAGCCAACCGACTTCTCGATGGGGCGCATGGCGGTGGTCGCAGATCCGTTCGGAGCCACGTTCACGATCATGGCCGGCTCCCAGTTCGACGACCAGCCTCCACGCTGACGAGCGGTCCACAGGGTCGAGACATCAGCGGTCTGGTCGAAGCCGACTGAAGGCCACTGGGTTGCCGGTGGGTCCGTTGCGGGCCTCATCGAACTGACCCTTCCTGCTGCTTCCGAGCGCGTCCTGGGACGACACCTGGAGTTCGGGTTCCACCGCCCGTCACTAACCTCGCCCTGCGATGGACTTGGGCCTCTCGAAGGGACCCGGCGCCGCCTCGAAACCACTCGTCGTTCTCGCCGGCCTCCTCTCGCTAGCGATGCTGATGACTGGCTGTGCCGACACCGACGCGGCCGGTTATGTCGTCGAGGACTGCGAGCGGAACGTCCCGGCGGATCACTCCGTGGCCAGGGTGTGGAACGAAGCACTGCTCGACGCAGTGCGACGCGACTTCCCGGCGCCGACGGTGCATGCACGGAACCTGTTCCACGTCTCTGCCGGCATGTGGGATGCCTGGGCTGCCTACGACCCCACGGTGGGCGGCTACTACGTGACGGAGGACCACGAAGCCGAAGACGTGCGCTTCGCACGCGAGACGGCGATCAGCTACGCCGCCTATCGGTTGCTTCTCCACCGGTACTCACTCGCCACGGGACTCGAGGCGACGTTCGAGCAACTCGTGGGGGTCATGGATCAGCTCTGCTACAGCATCGACTACGTGGCAACCGAAGGTGATGATCCGGCCGCATTCGGAAACCGGATCGCCGCCACGATCATCGACGCCACCCGGGAAGACGGCTCGCTGGAACCCCAGCGCTACGTGGATGTCTCATATCGTCCCGTCAACGATCCGATGGTCGTGTCGGAACCGGGCACGACGATGCGGGATCCGAATCGTTGGCAGCCACTTGCGCTCGAGCAGCAGATCACGCAGAACGGTCTTCTCGTGCCGGGCAGTGTGCAGACGTTCGTGGGTCCCAATTGGGGATACGTCGAGGGGTTCGCGCTGGCTCGATCAGCAGACGGGCTCCCCCTCGATCCGGGTGCGCCGCCCTACCTGAACGACCCGGTGACCGATGCCGAGTTCCGCGATGACGCCGTCGACGTCGTTCGGTACAGCGCGCTACTCGATCCCGAGTCGACCGAGCGCATCGACATCGGGCCCGCAGGCCGCGGCAACAGCACGGTCGGTACCGACGATGGCACTGGCTACGACGTGAATCCGGCAACCGGGGCGCCCTACGAGCCCAACCTCGCACTGCACGCCGACTACGGGCGTGTGATCGCCGAGTTCTGGGCCGATGGCCCGGACTCGGAGACCCCTCCCGGCCATTGGAACACGCTGGCGAACGAAGTGTCGGATCGCCCCGAGGTGACGTGGCAGGTCGGTGGTGCCGGTCCCGAGGTCGATCGGCTCGAGTGGGACGTCAAGCTGTACTTCGCCCTCAACGGTGCGCTCCACGATGCAGCGATCGCAGCGTGGGGTGCCAAAGCGGACTACGACTACGTCCGGCCGATCTCGATGATCCGGTTCATGGGCGGTGCTGGACAGTCCAGCGATCCGGACGCACCTGCGTACCACCCTGAGGGCCTCCCGTTGGAGGCGGGCATGGTCGAGGTGGTCACTGCCGAGTCGTCCGCCCCGGGTCAGAGGCATGAGGGCCTTCGTGATCACGTCGGTGAGATCGTCGTTCGAGCGTGGCGGGGCAACCCCGACGACCCGGAGTCTGAAGAGAGCGGCGTGGGATGGATCCGTGCGGTCGAGTGGGTGCCGTATCAGCGCCCGAGCTTCGTGACTCCGGCGTTTGCCGGCTACGTGTCGGGACACAGTACGTTCAGCCGGGCCGGGGCTGAGGTCATGGCTGCGTTCACGGCAGACGAGTTCTTCCCGGGTGGGCTGTTCGAGTGGACCGTCGAGCAGGGCAAGCTCCTCCACGAGAACGGCCCCTCGGAGGACGTCACGCTGCAGTGGGCGACCTATGCCGACGCTGCGGATGAGGCCGGTATCTCCCGGCTCTATGGCGGCATCCATGTTGCGGCCGACGACTATCGCGGCCGGTCGATGGGCTCGATCATCGGCCAACAGGCCTGGCAGAAGGCCGCTCAATACTTCGACGGGTCGACCGCTGAGTGAGACACCAGCCGGAAGGCGAAACCCGGTATCGATGCCTCGGGTGCTCGACGTCGGATTTGAGATTGTGCGAACCGCAGAGTTGTCCTAGCATCGCCGCCAGCGATTCCCACCCACGTGTTGTACGTGCTCGTGCGACGCGACTGGAGGGGGTCCTGATCTAGTTCATCAAGGAAGGATGAATCCCTTGCGAAAGAGAATGACGTGGCTCGCGTTGTTGCTGGTCTTCGCAGTCGTTGCGGCTGCCTGTAGCAGCGACGACAGCGACGATACGACGACAACGGCAGCGGGTGGCGAAGACACCACCACGACGGCCGCCTCCGGAGGCGACGCCGCTGGACCGATCTGGGTTCTGCTCCCGGACAGCGCCAGCTCGCCCCGTTGGGAGACCGACGACCGCCGCTTCTTCGGAGAGGCGTTCACCGAGGCCGGGGTCGATCACACGATCGTCAACGCTGAGGGCGATGCCGCAACCCAGCAGTCCCAGGCCGAGCAGGCCATCGCCGCAGGCGCAAGCGTCATCGTGATGACGAGCCTCGATCCTGGATCGGGTGGCGCCATCATCGACGCTGCGAAGGCCGAGGGCATCCCCGTCCTCGAGTACGACCGCTTCAACACCGGTTCCTCCGGTGGTGCCGTCTACGTGAGCTTCGACAACGAGGCCGTGGGCGCCACGATGGCGTCGGTGCTCGAGCCCGTGATCGATGCCGCAGGTGGCACCGAGATCGTGCAGCTGAATGGTGGTGAGGAAGACAACAACGCCTTCCTGTTCCGCAATGGCTACTTCGCGACCGTCGACACCCGGGTGCAGGCCGGCGATTGGAACCTGGTCGATGACCAGTTCGTTCCCGGCTGGGGTGCCGAGGGCAACGGCGTGACGATCATGGAGCAGATCCTGGTTGCCGCCAACAACGAGGTCGACGCGGTGTTCGCTGCGAACGACAACCTGGCGCAGCAGGCCATCACCGCTCTCGAGTCCGCCGGTCTCGATGCGACGCAGATCCCGGTCAGTGGCCAGGACGCCACGGCAGCCGGCATGCAGAACATCGTGCTGGGGCTCCAGACGATGACGGTCTACAAGCCGATCGAGGCTGAGGCGAAGGTCGCCGCTGCGGTGGCACTGAACCTGCGCGACGGTGGCGACGGCACCCAGGTGACCGTTCCCGGCTTCGAGTTCTCGGTCATCGGCATCAACTCCGAGACCGGCCAGCCGGACACGCTCGGTGGCGAGGGCGTCGTGCCCTACATCGCTCTCGTCCCGGTCGGAGTCACCGAGGCCAACATCCTCGACACCGTGATCGCCGATGGTTTCCGCACCATCGAGGAGATCTGCACGGGAGACGCAGCTGCGTCCCAGTGGTGCCAGGACAACGGCTGAACCGACTAGGTTGACGAACTGACGTACGGCGAGAGGGGCGCCCGTCTGGGCGCCCCTCTGTCGTGAGGTCGTTGGAGGAGGCGAGGAAGCTACATGTCCGCAACACCACTCCTGCAATGCAGCGGGGTATCGAAGTCCTTTGCCCAGGTGCACGCATTGGTGAATGTCGATTTCGAGGTACGCCGAGGCGAAGTGATGGCACTCGTCGGCGACAACGGAGCCGGCAAGTCGACGCTCATCAAGTGCATCGCAGGGATCTACCCGTTCGACTCCGGGGAAGTCCGGTTCGAGGACGAAGTGGTCCACATCCATGGTCCACGCGAGTCAGCTGCGCTCGGCATCGAAGTGGTGTACCAGGACCTCGCCCTGGCCGACAACCTCGACGTCGTCGCCAACATGTTCCTCGGCCGCGAACGCACCCGGAGCGGCTACATGCTCGATGAGCAGTCGATGGAGAACGACGCACGCGAAACGCTCGACAGCCTCTCTGTCACCACGTTGCGGTCGGTACGCCAAGCGGTCGGCGGGCTCTCCGGTGGTCAGCGCCAAGCGGTGGCCGTTGCGAAGTCAGTGATGTGGAACTCGAAGCTCGTCATCCTGGACGAGCCCACTGCGGCCCTGGGCGTGGCCCAGACCCGCCAGGTCCTCGAACTGGTGAAACGGCTCGCTGAGCGAGACCTCGGTGTGGTCATCATCTCCCACAACCTCCACGACGTATTCGAAGTCGCCGATCGCATCACGGTTCTGCGGCTCGGCCAGCAGGTAGCGGTGCTGAACCGGGAGGACACCACACAACAAGACGTGGTGCATGCGATCACAGCAGGCACGCTGACTCACGTGCCGGGAATGCAGGACACTGGGGCGGAGGTGAGCGAATGACAGACGATCGCGACCGGACCGATGCGGTGCAGCCGGACGATGCCGGCGCCGTCCCGGCCGACGTCCTCGCCGAACAGGCGGACCATCCCACCATCCCGGCGGCCACGCCGGGAACATCGCAGCCCACCGGATTCGGGGACTACTTCACGTTGTGGACGGAGCGCCTCAGAGCCGGAGAACTTGGCGCGCTTCCCATCGGTCTCGGACTGCTCGTCATCTTCATCACCTTCGGGATTCTCGACGACACGTTCTACACGGCGCGGAACTTCACCAATCTCCTCCTCCAGATGACGGTGTTCGCGACGATCGCCATCGGCGTCGTCTTCGTGCTGTTGATCGCCGAGATCGACCTCTCGGTCGCCTTCGTGAGCGCCGTGGGTGGCGTCGTCATGACGTTGCTCTTGCGACCCGACGACCCGGGGTGGCCCGCTTGGGCGGCGATCGCCGTGGCACTGCTGATCACGACCACCATCGGGTGGTTACAAGGCATCGTGATCACGAAGGCCGGTGTTCCGTCGTTCGTCGTCACCCTCGCAGGTCTCCTCATCTGGTCGGGCGTCGTGTTGGTGCTGACCACCTCGGCTTCCCAAGTCGGGACGATCCGGATTCAGGACGACTTCGTCGTCGGGATCCTGAACGCCTTCCTCTCCGACCAGGCTGGCTGGGCGCTGGCCGCTGCGGTGATCCTCGGCTTTGCGGGTGTCAACTCGTGGACCGCGTTTCGCCGTCGTCGCGACGGGTTGCCGTCGAAGCCGACGTCGGTGATCGTCATCCAGACCGTGGCCCTCGCAGTCGTCACCATTGGCGCCGTGTGGTACGCCAACAGCGATCGCGGTGTTCCGCGTGCCACGGTGTTTCTCATCGTGTTCCTCCTGTTCTGGTCCTTCGTTGCATCCAAGCTGCGCTTCGGTCGCCACGTCTATGCCATCGGAGGAAACCCGGAGGCCGCTCGGCGTGCCGGCATCAACGTCGATCGAGTCAGGATCATGGTGTTCATGATCATGGGCTTCATGGCCGGGGTGGGTGGCATCATGGCCGCGTCCCGCTTGCGGTCGGTGTCGACGGCGGCCGGCGGAGGGAACCTCCTTTTGCTCGTGATCGCCTCGGCGGTGATCGGTGGCACCAGCCTGTTCGGTGGCCAAGGTCGGGTGATCTCGGCGCTGCTGGGCGCACTCATCATCACGTCGATCGAGAACGGCATGAATCTGCTCGGACTGGCGTCCGGCACGAAGTTCATCATCACCGGGCTCGTGCTTCTCGGCGCTGTGCTGATCGATGCATGGGCGAAGAAGCGCCGCACGGCAGTGGGCGTTGGGTAGCCGGGCAGCGAAGTTCGGTCTCACGCGCACCTTCAGTTGGATCTGGCTGCCGGCTCTGTTGCTCGTGGCGACCGCGTGCACCGGCGGCGACGATGAAGTGAACGCAAAGGTCGACGAGGGTCCGCCGGCCCTCGTCGACGTTGCCGCCGAGGTCGGCCTCGACTTCGAGCACGGTGCCTTCCGCTGGGGGGCATCGCCCGATCCCGCTGCCATGATGGGCACCGGTCTGTGCTGGCTGGACTACAACGACGACGGCTGGCTCGATCTCTTCGTGGTCAACTCCTTCGCGCAGGTCGAAGCAGCGCGCTGGAGGGAACAAGGGGGGCTACCGACCACGGCCCTGTTCCGAAACGAAGAAGGAACGTTCACCGACGTCACCGCAGCCACCGGTGCCGGTCTACCGATTCGAGGTGCCGGCTGTGTCGCAGCCGATCTGGATCTCGACGGCGACACGGACCTGTACGTCACCAGCGAACGCGTCAACCAGCTGCTGTGGAACGACGGGGAAGGCGGATTCGTCGAAGGCGCAGCGGATGCCGGGGTGGCGACATCCGGCTGGCAGACCGGTGCGGCGGTCGGTGACCTCAACGACGACGGCTGGCCGGATCTGGTCGTGGCTGGGTATGCCGACACCAACTACCGCAACCCCGACGCTTCGGAGGGCTTTCCGGACACCTTCCTCGGGGTGCGCGACCTGCTGTACCTCAGTAACGGACGGGGTGACGACGGTGCCGTGACGTTCCGCGAAGTCGGCGCAGAGGCCGGCCTCGAGGCCAGAACCGAGAAGGGCGGCTACGAGTACGGGTTGGGGGTGATGGTGCTCGACGTCGACGGGGACAACGACCTCGACGTCTTCGTCGCCAACGACACCAACCCGAACCGCCTGTACGGCAACGTGGCGTGGCCGGGCGGGGCGGCCGCGGATCCGCTCGGTCTCGGATTCCGCTTCGAGGACATCTCGGCCTCATCCGGTCTCGACGATGACAGGGCCGGGATGGGCGTCGCCCTGGGGGACTACGACCGCAACGAGGTGTCGGACTTCTTCGTCACCAACTCCCGGGACCAGGGCCATGGGGTCTTTCGCGACGTTTCGATTCCGGAGGACCGCCCGTCGTTCGAGGACGACACGACGAGCTTCGGTGAGCTCGAGGCGTACACGGGGTGGGGGGTCTCATGGCTCGACCTCGACCTCGATGCCGATCTCGATCTTGTCGTGGCCAACGGCGACATTCCGATCACCGACCTCGCAGCTGACGCCATGCCAATCCAGGCGTTCACCAACGTGTCGGAGACCGGCGCTCGATTCGAGAACGTGAGTGAGTCGATCGGATTGGCCGACATCGGGCGGATCCACGGTCGGGGCAGCGCGGCCGCCGACTACGACAACGACGGCGATGTCGACGTTGCGGTGAACGCCGTTGCCGGCCGACTGATCCTGCTCGAGAACCGCGGCGTGTCCGGAAACTGGCTCCAGGTAGAACTCGAGCGGTCGCTCCCAGGCGCGGTCGTCGCGGTGACGCTGCCCGACGGACGTCGCCTCGTCCGACACGCGCTGGCGGGCAGCAGCTACTTGTCGACGGAGGATCCGAGGGTGCACGTCGGTCTCGCCGACGTCGCATCGGTGCCCGAGGTCACGGTGACGTGGCCTGGAGGCGAGACGACCAGGCTCTCCGACGTCGAGGTGAATCGGATCATCTCGGTGAAGGCTCCCGATTGATCGTGTCCCGATGCCGGATCGCCACCACGGTGGCGACCGGCTGCCGGTGAGGACACGAGTCGAGATCACCGCAGGTAGCACGCGTGGCGATGGGGTCTCGCGCGTCCATCGGCTGACCCCTCTGCCACCCGGATGAGAGTTCCTTGCCGGGCTTCGAGGGTGTATCTTGGTGGCGAGTGAGGGTCTCGTGGCCCCAAATCGGGTCGCCCCAACCGTGCTCCTCGTAGGTGTGAGGAGTGCCATCTGTGACCGGGCCGAAACCGTCTGAAGACCAGCACTGGTCGCCGTTCAGTACGTCGCAAGCCAAGTGGGCCTGGGGGCTCTTGGCCGTCTTTGCGATCATCTACTTCGGCGTCGCCGTCCTGACCTCGGCTGAGTTCGCGGACTTGGCTGCGACCGAAGTCGTTCTCGGTTTGCCGCTTGGGTTCGTCCTCGGCATGGGCCTGATCGTCGCCGGCCTGATCATCACACGCATCTACCTCTCGAAGTTCGAGGGTTGAGCCATGGATGATCTCAACGTCGTAGCCCTCGCAATCCTCATCCTCGGCATGGCCACGTTCTTCGGCATCGGCTGGTATAGCCGGCGCTGGACGAACAGCACCGCCGAGTTCTACGTGGCGGGCGGTCACATCCCCTGGAAGCTCAACGGTGTTGCGATGTTCAGCAACTACGCGAGTGCCGCCAGCTTCCTCGGCGTGGCTGGTGCCATCGCACTGTTCGGCATCGACAACTGGTGGCTGGCGCTCGGGTTCTTCGCCGGCTGGGTGGTGGTCGTCCTCATCATCGCCAGCCCGCTGAGGCGCTCGGGCAAGTACACGGTGGCCGATGCACTCCAGGAGCGCTTCTCCGGTCCCGACATCCGGGTAATGACGATCATCACGGGCGTCATCATCGGCACCATCTACCTGGTGCCGCAGCTGGTAGGGGCCGGGCACCTGTTCAACTTGCTCATCCCCCTCGAGGCAATCGGGCTGGACGCCTCGTACATCTTCTGGGTCGGGATCGCCGGTGGCTTCACCGCCGCGATCGTCGTGCTCGGCGGCATGCGGGGCACGTCGTACAACCAAGCCTTCCAGGGCATCATCATCTTCGGCGCCATGACGCTGCTGCTCGTGCTCTCGGTGGTCTTGTACTTCAGCTGGAACCCGCTCAACGTCCTCACCGAGGCCGACCACGTGGTCCCGCCACAGGTGCTGGTGGATGAAGGAGCAGCCGATCAGATCCTCGCCGAGTATCCGGTCGACAGCAGTGGCGACGAGTCACTCGAGGCTGCGAAGTCCACGACGGAGATCCTGCCGGATGCGCCGACGGCGATGACGCCCGGCGTGAACGTACGAGACCTGCTCAACCAGTTGAGCCTCGTCCTCGGCCTGTTCCTCGGGGTGGTCGGTCTGCCTCATGTCCTGATCCGGTTGTACACGGTGAAGAACGCCGAGGCGGCACGGAAGTCGACCGAGTTCACCATCGTGGCCCTGGCGATCTTCTACACGATGACGCTGTTCGTCGGCCTGGCCGCCATGATGCTGCTCTATCCCCTTCTCACCGATCTCATCAACCAGGGGGAGATCGGCAAGGCCACGAATACGGCTGTCGCCGAGCTCGGGGCTCTGCTCGGTGGCCGTGGCTCGATCGGTGGTGACCTCTTCCTCGGCATCGTGCTCGCAGGCGCCATGGCGGCCATCTTGAGCTCGGCCGTCGGCTTGCTCATCCAGATGACGACGACCGTCGCACACGACGGCTACACCGTGCTGCTGCGACCGCAGTCATCCGAACAGCAGCGGGTGCTGGTCGCCCGCATCGCCGGCATCGTGTTGACGATCGTCGCCGTGCTGATGGCGATCTGGTTGAAGGAGGAGAATGTGGCCCAGCTGGTGGGCATGGCCTTCGGCATCGCCGCCAGCACGTTTGCGCCGGTTCTGCTCCTGACGGTGTGGTGGACGCGGTTCACGAGGCAGGGGGTGATTGCGGGCTTCGTCGTGGGTCTCCTCGTTTCCCTGCTCTTCACGTTCCTGAAGTTCCTCGAGGTCGACGAGTTCCTGTTCCTGCCGGTGCTTGTGAATCCGGCGCTCTACGGCGTGCCGGCTGCGTTCATCGCTGCCATCGTCACGAGCTATGCGACGCACGATGTCGGCGACGTCGACCGGTTCATGCACCTTGCGCATGACCGCGCAGGTGTCGAGAACAGCGAGGGAGCAGCTGCGGACTGAGATATCTCAGACCGGCGATGGAGTGATGGAAGCGGACGCGTCCAAGCCGTCGATCTCATCACGTAGGGTCGGAGCCATGGAGCTTCCAGACCACAAGACGAAGATCGTGTGCACCATCGGTCCGGCATCGAATTCGCCCGAGATGATCGAGCGGCTGATCGACAGCGGGATGAACGTTGCGCGGCTCAACTTCTCCCATGGTGAGTTCGCTGAGCACGCCGCCGTGATCGACCGGATCAGGCGAGCTAGTGAATCGACGGGCCGACGGGTTGCCATCATGGCGGATCTCCCCGGGCCGAAGATCCGGATCGGCGAGCTCGCCGAGGAGGACATCGAACTGGAGGTGGGCGGCGAGTTCACGCTCACCGATCGGGAGGTATTGGGCGACGCGCAGCGAGTCTCCGTCGCCTTCCCACTCGCCGAGGTCCTGAGTCCCGGTCACCGCGTGCACATCAACGACGGCGTCGTGGAGCTCGAGGTGCTCGAGGTCGAAGGAGGGAACGTCCGCTGCGTCGTGCGCTCAGGTGGGGAGCTTCGGTCCCGAAAGGGGCTCAACGTTCCCGGCGTCGACCTCGGCATCAGCGCCTTCACAGATCGTGATCACGAATGCCTCGCCTTCGCCCTGGAGCAGGGAGTGGATGCGATCAGCCAATCATTCGTCGCCACGGCCGCAGACGTGCAGGCCGTCCGCGCCGCTGCACATGACCTGGGTCATGAGCCCTTCGTCATCGCCAAGATCGAACGTGCCCAGGCGCTCGACCACATCGAGGAGATCCTCGATGCGGCTGACGGGATCATGGTCGCTCGCGGAGACCTCGGCGTCGAGATCCCGATTGCCGACATGGCCATGGTCCAGAAGTGGCTCATGGAGCAAGCGAACCTGAACGCCGTGCCGGTCATCACGGCCACCCAGATGCTCGAGTCGATGGTGGACCAACGTCGCCCCACCCGCGCCGAGGCGACCGATGTCGCCAACGCGATCCTCGACGGCACCGACTGCGTGATGCTGTCCGCCGAGTCCGCAGTGGGTCGCTTCCCGAGCGAGTCGACTGCCATGCTCGCATCGATCGCAGCGGCGACGGAGAAGAGCACCACCGGCTGGAGAGACGGCGCCCCATCCTCGTCGTCTGGGACTCACACCGAGGGCGACCGCCGCCTTCACATCATCTCGTCCGCCATTCGCAACGCTGTAGACCTCATCGAGCCGGTGGCCGTCGTGGTGC
>JASJCF010000010.1 GCA_030066265.1 Acidimicrobiia bacterium | reverse complement strand
ACGTCGAAGCGCTCGACCAGCTCGTCGGGGTTCTCGACCTCCTCGCCGATGGCGACCTCCTTCGACCAGTCGATGGCCGACAACCAGGAGAACAACGGCAGCTCTTCGATGGCTGCGACGATGGTCCCCACCCATGCCGAGGGGTCCACGGTGATGTGAACGGTGTCGAACTCCACGGTGAAGCCCTGTGCATCGAGCCGTTCGACGAGCGCCGCTGCCCACTCCTCGCGGGCAGACGGCTCCGTGACCGCCGTGGACTCAGGCGCGTCGCTCATCGATGGCCCTCCACTTCTCCTGCACATCTTCGCCTTGGATTCGCTCTTGGAGCATCACGATGCCCTCGAGCAGTGCCTCGGGCCGAGGAGGGCATCCGGGCACGTACACGTCCACGGGGATGACCTGGTCGACCCCCTTGGTCACCGAGTAGGAATCCCAATACGGACCACCGGTGTTCGAGCACGATCCCATCGAGATCACGTACTTCGGATCGGGCATCTGGTCGTACAAGCGCTTGATGGCGGGAGCCATCTTGTCGGTGACGGTGCCGGCCACCACCATGAGGTCGCTCTGTCGGGGCGATGCGGGCAAGGGGACGATGCCGAACCGCATGAAGTCGTATCTCGGCCCCGACACCGCCATCACCTCGATCGCACAGCACGCGAGCCCGAACTGGAAGTACCAGAGGGAGTACTTGCGCGACCAGTTGAGCACCCAGTTCAACGGCTTCGGAGCGCCGAACCTGTCGATCACTCCCATCGGAGCACACCCTTGCGGATCGCGTACACGAGACCTTCGACGAGCGTCAGGATGAACAGGAACATGATCACGAGGGCGGCCAGGCCGAGATCGTTGTCGGCGAAGAACTCCAGCTGGATCGCCCACGGGAAGATGAAGACGGCTTCGACGTCGAAGATCAGGAACAGCAGGGCGAAGATGTAGTACCGGATGTGGCTCTGGTTCCAGCCGCCCCCGATGGGCTCGATGCCGGATTCATAGGCGACGTCTTTGAATCCACCTGGCGCCTTCGGTGCGATCAGCTTGTTCGCTCCGATGGCACCGGCGACGAGCAACCCACCGAGACCGATGAAGACCGCGACCGTGATGTAATCGCCGTAGTACTGGTTCAGCACCCGATATCCCTCGCGAGCCCGTGTCGGTCGTAGACCGCCAACCGCAGGCGATTGTAACGGCACCGCAGTCGGCACACCCAATCATCGGGACGCTGTGTACGGCCGGAGCCGGGCTTCCGGTACCGTTTCGACGTGGCGATCCACCCACCACCCGACTTCGGCGGCGCGAGCTTGCTCAACCTGGCCAACGAGCTCGAGCGCAGATTGATCGGGTCGTCACCGCACGCACCTCTCTCATCGGAGCTGGCACGGGCGATCCCCGAGGCCGATACGTACGTCGTGGTGCTCTTCGACGGGCTCGGAGCCCGCCAGCTCGGGCATCGTTCTGCGAAGGATCTGTCGGCTTCGCTCGCAGGGACGATGGATGCCCCGTTCCCCACCACGACGACCGTGAGTCTCGCAACCCTCGCTACCGGCCTGACACCGGCCGAACATGGTCTGCTCGGCTACCTGCTGTGGGAACCGGAGGCGCACACGATCCTCAACACCATCCACATGACCTCCGCCTGGGGTGATCGGGTGGTCGTCGACCTCGACGGGTTCCTTCCCGCCCCGAACCTCTGGGAGCGATTGGCGTCGCACGGCATCGAGCCGGTGGTGGTCCAGCCCTTCAACTTCGATGGGTCTCCGCTCACTCGAGTCCTGTATCGCGGCGCGCGATTCGAGGCCTACGTCAATCCCCGCAATGCAGTCGACGTGACCCGTGATGTCGCCGGGCACGCCAATCGCCTGATCCTCCTCTACGTGCCGTTCGTCGACGTCGCCGCCCACCTGTCAGGGCAGCAGAGCGAGGCGTACGAGGAGGCCATGACGCTCGCGAACCTCGTGTGGACGCAACTCGTCAACGACATCGACGACGACGTCACACTGCTCGGCACGGCCGACCACGGCCACATCGACATCGCCGATGCCTCGAAGACGCCCCTCGACGTGCCAGCGCGAGTCTTCGGCGATGGCCGTGCGCTCTACATCACCGGCGACGCCGAGCCGGTGATCGCGGCGACCGGAGGGACCTGGATGCCGGCGCAGGAACTCGAGTCGTACCTGGGCGGCGCCGTGGCCGAGGGCTACCGGGGCCGGATGCCCGACGGGGTCGTGATGATGCCTGACGGCACGGCGGCGTTCACGCGCTACATGAACGATCGGCTGATCGGTCACCACGGAGGACTCAGCGTGGAAGAGCGAGAGATCCCGTTGCTCGTCCGCGCCTGACACATCAGGTGCGCCTGATACATCAGGTGCGGCTGACCATCCGGGCTGGTCTACGCAGCCGTGCCCCGAATCGAGCCGGTGATCTTGGCGAACGTCGGGTCGTAGGCGAAGCAGATCACTTCGCGGTCGCCCGCGCTCCACGATCCCGACGTCGGGACGAGCCACCCGAACTCGTATGCGCTGTCGATGTACGAGGTGCCGACGTACTCCTCGAACACGCTGACACACATGTTGTCGGCGAGCTCCGCCACGGCATCATCGCCGGGGTAGCCGGAGCCCGACAGCTGCCGCAGCCCGATGACCTCGTTGTCGTGTGGTTCGACGCACTCGACCTGCGGGACGTCGGTCACTTCTTCATAGGACGGCGGATCGTCGAAACACGTGCCCACCTCGAGGCTCAGCACCTCACCGGCGCATCCGGCGGCGACGAGTGAGAGCGCAACGATCGCCAGGCTCAATGCAAAGGTTCGTCTCATGCTCATGGAGAGGGTATCGGTGGGCCATCGAGAAACCTGAGGCCTGTTGCCGGCAACCCAAGCCACCCCGGTTGCACCTACCGCCGTAGTGCTTTTACTCTCACCTCAACAATTTTCTTAGGTGGTATTCAACTCATGAGAAGGCTCCTCGTCGCGGGCGCGGTCCTTGCCCTGGCCGCAACCGCATGCTCCTCCTCCGACGATCGCAGCCTCACCGTGTACTCCGGCCGATCGGAGGAGCTGATCCAACCCCTGATCGACCGCTTCGAGGAGGAGACCGGCATCTCAGTGACCGTCCGCTACGCAGGCTCAGCCGATCTCGCCGCCACGATCCTCGAAGAGGGGTCGTCCTCTCCTGCAGATGTGTTCCTCGCGCAGGATCCAGCATCGCTCGGCACCGTTGCGACCGCAGAGCTCTTCACTCCGCTCTCCGAAGAGCAGCGTTCCCGGGTGCCGTCACGGTTCAGCGATCCCGACGGCTATTGGCTGGGCATATCTGGGCGAGCCCGCGTCGTCGTCTACGACAGCACGAACGTCGATCCCTCGGAGCTGCCGCAGACCGAGGACGGCTTCACGGACCCGTCGTGGTCAGGGCGGGTCGGCATCGCCCCGACGAATGGGTCCTTCCTCGCATTCGTCTCCGCGAAGATCCTGCTGGACGGGCGCGACGCCACACTGGCGTGGCTCGAAGGCATGGCGGAGAACCAATCTCCGACGTTCCCGAAGAACTCCGCCATCGTCACGGCGGTCAACGACGGGCAGGTCGATACCGGTCTGGCGAATCACTACTACCTCCTGCGGGCGCTTGCCGAAGACCCGGAAGTGCCGGGCCGCAATCACTTCTTCGCCATTGCCACGGCAGGGTCGCTGGTGATGCCAGCCGGGGTGGGGATCCTCGCCTCATCCGAACGCACCGACGAAGCGGACGCATTCGTGGACTTCCTCGTGGATGATGCCAGCCAGCGCTACTTCGCCGAGGAGACCTTCGAGTACCCCCTCGTACCCGGTGTTCCAGCCGATGATCGGCTGCCGCCCATCGAGACGATCCCGACGCCCGACCTCGACCTGTCGCTGCTCGCAACCACCCTGGACGAAGCAACCGACCTCGTCGCGGAGGCGGGCCTGCTGTGACCGAGCCCGGCTCGATCGTCGAGATCGAGATACCAGCCGGCGTCCCGGCGGCCCCGCCAGGTTCGACCGAGCAGAGGCGATCACACGGGCCGTGGTACCTGTGGGTGATCTCGCTCTTGATCGTCTGCGTGATCGCCGTACCGGTCACGTCCTTGGCGTTGCGACTGCTGGATGCGACCGACGCCGCCTGGCAGAGCCTCCTGTCCTGGCAGACCGTCCGGCTGATGGTGCGCACCCTCGTGTTCACGGCACTCGTCACGGCCTCGGCGACGGCGGTGGGGGTGAGCGGCGCATGGTTGCTCGCCCGAACGGATCTGCGCTTCCGGCGCGCATGGGGCGTGGCGTTCGCGCTCCCCCTGGTGATTCCCTCCTACGTCATCGCCCTCGTGCTGATCTCTGCGAGCGGACCAAGGGGGCTGGTGGCTGACATCACCGGTGTCGACCTCCCCCATCTCGTCGGTTTCCCCGGCGCATGGCTGGCGCTCACCCTGTCAACGTACCCCTACGTGTTCCTGATCACCGCCGCGGCGCTCCAACGGGTCGACCCGGCACTCGAGGAGGCAGCACGAGGGCTCGGGGCATCTCCCGCTCGCGTGTTCCGCACCGTCGTGCTCCCCCAGCTCCGACCGGCCATGGGTGCCGGTGCCCTGCTTGCCGCGCTCTACACGCTCTCGGACTTCGGAGCCGTGAGCCTCATGCGGTTCGACGTGTTCACCCGTGTCATCTACGCCCAGTACAGCGGTCGGATCGATCGCTCGCCGGCAATCGTCCTGTCGATCGTGTTGGTCGCCGCTGCGCTGATCGTCATCTGGGCAGAGCAACGGACGCGCGGAGACGGGACGTTGTTCTCCCGCAAGCCCGCGCGTCCTCCGAGTGTGTACCGGCTCACGCCCTGGCAGCGCGCAGCTGGCACGACCTTCCTCGCCGCCACCGTGGCTGCCGGCCTCGTCCTCCCCGTCGCCGTTCTCTCGGCTTGGCTGCTGCGGGGTCTCACGTCGGGAATCGACGTGACCATCCCATTCGATGCGATCGCAGGATCGCTCACCGGAGCCAGCCTTGCCGCGATCGTCGCCGTCGCCGCTTCCGTACCCATCGTCGTCCTCGCGGTCCGGTACCCGACGGGGGCATCGAACGCGCTCGAGCGAGCGGTGTACGTGATGTTCTCCCTCCCACACATCACCGTGGCGATTGCCGTCGTCGCGTTCACCGTCCGCTATGCCCGTCCGGTCTATCAGAGCCTGCTCGTGTTGGTGCTGGTCTATGCCGCGATGTTCCTCGCCCAGGCAACCGGCCCGGCGAAGGCCTCGTTGCTCCAGATCGATCCGGCGCTCGACGACGCCTCCCGAGGTCTCGGGAGGAGCCATCTGGCCACCATGGCGCGGATCACCGTCCCCCTCATGTCGAAGGGCCTCCTCGCAGGAGGACTCCTCGTCTTCGTGACCGCACTGAAGGAACTCCCCGCCACCCTCTTGCTGCGTCCGAGCGGGTTCACCACGCTCGCCGTGCGCATCTGGTCATCGGCGGATGAGCTCCTCTACACCCAAGCGGCAGCTTCGGCGTTGGTGCTCATCGCCGTCTCGGTGGTGCCCGTTTACTACCTTTCCATCAAGCCGAAGGACGTGGTGGGAGTGTGACGACGGCCATCTCGCTATCTGATGTCACGGTCAGCTTCAACGGCACGACGGCGCTGGACCGCTTCGATCTCGACGTGCCAAGCGGGGCGTTGACGGCCGTGGTGGGCCCCTCGGGGTGCGGCAAGACCACAGCGCTGAGAGCCATCGCCGGTTTCCAGACGATCACCACCGGCACGATCACCCTGAACGGTCAGCTGGTTGCCACCGAGACCACCAACACGCCGCCCGAGCGCAGAGGCGTCGGCATGGTGTTCCAGGAATTCGCCCTCTTTCCGCACATCTCGGTCGCCGAGAACGTGGGGTACGGAGTCCGCGGAGCCGATCGCGTCGATCGTGTTCGTCGCACCTTGCGGCTCGTCGGCCTGGAGGGATACGAGGATCGGTTCCCGCACGAGCTCTCCGGAGGAGAGCAGCAACGGGTGGCTCTGGCCCGCGCCCTGGCGCCCGGGCCAGACGTCGTGCTCCTCGACGAGCCCTTCTCGAATCTCGACGCCCCCCAACGCGAGCGGATGCGGAGGGAGCTGCGACGAATCATCCACAGCGTGGGGGTGACCGCAGTGCTCGTCACCCATGACCAAGCCGAGGCGCTCGCCGTGGGCGACCGGATCGCCGTGATGTCCGAGGGCCGAGTCGTGCAGTCGGGAACGCCGGTGGAGGTGTACGCCAGACCGGTGTCCCCATGGGTCGCCCGATTCCTCGGCGAGGCGATGATCCTCGATGGCGTCGCCGAAGGGGGCGCCATCGACACCGGCATCGGCGTCGTCCCGACGTCACTGGCCGATGGTGCGAGCGCCAAGGTGATGGTGAGACCCGAGTGGGTGCGGCCCACGGTCGTGGACCACGGCGTCGGCAAGATCGTCGATCGTGAGTTCTACGGCCACGATCAGCGCGTGGCAATTCGGCTGGATGATGGCACCAGCATCGATGCCCTCCTGCCCGGTTCGATCGACGTTGCCCTCGGCGAGCGCGTGGACGTCGAGATCGACGATGCAATCGTCTACTTCACGAACGACACGGCCGGAGCTCGGTGACTCAGCGATCCGGCAGGCCCCAGTCGCCGTCACCATCCGGCTCATCCGGCTCATCCGAGTCATCGTCATCGCGCTCGACGGATTCGACCGTTCCCGTTGCGAGGAGCTCCTCCCGCAACGCCTGAAAACGGTCACTCAACGACACCGGTTCGTCATCCGAACCGCCGTCGGCCCCCTCGATCGGTTCGTCGTCCGACCCGGCAGCTCCGCCACTCACCTGGGCGGGTTCGTCGACACCCTCGTCGACTCGATCGTCGATGGGGGAATCGAAGGTGACTCGGCCGCCCACGATCGGAGAGCGATCGCTCGGCGTCGCATCGTCTTCCGCGACATCGTCTTCCGCGACATCGTCTTCCTCGGCATCGGCACCCTCACCACCGCCATCCCCGGCGGCGGGTTCGGCGGAGTCGTCGGCACCTTCGTCGACGAATCCATCGTCGAGGGCGAATCCCAACGCCTCATCCGCACCGTCATCAGCAGGGTCATGCGCGGCACCGCCAGGATCGGCACCGCCGTCCGCAGCACCGTCCTCGACTTCGTCAGGTTCGGAGCCATCGTCGGGCGCACCTTCGTGCTCGGGAACATCGGCTTCTGCCATTGCCCCATCGACCTGCGCGTCGTCTTCGATCGCAGCGTCGCCCGTGACCTCGCCGTGGGTGTCGCTCGCAGCTCCAGCCAGGGATCCCGGCGCGAGCGGCGGCTCCCAGTCTTCCGCACGGTCGGTGCGTTCCGAGATCGACGCCGGGAACAGCGCAACCGGTGACGGATCGCTCCTGCGCGCGGCCACGGCGCCCAGCGCCCACCCACCGATTCCCCAGATGAGCCCGAGCAGGAACAGGAACCCACCGATCCACGGGATGAAGAACGACAACCGCCAGATGACGGCGCCGATGAGAAAGGCCCCGAAGAGGCCTCCGCGCCGCAGGAGGACGAGGTTCCCCAGAGCCGTGACCGCCGGTACGGCACCGATGACGAACAGGATGACGCCGATGGCGATGGCAACGAGCGCCAGCGGCAACCCGACGAGCGTGACGGCGAGGAGACCGATGAGCAGGGGGAAGACGATCACCACCACGATGCCTGCCAGCAGCGTTCGGAAGGGCTTCGTCAGGATCGAGCCGACGGCGCGGCTGCTGGTTCCCCGCAGGATCCAGATGGCTGCGATGCCCGCCACCAGGAAGCCGAGGAACGAAACGACATTCGCTATCGACAAGACGAGGCTGTAGATGAAGTTGCTCTGCGTGGGAAGCCGGGTGACGGTGCCGCCGATCGTGGCACCGGGATCGATCGACGCCTCGGTCGGCGATCGGTAGAGCACGTCGCCACCGATGGTCGCGCTGGAGGACACGCCGAGCGATTGAGCTGCGATGTCGACGTCTCCCCCGACGGAGCCGTCGACGGTGATGCGGTATGCGCGGCCACGCACGTCACGATCCACCGAGCCTTCGATCCGGAAGGTGCCGCCAAAGGCAATGGCGTCGCGACCGACCGATCCCGGCTCCTCGACAACCGTCGATCCCGCAGCGACGAACACGTCGGACCCGACACGACCCCGCACGGTCACGCTCCCAGCTGCTCCGTTGAGCGAACCATCGATGCGTCCCGTCTCGGTGACCGTCACGGACCCAGCCGTGAACACGTTGACGCTCCCGGTCACGGTTCCCGACACCTCGAGACTGCCGGTGAAGACGGTCAGGTTGCCGTCGACCACGCCCTCGACGATCGCCGAGGTGGAGGTGACGTACTGATCCTCCTCCACTCGCTCCCCGGCGGGCACCAGGTATCGATCGGTGGTGATCAGGGCACCGACCAGCCCGAGCGATCCGATGACCGTGGCCAGCACGGCGAGCATCGAGACAGCGAGGAAGCTTCCTGGTCGTTCGAGGATGTCAGAGCGGGAGTGCGTCACGTACCACATCGATCAGCGGCCATGGCACGATACCGAACACGACCGTGACAACGGCGGAGATGACCACGGCGAACCGGATCGGAAGCGTGGCCTCGGTCTGCAGTTCCGGCTCCTGCCCGGTGAACATCGTGGAGATGATGCGGAGGTAGAACGCAAGGCCGATCACCGTGGTGAGCGTCCCGAGCACGACGAGCCACAGATAGCCGTTGTCACCTGCAGGCCAGGGATTCTCGACTGACGCGGCAGCGGTGAACGAGAGCACCTTGCCGACGAATCCGGCGAAGAAGGGAATGCCGGCCATGCCGAGTACGAGGGACGACATCAGCCACCCCAATTCGGGATTCGCCTTCGCCAATCCTCCGAAGTCCGCCAGCGGGGCCCTCCCGGCATCGGGACCGGCAACCGTTGAGACCACGGCGAACGCACCCACCACCATGAGTGAGTACGTGGCCAGGTAGAACCACATCGGCCCGATGCCCTGAACACCGGCCACGAGCGCCGTCAGGATGTAGCCGGCGTGTGCGACCCCCGAGTAGGCGAGCAACCGTTTGATGTCATCCTGGACCAGGGCGAGGAAAGTGCCCACGATCATCGAGAGTGCGGCGATCACCGCCACGATCGGTCCCCAGGCATCGATCTGGCTGATGAATCCTCCGATGAAGATCCTGCCGATCGCTGCGAACGCCGCCACCTTGATGCCGGCCGACATGAGGCCGACGGCGCCCGTGGGCGCCCCCTGATAGACATCGGGCGCCCACTGATGGAACGGCGCTGCGGTGACTTTGAAGGCGAGCCCCACGAGCATGAGCGCCATCCCTGCGAGCAGGATGCCGGGTTCGGCGACGATCACGGTCGAGAAGAAGTTCCTGATCGAGTTGGCGCCATAGATGCTGAGGCTGCCCGTCGCCCCGAACACGAGGGCGACGCCGTACAGGAACAAGGCCGACGCGAGCGAGCCGAGCAGGAAGTACTTGAGGGCCGCTTCCTTGGACGCCTCGCTGGTGCGCACGAAGCCGGCCAACACGTAGAACGCGATCGATGCCGTCTCGAGGCCGATGAAGATCACCACGAGGTTGGGTGTCGCCGTCATCATGTGGAGGCCGGCGAACGCCAGCAGGACCAGCACGACGAACTCCGGGCCCCGCTTCCCGACCTTCACGACGAGATCCCACGCCGCCAAGAGGCCGACGAAGCCCACGACCGCCAACAGCATGGCGGCAAACGCCGAGTAGCCATCGAGGACCACCATCGGCGACCGGAACACCGGGACATCGAGCGACGAGAAGAAGAGGCCACCGCCGGTCTCTTCGACCTCGCGCCACTGCAGGAATCCCACGGCGCCCGCGAGTGCGAAGCTCAAACCGGCAACCGGACCCCACCAGCGGCGGTCACGATCGGCAACCACGGCGACGAGCAGCACGACGAGCGCCCCGACGAGCAGAACGACCTCGAAGGCCACCGGGAGGAACGCGGCGTTCTCCATCAGCCCTCCTCCCCTTCGTCGCCGTGTTGTTCGCCTTGGGAGCCCTCGGACGAGTCATCGTGCTTCTCACCCGGCTCGATCGGCCCGTACTCGACATCGACTTGCTCACCGGCGGTGCCGAACTCGGGCACGTCGTAGTCCGTGACGGCTTCGATGCGCATCAGGATCGCTTCGACGGAGGGCTCGATTCGCTCGAGGATCGGCTTCGGATAGACCCCGGTCACGAGGATCAGCACGACCAACGGAACGAGGATGAGCACCTCGCGCACGCCGATGTCCTTGAGCGTCTCGAGCTTGTCATTGCCCACAGGCCCCGTGAACACCCGCTCGTACGCCCACAGCAGGTAGATGGCGGCGAGGATCACTCCGAAGCCGGCGATGATTGCAAGGACCGGGAGCGTGAGGTATGAGCCAACCAGGACCGTGAACTCGCCGATGAACCCGGAGAGGCCCGGCAACCCGGCCGATGCGAAGGCGGCGAAGAGGAACGCCCCTGCGAACAGCGGCATGATGGATGCGAGTCCCCCGTAGTCGGCGATCGCTCGGGTATGCGTCCGGTCGTAGATCATCCCGACCAGGAGGAACAGCATGCCCGTCGTGAGCGCGTGGCTGTAGCTCAAGAAGATGGAGCCCTGGAGACCCTGGCTGGTGAGGGCGAAGATGCCCAGCACTGCGAAGCCCATGTGACTCACCGACGAGTATGCAACCAGCCGTTTGATGTCGGGCTGGACGATCGCCACCGCCCCTCCGTACACGATGCCGATGACGCCGAACAGCGCCATCCAGAACGCAAGGTCGACGGTGGCGTCCGGGAACAGGGTGAGGTTGAAACGGATCAGCCCATACGTGCCCATCTTGAGGAGCACGCCGGCGAGGATCACCGAGCCTGCAGTCGGTGCCTCGGTGTGTGCATCCGGGAGCCACGTGTGGAACGGGAAGATCGGCACCTTGATGGCGAAGGCGATCGCAAAGCCCAAGAAGAGCCACAGCTGAGCCGTTGCCGTGAGCTCCGTGGCCACCATCAGCCGGAAGTCGAAGCTCGAGATGAGCCCGAACTGATCACCGGTCAACACGGCGAGTGCGATGATCGCCGCGAGCAGGAACGCTGAGCCGAAGGCCGTGAACAACACGAACTTCAACGCCGCGTATGCCCGGTTCTCCGATCCCCACAGCCGGATGAGCAGGTACATCGGGACGAGCACGATCTCGAAGAATGCGAAGAAGAAGAGCAGGTCGAGAGCGATGAACACCCCGAACACGCCGGCCTGCAGGACGAGCAGCAGCACCATGAAGGTCTTGACCCGCTCGGTCACTGATCGAGATGCAGCGACGGCGAGGGGGAAGAGCAGGGCCGTGATGGCAACCATGAAGAGCGAGATCCCGTCGATTGCGGCGATCCAGCCGATCCCGAGGGACTCGATCAGCACGTGCTCCTCACCGAACTGCAGCGCAGGCGTTCCGAGCTCGAACTCCACGAGGATGTAGCCCGCCACGACGAGTTGGGGAATCGTGGCGATGATGGCGACGGGATAGATCAGCTCGCTTCGACGCGCCGGAATCAGCGCCACGGCGAGGGCACCCACGAGGGGGAGAATGACCAAGAGCGCGAGGACCGGCATCTAGAACGCTCCCCCGATGAAGAGGAAGAAGACGATCACGAGAATGCCTGCGATCGCCATTCCGGCCGCATACCAGCGAACCTGCCCGGTCTGGAGGGCGCTCGTTCCGGAACCGGCATCGCGGATCCCACGGGCCGTGCCCTCGGCGACTCCGTCGATCACCTTGCGATCGAACACCTCGCTGCTCCAGGTGGCGATCGCCTTCCCGGGGGCGACGATCGTCCGCCCGTAGAAGTCGTCGACATGGAACCCGGCGAGCGCGTTGCGCCAGAACGAGCCGTCCTCCGCCGGGAGCGGGTCACGGGTGTAGCGCCACCAGGCTGCGGCGAGGCCGATGATGGCGATCACGAGGACCAGGCCGGCGAAGATCACGAACTCGGACGTGCTTGCACCCTCGGGGTGTGGCACCCCTTCGAAGGACGGCTCGAGGAAGTGCTCGAACGAGAGCCGGAACGGAGTGTTCCACGCGCCGAGGCCGAGGGCGAGGACAGCGAGCACGATCAACGGGATCGTCATCGACGGAGGCGATTCGTGGGGTTCGACTCCGTCGTCCCATCGGGGCTTCCCGACGAAGGTGAGGACGAACAACCGAGTCATGTAGAACGCCGTCAGCAGAGCGACCACGAGCCCGAGCAACCACAGGATGAGCCAGCCGTCGCCGCGATTGAACACGGCGAAGAGGATCTCGTCCTTCGACCAGAAGCCGGCGAACGGGACGATGCCCACGATGGCGAGCCAACCGGCGGCCATGGTGATCCACGTGATGGGCATCGGTTTGCGGAGACCCCCCATCTTGAACATGTTCTGCTCTCCCGCCAACGCATGGATCACCGAACCGGCGCCGAGGAACAGCAGCGCCTTGAAGATGGCGTGCGTGGTGAGGTGGAACATCCCGGCGGAGTACGCCCCGGCGCCGACGGCGAGAACCATGTACCCCAGCTGACTGATCGTCGAGTACGCAAGCACGCGCTTGATGTCGGTCTGGGCGACGGCGATCACGGCCGCCAGGAGTGCGGTCGCCGTTCCCACGACTGCGACCACGACACCGGAGGCAGGTGCGAGCTCGTAGAGCACGGCGGAGCGGGCGATCATGAAGACGCCCGCGGTCACCATCGTCGCCGCATGGATGAGTGCGGACACCGGCGTCGGGCCCTCCATGGCGTCCGGCAACCAGACGTACAGCGGGATCTGCGCCGACTTGCCTGCCGCCCCGACGAACAGCAGGAGGGTGATCGCCGTGATCGTGCCGGATCCCACGCCGAACATCAGCGGAGCTTCAGCGAAGATCGTCTCGAAGTCGAAGGTGCCGAAGGTGGCGAAGATGATCATCAGGGCGATGAGGAAGCCCCAGTCGCCGATGCGGTTGACGATGAACGCCTTCTTGCCTGCTGCGGCCGCAGCAGGCTTCGTGAACCAGAACGAGATCAACAGGTAGGACGACAAGCCGACCAGCTCCCACCCCACGAACATCACGGCGTAGTTGGCCGCCAGGACGAGGATGAGCATGGAGGCGATGAAGAGGTTCAAGAACGAGAAGTACCTGGGGAATCGCTCGTCGCCGTGCATGTAGCCGATCGAGAAGAGATGGATGAGCGATCCGACCCCGGTGACGATCAGCGTCAACAGGGCCGACAGCGGGTCCCACAGGATCGCTGCGTCGACCCCGAGGATCGGGATCCACTCGAACAGATAGACCGTCTCGGGCAGCTCGTCCCCCGTGAAGAAGCCAACGGAGGCAGCTGCACCGATCAGGAAGCTCGCAACGACCACGATGAGAGCCAACCAACCGGAAGCCGGCTCCCCGAGCCTCCGACCGAAGAAGAGGTTGACGAGCGCGCCGAGCAGCGGCAACGCGACGAGCAACCACAGCCAGTCTGTCATCGGATCAACCCTTCAGTTCAGCGAGCTCATCGACGTTTGCGCTCGCTCGCAAGCGGAAGATCGCAACGATGATCGCCAGACCAACCGTCACCTCCGCTGCCGCCACAACCATCACGAAGAGAGCAGCCACCTGCCCCTCGATCAGTCCCAATTCCTTGCTCACCGCCACGAAGGTGAGGTTCACGCTGTTGAGCATGAGCTCGATCGACATGAACATCACCAGGGCGTTGCGGCGGATGAGCACCCCTGCGACGCCGATGGCGAACAACGCCGCCGCCAGGATCAGATACCAGTCGACCGTGACGATGTCGCTCATGCCGCGGCCTCGTCATCGTCGGCCCCGGTGAAGTACGCCAATGCGATCGTGCCGACAGCGGCGATGGTGAGGAGCATCACGGTCGACAGGAACACGATGGTCCAGGTACCGAACATCTCATCGGCGACGTTCTCGATGGTTCCGTTGAGGTCCGCCGTGCCGAACGCAGCCGAGCCGGTGACCCACGCACCGGAGCCTGCGAGCACGATGGCGGCGAAGAAGACGCCGGCGACGACCCAGGTGACGATGCTCTGGCTCACCGGGCGCGGCCCGTACGCGTTGGGGTTGTCGACCCCGATGAGCATGATCACGAAGAGGAAGAGGGTCATGACGGCGCCGGCATAGATGATCACCTGCACCATGGCGACGAGGTGCGCATCGAGGAGGATGTACATCACGGCAAGGGCGAACATCGCACTCAGGAGCCCGACGGCCGAGTACACGGGGTTCTTCGCCACGAGCATGGTGACGGCACCAGCGAGAGCGACAATGGCGAAGATCCCGAACGTGACCGCCTCAGCCATCGGCGTCGTCCTCGAGCGCCGCTTCAGGGGGTGTCTCCTCTGTCTGCGCGTCGTCGGCAACGGATTGGCCGGCTTCGCCCGGTTGCAGACCGGTGCGCGCCGACGGGGACCATGCAACGACCCCTTCGTAGTCGGCGCGCCCGGACGGTGATGTCGCCATCATCCAGCCATCGCCCACCTTGAGCTCTTCGAGGTCGATGAGCTTCGATGGTTCCTGCGGATGGTTCGGGCTGCCGTCGACGTCGACGAGGAGCTCGTCCTTCGTGTAGATGGCGTCCTCACGGTCGGTCACCGACATCTCGAACAGGTGGGTCATCGTGATCGCCTCGGTTGGGCAGGCTTCCACGCACATGGCACAGAAGATGCATCGCAGCATGTTGATCTCGTAGACGAAACCGAAACGCTCGCCGGGGCTGACGGGGGCATCGGGCGGGTTGTCGGCTCCCCGCACGTAGATGCAGTCGGCTGGGCACACGCCTGCACACAACTCGCATCCGATGCATTTCTCCATGCCGTCCTCGTACCGATTGAGGACATGCCGGCCGTGGAATCGAGCGGGCTTCTCACGCTTCTCTTGGGGATACTTGCGGGTGACGCGGGGCTTGCCGGCCTGACGCAACGTCACGGCGAACCCTCGGAAGGGCCCCAGCAGGTCTGCGATCCAGCTCATGCCATTCCTCCTACGACCATGGCGCCCCGAACTCCCTCACCCCGAGAGCCAGGGCCACGAGGATGATCCACGCCAGCGACACGGGGATGAGTCGCTTCCACCCGAAGCTCATCAACTGGTCGTACCGCATCCGGGGCAGCGTGGCTCGCACCCATACGAAGAGCAGGACGATGGACCAGGTCTTGACGAGGAACCAGAAGATCGGCAGCAGGGCCTCGAGCCACGTCGGACCGAACACCGGTCCCGCCCAACCGCCGAGGAACAACACGGCCACGAGCGCCGAGATGTTGAAGACGTTGATGTACTCGGCCAGGAAGAAGAGGGCGAAGGTCAGCCCCGAGTACTCCGTGTGGTACCCGCCGACGATCTCAGACTCGGCCTCCACGAGATCGAAGGGAGCTCGATTCGTCTCGGCGAAGCCTGCGATCAAGAAGATCACGAACGAGGGCAGGAGCACGATGTTCCACGCGGGGATGAAGCCGCCGAACGTCCCCTGCTGGGATTCGACGATCGCAACGATGGACGTGGAGCCTGCGAACATCACCACCGGCACCAGCGCCAATCCCATCGCCGCCTCGTACGAGATCATCTGCGCCGATGCCCTCACCGACCCGAGGAGCGGGTACTTCGACCCGGACGCCCAGCCCGCGAGCGTGACTGCGTACACCGCCATCGAGGACAGTGCGAGGACGTAGAGGAGCCCGACGTTCAGGTCCGTCCCCACGAGCTCGTACTCGGTCCCGTTGACCGTGATCGGTGCGCCGATCGGGATCACCATGAAGATCAGAAGCGCCGGTAGGAGCGCCATGATGGGCGCAGCCGCGTAGAGGAGGAACTCGGCCCTCGTCGGTCGGATCGACTCCTTGAAGAACGCCTTCACACCGTCGGCCAGCGACTGGAGGATGCCCCATGGCCCTGCGCGGTCCGGCCCGACACGGTTCTGCAGGTCCGAGACGAACTTCCGCTCGACCCAGATGAGCAAGAGCACGGTGACCAGGAGGAAGACGAAGACCAGGAGGGTGCGGATGGAGGCATCGAGGAAGACGCTCATGCATCACCCTGCGCATCACCTCGAACGGGATCCACCTGGACCGAAGCCGTTGCGGCGATGCCCTTGGTCTCCCGTTGGTTGAAGGGGATGACGATCGAGCCGACAGCGACTTCGCTGTCGACGACGACTGGCAGCGTGTGGGTCTCGTTGATCCGGACCGAGTCTCCGTCGGCTACCGCCAGCACCGAGGCGTCCCGCGGGTGGATGGCAGCGGTTGCCGCCCGCGGCAGTTCGGCGATGGACGACGCGTTGCGATTCCACACACCGTCGTCGTAGAGGGCCGGCGCCAGGTGGAGGGTCATCCGGTCGGTCACGACGGGGACGCTGACCTCGGCCGGGATGTATCGGTGCAGGTCCGTCGACTCGTCGATCGGCACGACGATCCCCTCCTCATCGGCCTCGAACGTGAGGTAGTCGAGGGTGACCGAGGCGTAGGCCGGAGCGATCCTGGCGATCTCGGCCGTCACATCGCCGACCTTGGCGGACCCGAGTTCGACGCCCATCAGGAGTGCGAGGTCGTCGAGGACCACGTTGAGGGGCCGTGCCTGCCCGACGGGCTGGATCGACGGCCTGATGCGCTGCACGCGACCCTCGAGGTTCGTGACGGTGCCGTCCACTTCCCCCCAAACAGCTCCGGGCAGCACGACATCGGCCAATGAGGAAGAGTCGGTCAGGAACGCATCGACGGCAACGACGAATTCGGCGCGTTCGAGACCATCAGCGGCCAAGGAGGGGTCCGGGCAATCCCTCACGGGATCGGAGCCCACGAGCAGCAACGCCTTGATGACTCCCTCGTCCAGGTCGCTGAGGCTCTCCATTGCAGATCTGCCCGGCTCCGTCGGGATCGGGCCCCAGGCGTCCTCGAGTGTCTCCACGGCAGTGGAGTCAGAGGCGCTCATCCGGCCGGGGAGCAAGGTCGGGGCCAGCCCCATGTCGAGGGCGCCGTACACGTTCCCCCGCTCGAGGAGGGTCAGCAGCTTGGCTTCGGGAAGGGATCGGGCAAAGGAAGCAACGGCCTCCACCAGCTTGGGATCCTCGGCGAGCGAGCTGCGACCCACGAGGGCGACGACCGGGCCCTCACCGAGCGCCTCGCGCACGGCGGCGTAGTCGGCCTCACCGGCCGAGACCTTGCGAAGCGTGTCCGATCCCGACCCTGCCCGATACCGCACCACATGAGCGGCGATCCCGTCGAGTCCCGTGCCCGCCGGGCTTGCGACCACCAGCGTGGCGCCGTTCCTGACGGCCTTGCGCACGCGCAGGTACAGCACCGGCAGAGTCTCCTTGAGGTCCGGTCCCCACACCAGGATCGTCGACGCTGTGTCGAGATCGGCAATCCGGGCCCTCGGTGTGAGGGTCGCGGCGAGCGCCGGATCGATGCCGTCCCCCGCCTGTGCGTCGACGTTCCCAGAGCCGACGACCCAGCGCATGAACTTGCCGAGGACGAAGGCTTCCTCGTTGGTGTTGCGGCTCCCTCCGATGGCTGCCACTTCGTCCCCTCGGTACGAGCCCAGTTTGTCGGCAACGAGCTCGAGGGCCTCCGCCCAGCTGGCCTCCCGGAAGCCGTCCTCCTCCTTGATGAGCGGTGTCGTGACGCGATCCTCCGCATGCACGGCGGAGAAGATGAACCGGTCCTTGTCGGAGAGCCAGCCCTCGTTCACTGCGTCGTTCTCGATGGCGTAGACCCGGATGATCTTGCCACGCGAGGTCTGAACGTCGGCCGTCGATTGCACGCTGTCGACCAACGACACAGACGCCGTGTGTTCGAGATCCCACGGTCGGGCCTTGAACCGGTAGTCGACCGACGTGAGCGCACCGACCGGACAGAGCTGGACGGTGTTGCCGGAGAAGTAGGAGGCGAAGGGCTCATCGGGGAAGGTCTGGATCTGGACATCGTTGCCGCGCTGTTGGAAGGTGATGAGCGGATCTCCGGCGATGTCGTCGGCGAAACGTGTGCAGCGGTCGCACAGCACGCACCGTTCTCGGTCGAGGAGCACGATGTCGCTGATGGAGATCGGCTTGGGGAACGTGCGCTTCTGCTCGATGAACCGACTCTCACCCGGCCCCCATTGCATCGTCTGGTCCTGGAGCGGGCATTCGCCGCCCTTGTCACAGATCGGGCAGTCGAGGGGGTGATTGATGAGCAGGAACTCGAGCACGCCCTCCTGGGCCTTCTCGACCACGGCCGACTCGGTGTCGACGACCATGCCGTCGGACACGGGCATCGTGCAACTCGGCACGAGGGACTTGCCGCGAGGCCCCTCGACCTCGACCAGGCACATCCGGCACTTCCCGACCGGCTCCAGCTTGTCGTGGTGGCAGAACCGCGGGATCATGACGCCGACCCGCTCCGCCGCCGAGATCAGCCGCTGCCCGGGCTCGACTTCGTGCTCGACGCCGTTGATCGTGATCGTGACGCTCGCCGGTTCAGGCACTCGCCACCTCGCTCATGGGGATCATCGCTTCGACTTCGGGTCGGAACCAGCGCATGATCGACGTGATGGGCGCCGTCGCCGAGGGGCCGAGCGGGCAGATCGTGGTCATGGCCGGCGGCCAGGCGAGCCCCGGCGAGATGTTGTCGGACACGTCGAGGAGGAGATCGATGTCCTCGGGACGCCCCTGACCATCGAGGATCCGTTGAAGGATGTCGTCGAGCCACGACGTTCCCTCGCGGCACGGAGTGCACTGGCCACACGACTCATGAGCGAAGAACTTGACGATGTTGCGAGCAGCTGCAACGACGTTCGTCGTCTCGTCCATCACGACGATGGCACCCGAACCGAGCATCGTGCCCTGCTCGGCCGCGTCGTCGATCGTCACCAGCGTGTCGAGGTGCTCGGAGGGGACGAGCCACGGAGCGGATGCCCCGCCGGGAATCCAAGCCTTGAGTGCATTGTCGTTGCGGATTCCCCCGCCCAGCTCGTAGATGAGCTCGGCCCAGGTGATGCCCATCACGATCTCGTAGTTGCCGGGCTTCTTCACATGCCCCGAGAGGCTGAAGAGGCGCGTGCCGGACGACCGTTCGGGGCCGATCGCTGCATAGCTGTCGCCACCGTTGAGGGTCATCCACGGCACGTTCGAGATCGACTCCACGTTGTTGACGATCGTGGGCTTTGCATAGAGGCCTTCGACGGCCGGGAACGGCGGCTTCAAGCGCGGCTCGCCCCGTCGACCCTCGAGACTGTTGAGGAGAGCGGTCTCCTCACCGCAGATGTACGCGCCTCCACCGAGGTGGATCGACACGTCGAGGGAGAAGCCCGAGTCGAGGATGTTCTCGCCCAGGAGGCCTGCCCCATACGCCTCGTCGATGGCCCGCTGGAGGCGACGGGCAGGTTTGGGGTACTCGCCCCGGATGTACACATAGGCCTGATCCACACCGAGGGCGTAGCTCGAGATGAGGATGCCCTCGAGGAGTTGGTGAGGATCGCGCTCGAGGAGCTGTCGGTCCTTGAACGTGCCAGGCTCGGATTCATCCGCGTTGATCACGAGGTATCGGGGCTCGGCCGGTGCGAGGAAGCCCCACTTCACACCCATCGGGAAACCGGCACCGCCCCGACCGCGCATGTTGGATGCCTTCACCGAATCGACGATCTGTTCCGGTGTCATCTCGGCCAACGCCTTCCGCAGGGCGTCGTACCCGCCCGTGGATTCGTAGCGTGCGAGTGTGTGGCTGTCCTCGGGGTGGGCCTCCATGCGCGCCGTGAGGATCTTCGTGGTCATCTGCCCTCCCTCGCCGATCCATAGGGTGCGAAGGCCGGCACGGGCCGAATGGCGCCTTCGGCCTCGGTCGGGCCCCAATCGAACGATCGGACTCCACCGAAGAGCTGTTGCATCTCGTCGGCGAGCACCACGTCCGGCTTCGTGTCTCGGAGCCACCCCACGAGGGCGCCTGCTCGATCCGGCATGACGCCTTCGATGAGTTCGTAGTTCACCTGCACGGCCGGTGCCCCTCCGCACGCCCCGATGCACTCGACGTGTTCGACCGAGAACAGTCCGTCCTCACCGGTCGAACCGTGCTCGACGCCAGCAGCCTCCTCGACGGACTCGAGCACGTCTTCGCCGCCGAGGAGGTGACACGAGATCGACGTGCACACCGAGATCAGGTACTCGCCCACCGGAGCCTGCTTGAACATGGTGTAGAAGGTCGCCACCGATCGCACCTGTGCGGCAGTGATGCCCGTGAGCTCGGCCACTTCCTCCATCGCATCGTCGGAGGCGTACCGGTGCTCGAGGCTGGCCACGTAGAGCAACGGCATCAGGGCCGATCGTCGGTCCGGATAGGCCTCGAGGAGTCGGGAGGCGCGCTCTTGATTCGCCGGGCTCCAATGCGAGATCGGGTTGCTCATCGGTCGACATCCCCCAGCACGGGATCCGCGGACGCGAGGGCTGCGACCACATCGGCGACGAGGGAGTCGGTCATCATGGCGGGAAGCGCCTGGACGGCGGCGAACGAAGGGGCTCGCCAGTGCATCCTCCACGGCCGAGCCCCGCCCTTGGAGACGAGGTAACAGCCGAGCTCACCTCGCGGCCCCTCGACTGATTGATAGGCGGTGCCGGGTGGAACCACGATGCCTTCCGTGAACAGCTTGAAGTGATGGATGAGCGCCTCCATCGACTCGTCGATGCGCTTGCGCGGAGGCGGCGTCACCTTCGGGTCGGGGTTCCGGTAGTCGCCCCGGGGCATGGACTCCTTCACCTGCGCGACGATCCGGAGGGACTCGCGGATCTCAGCGATCCGAACCAGGTAGCGGTCGTGCACATCGCCGTGGAGACCCGTCGGCACATCGAACTCGTATTGGTCGATGCCCGAGTACGGCGCCGCCTTGCGCAAGTCCCATGCCAGCCCGGACGCCCGGGCGATCGGGCCGGTCACACCGTACTGCTTGCACTCCTCGGGAGTGATGACGCCCACCCCCATGGTTCGGTCGAGGAAGATGGGGTTCTCGTTGAGCAGCTCCTCGTATTCACTCACGCCCTCGTTCACGACATCGATCAGGTTGTCGACGTCGTCCTCCCAGCCATCCGGGAGATCGGCGGCGACCCCTCCTGGCCGGATGTAGTTGTGGTTCATGCGCAAGCCGGTGGTCTTCTCGAAGAAGTCGAGACACACCTCACGTTCCCGCCACCCGTAGATCATCATCGAGAGGGCACCGATGTCCATGCCCATCGTGGCGGCCCACAGCAGATGGCTCGACACCCGATTCAGCTCGGTCATCAACACCCGGATGGCGTTGGCGCGCTCCGGTACGTCGATTCCGAGCAGCTGCTCGACCGTGAGGGAGTACACAAGCTCGTTGTGGAACGGTGCGAGGTAATCCATCCGCGTGACGTTCGTCGAGCCTTGGGCGTAGTTGAGCACTTCGGCGGTCTTCTCCATCCCGGTGTGCAGGTAGCCGACGATCGGCTTCACACGCCGGATGGTCTCGCCCTCGAGTTCCATCTGGAGCCTCAGCACACCGTGCGTGGAGGGGTGCTGCGGGCCCATGTTGATGATCTGGCGCTCCTCGTCGGACACCTCGGGCTCAGTGACGTAGTCGTCTTCGACGGCCACACCGGCCTGGATGGCGAGGGCCGGATCCTCTTCCCGTGGCAGGAGCTCCTGTGCCCCCTCGTTGGTGGCTGCCGAGAAGGGGAAGCGCTCCTCCGTTCCCGACACCCACACCTCGTGGAGGTGACGACGCTCTGTCTCGACACTGGCCGTGTCTTCGCCGTTCGCCTGGTCCTGACCGTTCTCCGCGTCCTGACCGTTCTCCGGGTCGCGACCGTCGGCTGCGTCCTCTTCGAGCACGTCCTCGCCTGCGTCGATATCGCTCGTGTCGTGGACGTCGGTCACAGGTCGCTGCTCCCGGCCTTGAACTCGACGGGGATGGCGCCGACGGCGAAGTCCTTGCGCAGGGGATGGCCCTCCCAGTCATCCGGGAGCAGGATGCGGGTGAGATCGGGATGGCCGGGGAATTCGATGCCGATCAAGTCGTATGCCTCGCGCTCGTAGAAGTTCGCTCCGGCGAACACGCCAGTCAGCGTCGGCACGACCGGGTGGTCGTACGGGACCCTGGTCGAGGCCACGATCCGCTCGTTCGTGTCCATGGAGAGCAGATTGAGTGCCACTTCGAACCGTGGAGCATCGCGGAAGTGATCGACGGCAGCGAGATCGATGAACGTGTCGAATCCGATGTCGCGAGCCATCGTGGCGAAGGCGACCCAGTCGGCAACCGGAACGTACAGCATGGTGTAGGTGGCATCGCTCGAGGCGTACGAACGGATGTCGTACGTGATGCCTTCGAACGACGACACGAGCTGGGCGACGAGCTCGCTGTCGGGGAGAGCACGTTCGGACATAGCGCCCTCGGACACAGCGTCGCCCTCGGCCAGGGATTCCTCGGTCAGGCCGTCGGCTGCATCCGGTGTTCCTACCTGATCCGACATCTCACAGCACTCCGGTCGAGCGGCGAATCTCGCCGTCCATGATCTGCTGCTGCAGACTCAAGATGCCGTGCATGAGCGACTGGGGTCCCGGGGGGCAACCAGGCACATACATGTCCACGGGCACGACCTGGTCGACACCTTGCACGAGGGCGTAGTTGTTGAACATCCCTCCCGAGGAGGCGCACGCACCCATCGAGATCACCCACTTGGGCTCCGCCATCTGGTCGTACACCTGCCGGAGCACGGGTGCCATCTTCTGGCTGACCCGGCCGGCCACGATCATCAGATCTGCCTGGCGGGGCGATGCGCGAAAGACCTCCATGCCGAACCTGGCGAGGTCGTTGTGGGCTGCGCCGGTGCCCATCATCTCGATGGCACAGCATGCGAGGCCGAACGAGGCGGGCCACATCGAGTTGGTCCTCGCCCAGTTCACCCCCTTCTCGAGGGTGGTGACGAGGAATCCCGGCTCCTTCGAGACTCCGGCCATCAGGCTGCCTCCTCGAGCTCGGGTTCGGGCGCCACGATCCGGCGGTACCTGGCTCGGCGAGCCACGTTCCAGTCGAGCGCACCACGCTTCCACACATAGGCGAGGGTCTCGATGAGCATCAGCATGAACAGCACGACGGCCGCAACGCCGGCCCACCCGAACTGCTCGTATCGCACCGCCCAGATGAACAAGAAGATGATCTCGACGTCGAAGATCACGAACAGCATCGCCACCAGATAGAACTTGACGGGGAATCGTTCAACGGGCTCCTGGAGGGGAACGATCCCGCATTCGTACGGGGCCAGCTTCTCCGGTGTCGGATTCGACGGAGCCAGCGCTCGAGAGAGGAGGATCGAAGCCACGGCGAACACGACTCCCAGGATCGCCATGAGCGCGATCGGCAAGTAGTCGGCGAGCTCCATGCACGAGAGGATACCGGCGGCAGAAATGGAGTCGGTAATCCCGGGGCGTGACGATTCGGACGCGCACAGCGCTCCTATTGTTCGGCCGATGAAGGGAACGATTCCCTCTGCGACAGTGGCCAGACTCCCTCGATACCTTCGGTGTCTCTCCGACATGGCTCCCACTGCGACCCAGTGCTCGTCGGATCAGATCGCCGAAGGGGCGGGCGTCACGGCTGCGCAGGTGCGAAAGGACCTGAGCTTCCTCGGGAGCCATGGAACGCGCGGCGTGGGCTACGACATCGACGACCTCATGGCCCAGATCCGGGAGGTCCTCGGGATGACCCGTATCCATCGTGTGGCGATCGTCGGCGCTGGGAATCTGGGGGAGGCGATCACCAACTACCGGGGCTTCGAGAACTGGGGATTCGAGATCGCTGCCATCGTGGATGTCGACGACGCCAAGCTCGGCACGTTGGTGAACGGTCTGTTCGTCGAACCACTCGATGCCCTCGGTGCGATCGTCGAAGATCGCGAGATCTCCATCGGCATCATCGCGACCCCCCCGTCGGCAGCCCAAGACGTGGCTGATCGGCTGATGGGCGCCGGTGTCAAGTCCATCCTCAACCTCGCACCCGTCGTCCTCAAGACGCCGGAGGACGTGTCGGTGCGCCGTGTCGACCTGTCGACCGAGTTGGGCATCCTCGCGTATCACCTGGCTCGCGTCTGACGCACCCACCGTGCGATCGGCGGCATCGCCAGTACAGGCGAGCCAGCCGTGAAGTGTCTACGATGGCCGCATGACCGCATTCTTGGTAACGACCGTGATCGTGATCATCGCTGTCGTCCTGATCTACGCCGCCGTGAAGCGGTGGTTCAGGGAGGACTACGACGAGACCGTTTCGGGCAAGCCCACCGCCCTGTACGACGAGGAGATCCCACCCGAGGAATTCCCCGACGACAACCCCTGAGCGAGGCGATCGAGGCTCGAGGCCTTCTGCGCTCTCTCCCATGGGGAGAGATGGCGGAAGCCAGAGAGGGGCGCCTGAGACCTCCAGCTGAAGCGAACCGCACTGCCCCCTCTGCCCGCCGGACCTGCCGGTCCGGTGGGCATCTCCCCCACAAGGGGAGAACTCGAGACGACTGCCAACTGACAACTGACGTCAGCTCTCTGCTCCTCAGCTCCTTAGCTCCTTGGCCTAAGCCTCAAGGCTCAAGGCCTTCTGCGTAGGGAGAGATGACGCCAGCTCCGACTGGGCAAGAACTCGAGACTCGAGACTCGAGACTCGGGACTCGAGACTCGGGACTCGAAACTGCCAACTGAAGACTGGCAACTGAAGACTGACAACTGTCAACCGCTCCTCAGCTTCTCAGCTCCTCAGCTCCTCAGCTCCTCAGCTCCTTGGCTCCTCAGCTCCTTGGCTCCTTGGCCCAAGGCTCCGACTGAGCAAGAACTCGAGACTCGGGACTCGAGACTCGAGACTCGAAACTGCCAACTGCCAACTGCTCTCAGCCCTCTGCTCCCAGCTCTCAGCTGAGCACGGCAGGCTGATAGCGGACAGCTGATAGCCCAACTCGGGACTCGAGACTCGAAACTGCCAACTGCCAACTGCCAACTGCTAACTGAAGACTGACAACTGACAACTACTCAGCAGTATCCGCCTCGTAGCGATTCAGGGCGACGATGAACATGGCGAACAGCACGAGCGATCCGAGCGTCAGTGCCACGGCGGGGAGGCGGATCTGGAAGGCATTGAGGCCTTCGAGGTTCTCAGGCCGGATACCCCGGGGTGCGTAGACGACGAAGAGGATGCCGTTGATCACCAGCCAGCCGAAGACCGCGGCTCCGGTGAGGAGGAAGGCGAGGCGGCGGCCCACGTTGGTGTAGAGCAGGAAGAATCCCGTCCCGACGAAGACGATGATGGATCCGAGCGCGATGCCGAATCCACGCATCGCCACCGAGAAGTCCGAGAGCTCCCCGGTGTCGGGATCACGCTGGTTGAACACGACGCCGGTCGCTTCGATGGCGGCTTCCCGAATGGGCGGGATCATCGCCAGGATCGCGAGCACGAAGGCGACGATGCCGATCCACTCGAGGGTGGAGAGGCCGGATTCCTCGGAGCGAAGTCGACGGGCGAGGGATGAGCTCATCACAGCGTCCTCTCGTACTTGACGATCAGTTCGATCTGCTCGGCTGACAGGACGTTGCCGAATCCGGGCATCCAGCCGCGTCCGATGCCGTTGACCCCGTAGCCCACGGCATTCTGAGATCCCGTGATGATGAAGGAGATCTGATCCTCGATGTCCGGGAACTGAACGACCGAGCGTCCCTCCCACAGCGCAGGGCCCATGGCGCCGGATCCGGCTCCCTGCTCGAAGGCCGGGCCGGCGCTGTATCCGCCGGTATGGCATCGAGCACACTGCGAGTTGTACAGCCCGACGGCCAGCTTCGCGTCATCCAGGGACACGCCCATGTCCGCTGCCACCTGATCGAAGTCGACCTGCCACGGCTGATCGATGAGCGCCTGCTCGAGGAACTGAAGACCGGGCGCCAACTCACCGAGGAATTGGATCTGCCGTTCGGTGGTCACGCCCAACAGAAGTACGTCGGTCTCGAGGTGATCAAGGAGCTCCTCGGCCGTGACGAGATCCGGTACGGGGCCTTCCGGCGTCTCATTGGTGAAGGCGATGAACGGGTCGAACCGAACGTCGTAGAGCGGGTTCGGCTGGAACGTGCAGGTCACCGGATTCGGCGGCTCTCCTTCTTCGGAAGGCTCAGTGGCACACACACGGACCCTGATCGTCTCCATGGAGACTGCGGCGATGGCCGTCAACTCCTTCTCGACAGGGTCGCTGACACCATCTCGGTCACTATCCGGACCGGGCTGGCCACAGGTCGCTCCGATGAGCTCAGCGGTCTCGTCCGTGCAGGTCCCGTCGGCCTGGAACAGATCCTTGATTTCCTCGGGGAAGCCCCCGACGACCTCGAATTGGGCCGGCGCAGCCTTCACCTCGTCGATCTTGCCCTGCTGAACGTTGATCAGGGAGACCGTGGCGAGCTCGCCACCTTCGATCCGGGCGAGTGCGGCCTCCGCGTCCGGTACGGCCCTGGCGAAGGCATCGGCCTGGCTGACCTGCACCGACCGGATCCACGCGATGGTCTGGTCGACCTCCTGCACGGTCATGGCGCCTCCGCCTTCGAGACCGTTTGCCGGCATGGGTGAATTGGCTCGACCGAATACGATCCAGTACTCGACCTCCTCATCGTCATACCGGTAGGTGACGTCGTCGAGCGCCGGGGCATCCCATGAGACCTCGACGCCGGATCGCTCCTCGGTGTACGCGGCGGCACCGCCACCGGCGAGAGGTCCGTGGCAATCGGCGCAACCAAAGCCCTCCGTGGAGAACCAGTGGCCTCCCTCTTCGATGTCGAGCTCCTCGATGGCGACTGCGGCCTCGGCCTGGCGGTCGGGCTCGTTGGCCGCGTACCACGGAAGGGCGATCGCCAAGAGTGCCGCCCCGACGAGCGCCGCACGGAGGATCTTGGTCAGCTTCGTGTTCTCGAGCTCGTCGTCGGATGCGGGAGGCGACTGGTTGGGGGGCGCCGCCTCCGACGACGAGGCGCGGGAACGACGGGAGTTGACGAACAGCCAGCCCATCAGCCCGAGGATCAGGGCCACGGCGATGAGCAGGGCGAGTGCGCCGATGCCGAGGCCGCCGGCGGAGTCGACCGGCTCGGTCTCCTCGGCGACGGCGACGATGATGGAGAATGCTGTCAACAGATCACCCTACGCAGAATGGCCCTTGCGGATACACCGCAGTGAACGTGGTGGCTCGGGACGTCTGGACCACGGTCCCGGTGTCGATCACGAAGTCGCCGGCGTCATCGACGGCGACGGCGAACCGATCGAGATTGCGAGGTGCGGGCCCCGAGCTGTACTCGCCAGAGATGTTGTACTTCGATCCGTGGCATGGGCATTCGAAGCCCTGTGAGGACACGCAGTCGGGAACGCGACATCCCAGATGAACGCACTTCTGCCAGAGGGCCATGAGCCCGATCCCGTCGCTCTCACCACCCGCGACAACGTTGGGGGTCGCCTCGAACGAACTCCCGGGCAGCCTCGAAACCTCGAACGGAACCAGCCACGCCTGGGCTGCCGGCACGAACAGCGGAGTGACGGTTGCGCCGTCGATCACCTGAGCCTTGAGGCTCGACACCGACCCGGCCTTGATCGCCGTACCGAATCCGCCCTTGAGCTTCGGCCAAAAGAAGGCAAGGCCGGCGAGGGCGAACTGGAGGATGAACAAACCGAACACGGCGCCGATTGCTCGGTTGAAGAACTTCCGGCGCGTCACCCCGTAGTCGTCATATGAGATCTCCACACGCGGTTCGTCTTCCTCGAACTCGTGGGGTGCGGGCACATAGACGACATCCTCCGCAGGCACGGCATCGGACGCGGGCGCTGTTCCGACGGTGGCCGCCACCTTCTTGCGTTCCTGATCTGCCTTCTGGGCCCTGCGGTCGAACTCCCCTGCCGTTGCGGGTCCGTCGGCGTCCTGGCGCCTGGCCGCAATCGCAACGACGGCGGCAGCCGAGATCAACGCAAGGAGGATCAGGATCATCGCGAAGAGGAGTGCGCCGGTCATTCGTGTCCCAGAATCGTCAGCAGATCGTCGAAGAATATGCCATCACGCCATGGGAAGGTGAAGTTGAACCCGGGTCCTCTGAAGAAGGAGCCGAAGATCGTGAGCACGGCGGCAGCCATGAAGAAGATGGTGTAGATCGAGATCGCGAGCTTGCGGTCCGATGGCCGGACGGACGGGTTGCGATCGACATACGGGATGAACGCCAGTGCGGCAAGACCGAACCCGGGGATGATCACGCCGGCGACCATCGGATCGAAGTAGGCCAACAACTCCTGCAGACCGAGGAAGTACCACGGGGCTTTCGAGGGGTTCGGCTGCTCGTTGAAGTTGGCGAACTCCAGGAGCGGTGCATCGACGAACGCCGACAGGAGCGTCAGGAAGGCGAGCATCCCGAGCAGAGCGACGAACTCGATTGCGAGCAGGTGCGGCCACACGTTCACCTTGTCCGTGGGCTCTCGCGTCGTTCCCTGGATCGCACCGGCCTTGACGACCGTCAAGAGGCGCTGGGTGCGAACGCCGGGCGGAGGGCCCGCAGGCGCTGAGGTCGTGACCGTCGTGGAGCCCGCGCCAGCGGTGGTCCCCGCCGATGCCGAGGCGGCAGGTGCTCCAGCGCCGACGAGCTGCGGGACCGCAGTGCCGTCCTTGCGGGCTCGAGCGAACATGGCCCGCTCCAACAGCGCACGGGGAACGCCGTACTGAGCGGCCTCGGCGTCGAGGTCTCGACCCGGGCCGCCCGATCCGTTCCCGCCCGATCCGTTCCCGGCTGCTCCGTTGCCCGATGGAGGCGCAGCAGGAGCGGCATCGGGGGATGGCGTACCGGAAGCCTTGGCGCGTGCCTCGGCCGCCCGCTTCTGGAGATGTTCTGGTAGCTCTGCCATGCCGTCTCCTTAGAGGGGTCCCGAGATGCCGCCGTCTTTGCGGACTCGCCAGAAGTGAACGGCCATGAAGATGGTGATGATGAAGGGCAGGAACAGCACGTGGAGCACGTACCACCGCAAGAGGGTGTCCGCCGTGATCTGCACTCCTCCGAGGAGTGCAAACTCCACTTGATCACCGAACACCGGTGTGTACGCAGCCATGTTGGTCCCGACGGTCACTGCCCAGAGCGCCAGCTGGTCCCACGGGAGCAGGTAGCCGGTGAACGACAGCAACAGGGTCAGGAGCAACAAGATGATTCCGACCACCCAGTTGAACTCGCGCGGTGGCTTGTACGCCCCGTGGTAGAAGACCCGCGACATGTGGAGGAACACGGCCAACACCATGATGTGGGCGCCCCATCGGTGCATGTTCCGTACCAGCTGGCCGAACGCCACGTCCGTGGCGAGGGCCTGCATGTCGATGTAGGCCTGCGGTGAGGTCGGCCGGTAGTAGAACATCAAGAAGATGCCCGTGATCGTCAACAGGATGAACAGGAAGAAGCTGAGGCCCCCCAGACACAGGGTGTAGGACAGCTTCACGCCGTGGCGCTTCACCTTGACCGGGTGGAGGTGATACAGCACGTTGTTCATCACCACGTAGGCGCGGTTCCTCGGCGAATCGCCCCCGTCCGCCCGCATGGGCGAGCCGGGCCGGAAGATCGACGTCCACACCTGTGAGTTCCGGATGTGATCGCCGAGTCCGGACACGGACTCTCTCACCCGGGTTGCTGTGCCTTTGTCGTCAGCCAACTCGTCTCCGTTTGTCTACCAGCGCACGCCGTAGCTGTAACCGTTCTTGTCGTCTCGATGACCCGTCTCGTACTCCCAGGGCGCTTCGTCGAATTCGCCGGACTGCTCGGCGAGCGAGCCTGCGAACTTGCCGATCGTGATCACATTCGTGGGACACCGGTCGACACACAGTTTGCATCGCGTGCACTCGGTGTCGTCGATGAGGAACAGTGCCCCATTCTCTTCCTTGTCCGCCGGATTCTCCACGCCGAACGTCTCGGAGACGATGTCCGGGTCGAGGAAGTGGATGCACTTCCACGGACAGATGTCGACGCAGCCTGCGCACAGGATGCACTCCGCCTCGTCGATGTGGATGAACTGCTTCGGCTTCACGGCGGCCTCGAGGTACGAGGTGTCGACCATCGCGAGCTGGTAATCGTCGCGGATCGGAGGTGTCTCGAGCCAGACTTCCTTTGCCATCAGCCACCGTTCCTCATCGGACGGCCATAGCTCGAGACGGGCTCGGGCTTGGGCTCGTCTTTCTTCATCTGGCGCCCCTGCCACTGGTACATGGCCACGGGAACGACGATCAACGCCGTCGTGACATACCCGGCAACGATCATGTCCTTGGCAGCCGAATACGAGATCGCCACCTCATTGCCGAGGACGAGGGCGGGCGGGACGGTGATCAGGATGCGGTTTGCGTTCCAGTCGAGGGTGCCCTGGAAGAGCGTCAGCATCTGGTTCGGGATGATGGCGAAGATGATGAACATGAGGCCGGTGAACAGCGCAGCCCCGATCATCGCGCTCGCCCAGGTGAGCGGCTTGCCGTAGACGAAGGCCAGCAACACCCCGCCCATTGCCATGAGGACGCCGCCGAGCGTGATCATCTGGGCGATGAGGGCCGGTATCCATCCCCGGGGAAAGCCCTCGAACATGGCTTGGCCGAACTCGTTGAACTCCGGAGCCTCTGCGGTGTGGACGAGGAACCCTCCGACGATCGAGACGATCGTCCCCAGGAGGATCAGACCGAGGCCGGCCCACAACTGCATCCGTTCTGTCACGTGCATCCCTCGTGCGAGTGGGATGCATTCTACGGCCGTCGCAGAGTCACGCGGGTGAACCCTGCCCTCACCCCGCCAACTGCTCCATCGGGCCGCCCTCACCGTGGTGTTCACCGGTGAGGCACGCGCTTTCACAGATGAGGGTTGGCGATCGGTCGGCGGCTAGAGTCGCGCAGGCCAACGTCAAGACCGTGCCACGCCGCTCAGGAGGACCACCGGAGCGTGACCGCCGAAGCCTCGCCGACCGAAGCGACCGAATCCGCCTCGGACTCCGACAGCACCAGCCCCACCCGCGCCCACCTCATCGTGGCTGCCATCTTCCTCGTGATCGGCACGCTCCTCGCTTCTCTGGCATCGTTCCAGCTCGTCTTCCCCGACTTCCTCGGCGGGATTCCAGCGACGACATACGGGCGCATGGCACCCGCAGCGAGGCTGTTCATCGAGGTGGGTTGGTTGACGATCGGGCTGCTCGGCGCTTCCTATTGGGCGCTCGGACGTATCACGGGTGCCCACCAGCGCACCTCATTGGCGTACGGATCCCTGGCGCTGATCGCCGTCGGCGTCCTCGGCGGCGGTGCGGCGATCCTCTTCGGGCTCCAGACCGGCGTGGTGAGGCTCGAAGCACCCCTGTGGGCTCGTGCGATCACGACGGTTGGCTTCCTCCTCGCAGCCATTGCGCTCGTCGGCATGGCCCGGCAGAAGGGAGACAAGCTCGGTGCAGCGGGTTGGTATCTCACGGCTGCACCCATCTGGCTGACGGCATCGGCCATCGTCGGGCTCATCCCCGGCTCTGACGGCATCCCGGGAGTCATCCAGGCGAGCTTCGTCAGCTCGACGTTCACCGGTCTGTTCCTCGTCACCTCGGCCGTCGGGTTGACTTACTACGTGGTGGCGGCGATCTCGGACGGTGACCCGACCGAGACGAGATCCCTGGCCGCCCTCGGCTTCTGGTCGCTCACGATCGTCTGGGCGAATCTCGGTGCGGTTCCGTTGATCTTCACGCCGGTACCCGACTGGTACGAGACGATCTCGATCGCCTTCGCAATCGCCGCTCTGGTTCCCCTGCTCACCATCGCCGGGGACATCGGCTTGATGCTGCGAGGCAGGATCCACCTCATCGGGGACCGCGTGTCCCTGAGGCTCATCCTCATCGCGGGATCTGCATTCGCCACGGCAACCGTGGTGCTCCTGTTGTGGGCATGGCGAGGCACGAGCACCATCATCCAGTACTCGCCGTGGGTCGACACTGCGTGGTTCGCAACGGTGCTCGGCGCTTGCTCATTCGCACTCTTCGCAGCGGTGAGTGTCATGCGGGGCGGCTCTTCGCTCGCCCGCACAGCGCACGGTGTCCTCTCCACGGTGGGCCTCGCCGTGATGACGCTCGGTGGGCTCATCGGGGGGATCGCCGTGGGATTCTCGTGGGCGGTCGGGCCCGCCAGCCAGTCCTATGCGAACGCCGGTGCGGCATGGAAGGTGACTGCGGAGACATTCGAACCCTTTGCATGGCTGATGGCAGTGGGCATGGCCATCTTCTTCTTGGGACAGATTGCCTTCGTTGCCACGCTGGGCCGGCGCAACGACGAAGCGCTGGACATGCCCCCGGCCGAGCGGCCATACGATCTCGAATTCGAGGGGACACCTCGCTACGCCAGCTGGCGTCGCCTCATGTGGGGCTCCGTCGGCGTGTGGCTGTTCGCTGCACTCATGATGCTGGTACTGCCCGTGGCGGACAATGCCGATCGCGACTCGACCCTGCTCGCAGACACCGACCGCACCTATCGAGCGGGAACGGTGGAGCTCACGGGGCGCAACCTCTACATCTCCGAGGGGTGTGTGTCGTGCCACACCCAGGCCGTCCGCCCGGTGGGCACCGACGTCGGGCTCGGGCCGGTGTCCATCGCCGGCGACTATGCGAACGAGAGTCCCGCTTTGCTCGGCACATACCGCCTCGGGCCCGACCTCATGCACTTCGCCGGCAGGGCCGACTTCTTCGACCGTGTTCTCGTCCAGGCGCACCTCGAGAATCCGCGATCGGTGATGCCGTGGTCGACGATGCCGTCCTACTCCTACCTTTCCACCGACGAGCTCGCCGCTCTCGTGAGCTACCTGGAGACGCTGAGGTGATCGCGAATGGATGACCTGCTCAAACGGGCTGCCGAGCAGATGGGGATGCCACCGGCGCTGACGGAACGGTCCGCACAGGCGCGAGCCGAGAAGGAGGGGACGACGGTCGAGGCCGTCCTCGCCGAGTGGGCAGGCGAGGACGTCGGGTCCACCCCCGAGCCGCAGGCGGCCGAGGGGCAGGCACCCGAACCCGAGGCAGCCGAATCCGAGACATCCGATTCCGATGCTCCGGCAGCGGACGCTCCTGCGACCGGCGCACCGGACGAGGTGACGACCGACTACCTCGTCGACCTCGCAGCCGCATCGAAGCGCATGCCGCCCAAGCTCGTGCGTTCGTCGGCTGAGGCTCGTGCACGCAACTCGAACACCGACCTCGACACCGTGCTCGCATCCTGGGCCGGCGTCGATCTCGACGAGCTCTCCAAGCAGGTTGCCGACGGCACCGCTCCCGTTCCGGACGTCGAACCCGCCGACTCGAAGACCACTGCGACATCGCAGCCTGCAACGCCAGATCCCGGAACGCCAGATCCCGGAACACCCGAGCCCGTCGACTCAGAAGATGCAGGGGCCCCGGCGGCATCTGAGCCATCCCCTGCTCCTGCAGCGACTGCCGCCGCCGGAGCGGCGGGGGCGATGTCGATGGACGAACTGCTCGACAAAGTCGCCGAAGCCAAAGGCATGCCGGCACCCATCGCCAAACGATCCGCAGAGGCCCGGGCGAAGAAGACCGGGGAACCACTCGAAGCCGTCCTCGCCGAATGGGCAGGGGTCGATCCGTCTGCGGTCTCGGCAACCGAGCCCGAGCAATCGTCGTCGACACCTGTGGCGTCCGAACCGGCGGCATCTGAGCCATCCTCTGCTCCTGCAGCGACTGCCGCCGCCGGAGCGGCGGGGGCGATGTCGATGGACGAACTGCTCGACAAGGTCGCCGAAGCCAAGGGCATGCCGGCACCCATCGCCAAACGATCCGCGGAGGCCCGGGCGAAGAAGACCGGGGAGCCACTCGAAGCCGTCCTCGCCGAATGGGCAGGGGTCGACCCTGCGACGGTCGCGCCAGCGGCCTCGGGCGCGCCCGCTGCGCAAGCACCGACACCCGAAGCACCGGCAGCAGCACCGGCCGCCGCCACTGAGGATGTCCCCGAGATCGAGGTGATCGAAGGAACAGCACCCGCCGATAGCGAGCCGCAATCCGAGACGGACGACGATGAGGGATCGCGTTCGCGTGGATACCCGGCATGGCTCGCCGCGGCCTTCGTCATCATCCCCATCCTCGCCGTGACCTACATCCTGGTCACTCCGAACGGCCCCGACTGCGGAGTTGCCGGTCAGCTGAGGATCGATGAGGCCACTGGCCTCGCCGTCAACTGCGACGGCTCCGAGTACGGATCATCGAGCGTCGACTTCCTGGCTCTCGGGAGCGGCCAGTACAGCGGCTGCGTCGCCTGCCATGGTGGGAACGGCGAAGGTGGTGTCGGGCCGGCGTTCACCGGTGGAGCGGTCCTCGCCACCTTCCCCACCGGTACGTGCAACGAGCACGTCGAGTGGATCCGATTGGGCACGTCCGGATGGCCGGATGACACCTACGGCGCGACGAACAAGCCTGTCGGAGGCGGCGGCAACATGCCGGCGTTCGGGAATCTCACCGATGAGCAGCTGGCCGCAGTCGCCCTGTACGAGCGGGTGCAGTTCGGTGGCCAGCCCCTCGAAGAAGCCGAAGCCGATTGCGGGTTGGTCGAAGGCGAAGGCGACGGCAGCGAAGACGGCGACGAGATGGTCGAAGCCGGAAGCTGAGTCATCAGTCTTCAGTTCGCAGTCTTCAGTTCTCAGCTCTCAGTTGTCAGCAAGAAGGTCCTCCCTTCAGGGGGGACGGGACTCGAGACTCGGGACTCGGGACTCGGGACTCGGGACTCGGGACTCGGGACTCGAGGCTCGTCGCTCATCAGTTCTCAGTTCTCAGTTCTCAGATCTC
>JASJCF010000069.1 GCA_030066265.1 Acidimicrobiia bacterium | reverse complement strand
CCGGAATTCCGTGCGATACGGGTGCGGTCAGTCGGCAGTGCTGGAGGCCGAACCGACACGACGCGGGGTGAGGTCCGCCTGCGTTGCGATCACGGCGACACTGATCGGGATGAGGGCCAGCCACGCCGCAGCGATGCCGTAGCTGCCGAGGCCGTTGCGGGTGACAGCGAGCACGACCGGTCCAAGCGCCGTGGAGGCGACCGTGACCAGGGTGGCTGTGGCCTGGATGGCGCCGATGTGGCCCAACCCGAACCATCGGGGGAGCAGCGTTGCGGACACCGTCTGCATCGCCCCTCCGGCCAGTCCGAGGCTGATGGCGTAGAGGACCACGGTGACCCCGGGAGCCAATGTCAGCGTCAGGACGAGGCTCACGGTCAGCAGGCCCATGACGAGCGGGACCAACGAGCGTCCCGTGAGGCGGTCGGCGAGCCAGCCGAACACCACGCCCGCCACGGCGGCGCCGATCACCTGCGGGAGGAACATGACCGCCGCCTCCGTCGACGACAGGCCGGCCTCACCCAGCATCGAGATCTGATGGAAGTTGAGCGCCGTGATCAGGAGCCCCACCGACGACGATGCCGCCGCCAGGATCCAGAAGCGGCTCGTGCGGAGCGCGTCACGGCGTGAGACCGACGGGCGCACCGAGGTCGCCGGCTGGTCGGCGTCGGCTGGGACGCCGTCCGGGACCTGGCCGACGTCCGACGGCCTATCGATGATGCCGAATCGGGCGATCGGGATCACGATCACCCACACCGCCACCGCCGCGGCGATCCAAGCGGTGCGCCAGCTGTACGCCTCGATCACCAGGTTCAGAAGCACGGGAACGAGGCTCATCAGGATCCCCATCGACGTTGCCTTGATCCCGAGGGCGAGACCTCGCCGCCGTTCGAACCAGTGGGTGACGGCGAGGGTCGATGCCAGCGAGAGAGATCCCTGTCCGAACAACCGGATGGCGAAGAACCCCACCACGAGTGCGACGAGACCCTGGACCCCGGCCATACCGACGAGTGCGAGCCCGAACACGGCGGCGATCGCCATCATGGACCGCCGCACCCCGACGGCGTCGATTCGTCGGCCGATTCTCGGGAGCACGAGCGCAGCGCCGAGGGTGCCGATCAGGTACGCAGTCGACACCTCTGCCCGGCTGATGGCGAGATCCTCGATGAAGTGATCGATGAAGACACTCACCCCGATGGTCTGGCCGGGGCCGGTCATTGCACCGGTGATCGATGCGAGCACCACCATGCGCCACCCGAAGAAGGTGCGATGTCGTTCGAGGAAGTCGGTGCTCACCATGGCTCCACACGCCGATGTCGAGGGGCCGTCGAGGCCCCGATGAATCGGCGGGCACGGTGCAGTGTGGCCCACCGATCGGACCGCGACCCTACCGCCCGATCCGTGCAGCGATGTCGGAGCGTGATGTCGGGAGCGCCCCTCTCTGGCTGCCGCCATCTTTCCCAAGGGGAGAGAACGCGTATGGGGTGGTTCTCCCCATGTGGGGGAGATGTCCGCGGAGCGGACAGAGGGGGCATTGGGGTCCGCTTCAGCTCGAAGAATCCTGCGCCCCTCTCTGGCTGCCGCCATCTCTCCCCAGGGGAGAGAACGCGTATGGGGTGGTTCTCCCCTGTGGGGGAGATGTCCGCGAAGCGGACAGAGGGGGCATTGGGGTCCGCTTCAGGCTGCTGTCTCGCGCCAACCGCCCCTCTCTGGCTGCCGCCATCTCTCCCCATGGGAGAGAACACGTAGGAGGTGGTCAGGCCATCACCCTCGACGCCGAGCCGGGGAGAGTCGATTCAGTCAGAAGACCTCGATGCAGAAGGGAGGTTTGGCGGTTCGGAGGAGGCGGTCGAGGGTGTGGATCGATTCTGAGCTGCCGTTGATCTGGCCGGCTCGCCATCGGGGGATCGCTGCGGCTCGGCCGAGGATGAGGGCGCCGAGGTCTGCGGTGTCCAAGGTGATGTCGGGGTCGTCCGTGGTCTCCGTGCATGTCCCGGCACCATCTGTGATGTCGAGCCGGAAGGTGCCGCCCTGGCCGAGGAAGTCGTCGGTGACTCCGAGGACGAGGCTGCCGTCGGACTCGTAGGTGCGGGCCTCGAGCACCTTCGGCACGTCCAGGATCCGGACGTAGAGGGTGTCTCGGTTGATCGTCTTCAGGTGTCGGCCGTTGTCGACCTCGACATACAGCGGATTGTCCGTTGGGCCGTTCCACCAGTGGACGGTCGGGAAGAGGTCGATGTTCGTGAGGTACTTCCACAGGGCACGCCGAGCTCCCTCGTCGACGTGGACGATCTCCATCACCTCGATCGTTCCGGCTGGCAGCCAGTCGGGTTGCCACTTGTCTTTCTGCCGATATGTTGCGTACCCGAGCGGCGTCTTGTCTCGGTAGGCGGCGACCGTGCGGCGTGAGCTCGCCCCTTCGCGCCGACGCTCGGGGTCGTAGAGCCGCTGGAGACGCCACCACGACTCGGAGCGGGACAGGAAACCGGGCGTCTCGGCTCTCACCTGCTCGTAGATGGCTGGGAGCACGTCGATGAGGTCGTCATCTTCGACGAAGCGCACGGTGATGTCGTCGGGACCCTCCGGCAGCGTGATCGGGCCCGTCGGGATCGTCAGATCATGGGCGTCGGCTGCGGGGCCGAACCCGAAGCGGCCATAGATCTGCGGTTCCGACGACCACAAGCCCGCCATGGGCTGGCCACGGTCGATGGCCTGCTCGAGGTGCATCCGCATCATCGTGGTGAGGATCCCCTGGCGGCGGTGGGTGGGGTGAACGGTCACGATGGTGGTCCCCGCCATGGGCACGGCCGATCCTCCCGGGAGGGTCAGGTCGAAGTCGAACGAACCGAAGGTGGCGACGATCCGTTCACCGTCGAAGGCGGCAATGGAGGTCTCCTGCGGGAACAGCTCTTTGAACCGCTCCTCACCACCTTCCTCGTCGACGTGATCGCCGCCGAACCCGAACGAGATCGCCGCCCGGAATGCCGGGATCTCGTCATCGGTGATGAAGCGAATGTCGACCATGTCGGCGAGTGTACGCGGGCTGCTGGCGGTCGGCTCGACGTGGTGGCCTGGCCCGCGGATTCGCTCCGGCGAATCCGTTGGCAGGTCCTTTGGAACTGCTCGGGGGTACCCGGTTGGGGTGGCGTCCTCCGACCATCTCCCGCGGCGAGGGAGTGTCAAGAGCTCCTGCGCGAGTTGGTGGGCTGGCCCCCTCTGGTCGTCGGGCTTCGCCCTCGACCATCTCCCCCGGCGGAGCCGGGGGAGAGTCAGATGGGGCGAGCGGAGCGCGCTCCGACTGCGCGAGTTGGTGTGGTGGATTGGCCCCCTCTGGTCGTCGGGCTTCGCCCTCGACCATCTCCCCCGGCGTAGCCGGGGGAGAGTGAATTGGTGCTCGCTTGCTCGCATCTCCCTTGGTCGAGCGAATCGGCGGTGCGCGAAGGTCGTAGCCTGCCTGGCCTATGGCGGTCCTTGCTGCCCTTCCGATCCTCGTCATCCTCGTGCTCATGCTGGGCTTCCGGTGGCCGGCTTCGCGTGCCGGACTTGTGGGGCTTGGGCTGTCGCTCGTGCTGGCGTGGTGGCCGTTTCGGGAGACATTCACTGCGGAGGTGAGTGCTGTTGCGGCGACAGCAGGTGCGCTTGCTGAGGCGCTGTTCACGTCCGCTGCGATCCTGTGGATCATCATCCCGGCGCTCGCCATCCACCAGATGCAGGTGGCGTCGGGCGCCATCGGCATCATCGAACGGGCACTGGCACGGGTCACGGGCGATCCGCGCATCCTGGCGCTCCTGATCGCCTGGTTCTTCGCCCTCTTCATGGAGGGAGCCGCCGGGTTCGGGACGTCGGCTGCCCTTGCCGCACCGTTCCTCGTGAGTGCGGGGTTCGGGCCCATCCAGGCCGTGATTCTGGCCCTCGTCGGGCATGCCGCAGGGGTGTCGTTCGGTGCGATCGGCACTCCGGTCGTGCCCCAGGTCGCCGCCACCACATTCACGCCGCTCGAGATCTCCCAAGCCACTGCGCCCTACCACGCCCTGCTCGGGGTCGGGCTTGCTCTCGTGGTGATGGTGCTCGCCAGCCGCAGCATGGCCGTCGAGGGTCGGACCGGGTCTGCCGTACCGGCCACCATCGGGGCCGCCGCCTTGTTCCTGGTGCCGTACCTCGCCATCGCGTGGGTGGTGGGTCCGGAGCTGCCGACCTTGGGCGGTGCGCTCATCGGCGGGCTCCTCTTCGTCTGGTTCCTCCAACGCAGGGGATCGGCTCAGGAGGATCTGGTTGAGGAGGAGCAAGAGTCGGAGGAGCACTCGTCGCTGTGGGCGGCTGCGCCCTATCTGAGCGTCGTGGCGCTGGTGCTCATCACCCGCCTCGTCCCTGGGCTCTCCGACATCCTCCAGGACATCGAGATCACCTGGGAGCTCGACGGCGGGTTCTCGGGGTCCTTCGCCCCGCTGTATCACCCGGGCACGCTGCTCTTCGGTGGATTGCTCCTCGGTGCGGCGTTCCAGCGGCTGCCGTGGCGGGCACCCTTCACGGCGTTCGGTCAGGCTCTGCGGCAGGTCGGGCCCGTCGTGGTGGCGCTCGTGGGGATGCTCGGGCTGGCCAGGGTGATGGTGGCTGCCGGCATGATCGACACCCTCGCCGAGGCATCGGCAGACCTCGCCGGCGGCGCTTGGCCGTTCTTCGTCCCGTTCGTCGGCGCCCTCGGGACGTTCATCACCGGGTCGGCAACGGCGTCCAACATCCTCTTCACCGACTTCCAGGTCGCCACCGCCCGCACGCTCGCGATCCCGGTCCTCCCCATGGTGGGATCCCAAGGGTTCGGAGCCGCAGCCGGGAACATGATCGCTCCCTTCAATGTCATTGCCGCAGCGGCCGTGGTGGGGGAGACGGGCAAGGAAGGCGCCATGTTGCGCACCACCCTGTGGGTCGCCGCCGCCTACCTCGTGGCCGGAGGCATCGTGGCGTACATCGTCGTCACCGTGTTCGGCTGATTCTCGCACCGGCGGCTCCAAGTGAGCCGATCGGGCGTGTGGCTCCGTATCCGGGGTGAATCGCCGCATCGACCCGGTGCGGCAGGACAGCGGATACGGATCCACCATGCGACGACTCACCCTCGTGATCGCAGCCATCGCCATGACGGCGGCGGCGTGTGCAGCAGCCGACGCCGAAACTGATGGTGTCGGCGCTGCGCCTGGTGGATCGGAGGCCTCGAGTCCGGTGGCAGCAGATGACGCTGCGGAGACCGTGGGGCTCGCCGTCGTTGAGACGGCCGATGGGGAAGCGCTCGCCACGAGCGATGGGCGGGCTGTGTACCTGTTCCGTTGGGACAGCGAAGACACGAGCACCTGCGTCGACGGATGCCTCGGGACGTGGCCACCTGTTCCTGCTGTTTCTGACTCGGCTGATAGCGTCGATGCGTCGTTGGTCGGAGTGATCGAGCGACCCGAAGGCGCCACGCAGGCGACCTACAACGGGTGGCCGCTGTACTTCTACTACCGGGACACCGCTCCCGGCGACATCAACGGTTCGGGACTGGGCGGTTCCTGGTTCTTGGTCAGCCCCGACGGGACGGCGGTGGGCGAGCCGCGTGGCGGCTACGGGTACTGAGCGCCGGATACATAGCCTGGATTGAGAGGGAGCAATCGTGCCATTCGACACCGCACAATTCGCAGACCACATCGTCGTCGACCCGGATGGGGAAGAGCAGCGCCTCGGCGACCTGTGGGCCGAGCAGCCCCAGGTGATTCTCTTCCTCCGCCACTTCGGTTGACTGACCTGCCGTGAGCGGGCCGGTCAGGTCCGCGATCGATACGACGAGATCCTCGCAACCGGCGCCGGCGTGACCGCCATCGGCACCGGAGGACGGAACTACGCCAAGGCGTTCATCGAGGACGAGCAGGTTCCCTTCCCCGTGCTGCTGGACGAAGATGGCAGCGCCGCCGAGATCGTCGGCACCGGAACGCTCAGTGCTGTCTCGCTGGTGAGCCCAGGTCAGGTCGTCGCCGGCTTCCGCTCGTTCTCCAAGGGGAACCGCCAACAGAAGTCCGGCCGGCGTCCCATGCAGCTCGGCGCCACCATCGTGATGGCGCCAGGCGATGAGATCCTCTACGAAGACTTCGAGGACCACGCCGGCGACCACGCCGACATCGACGAAGTCATCGCAGCTCTCACCGGTTGACGGAATCCCTGGGTGCGAGTTTGCCTGGCAAACTCGAATGGACCCGCCGAGGGCGGGTCCGCGGGGAGATGTCCGCGAAGCGGACAGACGGGGCAGTGCGGTCCGCTTCCGGTTGGCTTCTCGCACGCAGCGCCCCTCTCTGCCTACCGGCATCTCTCCCCAAGGGAGAGAACGCGACTCAATGCGAGCTGTCTGTGCGAGCGAAGCTCGCTCCTCTTCACTCTCCCTCGGCTGTGCCGGGGGAGATGCCGGCAGGCAGAGGGGGCCGGCTGATGACGTCTGGGTCGTCGGCGGCGGCTGGATCCTGCGGTTGCTGAGCGGCAGTGGGCTGGCCCCCTCTCCCCTTCGGGGATCTCCCCCACCAGAGGTGGGGGAGAGTGAGATCTGGCGGGGCGGCCGATAGGTCAGGGCTCTTGGGGACTAGGACGGGCAGACCATCGACCTAATGACCTCGAGGGTCTGGGTTGCTTGCTCGGTGGTGGGGAGGGCTCCGTCGGGTGCGAGGGACAGCTCGGCGTCTTCCTCCACGTATTGCGCCGCCAGGGATTGCAGGTCATCGCCTGGTGCTGAGCAGAGGTCGATGAATCTGCGGTTCCATGTCATGGTGTCGATCTGGTCAAGGCCGAGGTCGTTGATCCAGGTCGTTGCGGCGCCAGTCAGGTCCGCAAGGGGCCGCATCCCGAACGTCGTGGCGCATGCGTACACCTCGTATTTGGGCGGTTCGATGTCGTGGGGGGCGGTACCGGCCACCACCGCTCCCGCCTCGTCGAGGCCCCAAGCGAAGGGATCGTCCGCTCCGAGGACGGCGTCGCCCTCAACGGTCACGACGTCGGGGAAGACCTCGAAAATGATGGCGGGGTCGAGGTCACGGCCAGGGAGATCGAACGACATGACGGCGTTCGATACACAATCCAGCCGGCCGACCGATGTCTCCCACTGTGGCGTCAGGGCGCGAGGGAACCGATTGGTCTTGGCGAACGTGATGAGAACGGCGTCGTTCGTCCACGTCATCGTCTTGCGGTCCATGAAGAGCTCGACACCCTCGCTCCAGAGTGCAGCCAGGAGGGCGGGCTCCACGATCCCCTTGTCGTCCAGGCAGCCGGCAAGCGTGGCGAACACCTCGCCAAAGGTGAGCCAGTCGCCATCGAGCGTCGGCGGGCCTTGCGAGCCGAAGGTGTTGCATCCCGTCCAGCCTTCCACCGATTCGAAGGTGAACGCCACATACGGCGGACGGATGCCGTTCACCCGGAGGGCGTCCGGATCCACGGTGACGGTCTCGCCCTCGAAGGTGAACGACGTGACGAGCCAGGCGCTGTACGGGAGGTCGCCGTCCTCGTAGACGAGGTCGAATGGTTCCCGGCGTTCCAGGGGTGGTGTGATGTCCGGGCCAGCAGAAGCGGTGGTGTCCGGGCCGGCAGATGCCGTGATATCCGGGCCGGCAGGCTCCGTCGTGTTCGGAGCGGCAGGTGCGGTCGATCCGCCCATGCCGGACGCGATGACGGCGGCGACTCCCACGACGATCACGGTGACGGCTGCAGCCGCTGCGACGAGGACGGCAGGCCGCCGCCAGGGCTGGGTTGGTCGTGCCGCAAGGGGAACGGGGCCACCGGCGCGGATGTCCTCGAGGCTCGGCGGCGGAGGCGCCTGCTCCTCGAGGTCCCCAATGGCCTTGGCGATCTCGTTGGACAAGTCGTCAGACACGGTCGACCACCTCCTCGAGCTTCCGGCGCCCCAGGTGCAGGTACCGCCTCACCGTGGCGGGCCGGCACCCCATCTGCTCGGCGGCCTCGTCGCTGGTGAGCCCGATCCAGTACGTCAGGTAGATGGCCGCCCGCTGCTGGATCGGCAGGGCGAGCACGGCCTCGAACACATCCGGACGGGCTTCCCTTGGCTCGATCGCCTGATCGGAGAGCGCCACGGTGGGCTTCCGCTTCTTGCGGTCGATGGATTCGTTGAGCACCGACTTCATGAGGTACGGCTTCGGGGTGTCGAGGTCGCCCAACGTCCGGCGTGACTTGTAGATCCTCGCGATGACGCTCGACACGACATCCTCCGCATCCGACGGGCCGACGAGGACGGTCGCGTATCGGATCAGGGCACCCTGGTGCGCCCGATAGATCGCTTCATCCGTCTCCATCTCACCCCCTAAGACGATCGAAGGCGGCGAACTGTTGCACGCGAACCGTACCTGGCTATCTCCTCGGGTTCTCCCCATGTGGGGGAGATGTCCCGAAGGGACAGAGGGGGCAACGCAGTTCGCTCCGGGCCTTCGCCTCGCCCTCAACGACGAATGCCATTGATCAGCTCGAGGCGCGAATTCGTCAAGCCGCGAGGGGGTCGGTCCAGTCGAGTCCCGGGAACCGGGCGAAGTCTCGGTCGGTGGTGACGAACTCGCTTCCCGATTCGATGGCGAGGGCCGCCAGGTACGCATCGGGGATGAGGTTGCCGGTGGTTCGGGCCTCATCGAGAAGGCTGAGGAAGATCTGCCAGTGACGCCGGCCCGGTTCGATAAGCACCGCTTGGGGATACGCACGCAATCGCTCCACGAACTCGACGGCGTGCTCGGTGGGGGTGGGCACCGCGAACACCCGGCGGTGCGTCACGACGCGCAGGAACCCGCTCATGACGATGGGGGAGAGGCCGAACGACTGTGGTGCCTCGAGCGACGCCTCGAGAGCTGATCGGCATGGCTCGTGATGCGGCGCATCCGCTCGGTGGGCGTTGACCAACACGTTGACGTCGAAGAGCTTCATCCGCCCTCATCCATCGTCGAGAGGAGGGCCGCATTCGAGTCGACATCTACGCCCGGGAGCAGCCCGGTGCCGGCGAAGATGAGCAGGTCCGGTTCCTCGTGTGCGTCGACATGTGCTTCGAGCGCGAGCTGATGACGCACCGCATCCTCGACGAAGCGGGTGAATGACCGCCCCGACTTGGCAGCAGCCGCCTTGGCCAGCTCGATGAGGTCGTCGTCCATCCGGATCGTCGTTCGCATACATCGAAACATATCAGTAGTGCATCGATATGTCATTGCTTGAATCGCCTGATGCTCGACAGGCAGCCGGAATCCCCGCGAACCGAAGCGGGAGGTCGGTCCGTATAGGCAGGTGACACGAGAGGTCACCCATGCCCGATCAACAGACGCTCCGCAGATTCGTCGCAGGCGACGAACGCGCCGTGCGGGCGCTCTACCGCGAGTACGAAGGACCGGTCTTCACTGTGGCCATGTCGGCGCTCGGTGAGCGGTCCCTCGCCGAAGAAGCGGTCCAGGAGACGTTCGTCAAGGCTTGGCGAGCCGCTTCCCGATTCGATCCCTCTCGATCGTTCGGGCCGTGGCTGTACGCCATCGCCCGCCGGGTCGCCGTCGACATCCACCGCCGCGAACGGCGCCACGACTCCGGCCCCCTCGACGTCGAGGTGGCCGCCCTCCCGCCGTCGTTCGAGGAGCTGTGGGAGGCATGGCAGGTCCGGATCGCCATCGACGCCCTCCCCGACGAGGAACGCTCGGTCCTCGAGGCGACCTACTTCCACGAGCAGACCCATCAGGAGACCGCCGAGACGCTCGGCGTGCCGGTGGGGACCGTCAAGTCCCGATCCCACCGAGCCCACCGCCGCCTCGCCGGCTGGTTGGGCCACATCAGAGAGGCCAGCGCATGACCTGTGATCAGTTCCAAGCCGCCTACCTCGCCGACGGGCCCACCGAAGCGTGGGACAAGCATGTTGCGACGTGCGATGCGTGCCGGGCCGCCCAGCCCGAGCTCGCCGGGCTGCGGACCACCTTGGAGAACCCCGACCTGTGGCAATCCCCGTCGCCGGCCGTCGAGGATGCCGTGCTCGCCGCCATCACCGGAACGTCCTCCGGCTCTCCGGATCGAGCGCATGAGCCGTCACATCGGTGGCCCAGAAGCCGACACTGGGTCGCTGCGGCAGCCTCGGTTGCCGCAGTCTTGGCGCTCGTCGTCGGCATCACGGCACTCCGGAGCGACCCTGCCGACTGGTCGACCGAACTGGTCGCCTCCGGAGCCTTCGGAGAGGCGACCGCCGTCATCGACGGCTGGAACACCGAGACCGGGACCCGGATGGAGCTCACCGTCACCGGCGTCGAGAACGTCGCCGGCACCGGCTTCTACGAGATCTGGATGACGTCACCGGAGGGCGAGACCGTGTCGGCGGGCACGTTCCGATCCTCGGGTGACATCGCCACGTGGTCGGGAGTCCTGCGAGAGGACTTCCCCCGCATCTGGATCACTTTCGAGACCGACACCGACCCCGCCCCATCGGGCGAGATCGTCTTCGACACCTGACACAGGCATCAGCCAGACCCAACACGACCCACACAAGAGGAGACCCTCCCATGCGACCCATCACCCTGCTCCTGGCGGCCATCGCCCTCGTTGCAGCCGCCTGTGCGAGCGACAGCGACACCGCCACGACCACGACCGCCCCTGCCGAT
>JASJCF010000068.1 GCA_030066265.1 Acidimicrobiia bacterium | reverse complement strand
CGCCATCAGAGATCGAGAACGCCCTGAAGATGTCGCCGTTCGTGGGCGAGGCCATCGTCATCGGTGATCGCCGAAAGTACGTGACGGCGCTGATCTCCATCGACTTCGACGCCACCAGCGAGTGGGCACAGAGGCGGTCGATACCCCACACCACCTTCCGGGACCTATCCGAGAAGCCCGAAGTGCGGGAACTGATCCAGCAGGTCGTCACCGAGACCAACACCCACCTCGCCTCGGTCGAGCAAGTGAAACGATTCGACCTCATCACCAAGGAGTTGGATCACGAGAACGGCGAGCTCACGGCGACGATGAAGGTCAAGCGGTCCGTCATCGAAGATGAGTTCGCCGACCAGATCGAGGGCCTGTACCGATGACGACGGCGGTCGTCGCTCCGGTGTTCGCTGCCTTCTCGATCGAGACGTCCCGGTTCCTCCAGGCAATCGTCGAAGGGATCTCGCTCGCTGCGATCTATGCGCTGATCGCCATGGGGTTCGTCATCATCTACAAGTCGACGCAGGTGCTGAGCTTCGCCCAGCCGGCCTTGCTCATCGTCGGTGCATATCTGGCGTCGTATCTGTCGGTGACGCTGGGCTTCGGATTCTGGGTGGGTGTCGTGCTTGCGATCCTGCTCACGGCCGTTCTCGGATTCATATCCGAACGCTTGGTGCTGAGGCCCATGGTCGGCAAACCCGTCTTCGCCGCCGCCATCGTCACCATCGGCCTCGACATCGCCATTCGCGTGGTCGTCGGCGATCTCATCGGCGTCAACGTGCGGGCGATCGGCACGCCGGTTGCCGAAGGATTCGGTGCCCCGAGCGTGCCCTGGGGCAACGAGCCCTTCCGGTGGGGGGACGATGCAGGCTTCGGTGGCGTCGTCATCCAGCCGCGGGTGCTCGTCATCATCGCCACTGCGACCGTCGTGGTCATAGCCCTGCTGGTGTTCTTCCGTCGGTCCAAGTGGGGCCTGGCCATGCGCGGGTCGTCATTCGATCAAGAGGTCGCGCTTGCGCAAGGCGTCAATGTCGGTCAGGTCTTCTCCCTGTCGTGGATCATCGGTGGTGGCCTTGCGGCCATCGCAGGGATCCTGGCCGCCACGTCGTTCACCGGCCTGTCGCAGTCGAGTTACCTGATCGCATTGAAGGCGCTCCCGGTTGTGGTGGTCGGAGGTCTGGACTCCATCGCCGGGGCGATCGTGGGTGCCTTGATCATCGGGTTGGCGGAGTCGTTCACGGCCACCTACCAGGCCCAGTACGCACCGTGGCTCGGCGACAACTTCTCGCAGGTGGTGCCCTACGTGATCATGGTGATCGTGCTCATGGTGCGCCCGTATGGGATCTTCGGCACGGAAGAGGTCGAGCGGGTATGAGCCAGATCTCGCGCTACACCAGCTACCGCCACGACAGCGCCATCCTGCCGTCGACGACCCAGCGGTTGTGGCTCATCGTGCTGATCGCTGTGACGGCGCTCTTGCCCCTGTATCTGGTCGGCTTGTCGGACGGCCGTAGCTGGCTGATCCTCGGGGCGACCGCCTTCGTGGCGTCGATCGGTGCAATCGGGCTGAACATCGTGTCCGGGTATGCAGGGCTCGTCTCGCTCGGGCAGGCCTTCTTCCTCGGGGTGGGTGCGTACACGGCGGCGGCGCTCGGTGGTGAAGGCGAGACGGCAGCGGACGGGTCGGTGGAACTGATCGGTTTGGGCCTCGACATGATCATCTGGCTCCCCGCTGCGGGGCTCGTCGCCGGCCTCACCGGGATCATCGTGGCTCCGCTCGCGATGCGGCTTCAAGGCCTCTACCTCGCCCTCGTGACGCTTGGTCTCGTGTTCTTGGGCGAGCACATCTTCCGGAATTGGGAGCGCCTCACGGGCGGTGTGGGCCAAGGCAGGGAATCGGCCCAGCTCTCACTCTTCGGCTACCGGTTCGACTTGGACGCCGAGATCCTCGGCTTCCAGATCACCAGGGAGCAGCAGATCTACTGGCTCATGCTGGTGATCCTCGTCGTCATGGCGGTGCTTGCGAAGAACCTCGTCCGTGCGAAGCCCGGGAGGGCCTTCGCTGCCATCCGTGACCGGGGCGTCGCTGCTGAGATGATGGGCGTGGACCAGACCCGCTACAAGACGATGGCCTTTGCGATCTCGTCCTTCTACGCCGGTATTGCGGGCGGTCTCCTCTTCACGATCACCGGCTTCGTCGAACCGACGAGCTTCAACTTGTTGTTGTCGATCGCCTACATCGCCATGATCGTCATCGGAGGTTTGGCAACCATCGCCGGTTCCATCATGGGGGCGGTATTCGTGACCCTGCTCCCCAAGTTGATCGATGTCGCCTTCCTCGCCACGATCATCGAGTGGGTGCTGCAGTGGATCCCCGTGTTGGGTTCGGCTTCCGGTGACCCACCTCTCGGGATTTCCCAGATCGAGCGCATCCTGTTCGGTGTGCTCATCATCGCCTTTTTGATCTTCGAACCGATGGGCTTGTACGGAATCTGGATACGCATCCGGAACTACTGGAAGGCGTTCCCGTTCTCGTATTGATCCTCGGTGCCGCCAAAGCACGGAACACCAACGACCAACCGGTCCCCAGCTGGGGGCCACAACAAAGGGAGACAACGTGAGGAGACCATGGAAGAGGATCGGAGTGATGCTCGCCGTGCTGGCGTTCGTCGCTGCGGCCTGCAGCAACACCGAGTCCGACACCACGACGACGGCGGCTGCGGAGGAGACCACCACCACAGCGGCCGAAGAGACCACGACGACCGCAGCAGCGGAGACCACGACCACCGCAGCAGCGGGCGGCGAGGTCGCGTTCGATGTCGGTGTCACCGCTGAGCCCTGCCCGGAGAGCGGCAACGCCGATCGGGGATGCATCTACTTGGGCATCCTGACCGACGAATCCGCAACGTTCGCCGCGGCCTCGCCGGCACTCGTCGCAGCACAGCGGGCGTTCTGGGCGGCGACAAACGCAGCCGGTGGGATCGGCGGCCAGTACGACGTCGCTCTTCCGGACGATCTGAAGAAGGACACGCAGTACAACCCCGAGGTGTTCGTCCAGTCGTACAACGACATCGCAGGCGAGGTCGCTGCGGTTGCGCAGAGCCTCGGAACGTCGCAGTCGCTGGCTGCCCTTCCCGACTACACCCGCGACGACACCGTCGCCGCACCCATGACCTGGTGGTCGGGGTGGGCGTTCGACGGCAACGACAACGGCCTCGTGGTCGAGTTCGGAACGAACTACTGCTTCGAGGCCATGAACGCGTTCGACTGGTCGATGCAGGCCGTGCCCGCTGCGGGCCGCCCGACGCCTGCGCGCATCGGCATCCTGGCGATTCCCAACGACTACGGCATGGACTATGCCGCTGGCGTCAAGATCGCCGCAGCAGCCAACAACGTCGAGGTCGCGTGGGAGAGCCCGGTGATTCCCGTTTCGGCAGGCGGTGATCCCGCACAGACCGAGGCGGTCCAGGCTGTCCTCGCCGATCCGGTCGACGTCGTGTACTTGGTCACGGGCCCATCCGAGACCGCTGCGATCGTGGGTGGCGCAGCAGCCCAGGGTGCCCAGAACCTGTTCATCGGAGCGGCGCCGAGCTGGAACGTGGGCTTGTTGGCATCGGCTGCGGCCCCGGCGTTCGAGGCGGGGATCTACTTCCAGTCCTCGTTCGTGGAACCGTGGGCGGCTGACACGCCCGGGCACGAGAAGATGCGCCAGACCCTCACCGCTGCGGGCGTCGAGGATCCGAATGACTTCTTCGTGTCGGGTTGGGTGTCCCAGTACGGCCTCAAGGCCGCCCTCGAGCAGGCCCTTGCGGCTGGGGACCTCACAAAGGCTGGTATCGCCGCGGCCGCTCGGTCGCTGCAATCGGTCGACTACGAGGGCATGCTCGATCCGCGGACCTTCGGGGGTGACCCGAACACCGAGTTCCCACGAAACTCGCTGGTGGGCGCCGTCGACACGGCGCAGCCGACCGGCATTGCAGTCGTGCAGGACTTCTTCGTCGGGCCGACCGCACAGGGATATGACTTCTCGCAAGCGTGCGCCGGCTGAGGCCTGCGTCATATGAAGTCATCGAGGAGGGGCGGCGGTCACGTCGCCCCTCCTCTCGTGCTGGCGCATCACCATGAAGGACGGGACGGTGACGTCGATGCTGCCGTACGGCTGAGCTGGGTGCAGGTTCAGAGAGGAACGACGGTCGAGGTCAGGAGGCCGTCCGCCGTGATCCAGCAGCGGACCTTGAAGCGTTCTCGCGTGTCGACGTTGGTGAACTTGAGGATCATGCGGCCTGGCTCGTCCCGGGTGATCCGGTACGTCCAACCTTCGGCGTCGACGCTGTCGAGCTCGACTTCTTCGTCGACGATCACGAAGTTCGCCTGAAACTCCCCGAAGATGCCGGCGGACTCGGTGATGGCCTCTTCCTCATCGTCTTCTTCGGTTCCGCCCTCGGTCCCTTCGGTTCCGCCTTCGGTCCCTTCGGTTCCGCCCTCGGTCCCTTCGGTTCCTTCGGTTCCGCCTTCGGTCCCTTCGGTCCCTTCGGTTCCGCCTTCGGTCCCTTCGGTTCCGCCCTCGGTTCCTTCGGTTCCGCCCTCGGTTCCTTCGGTTCCGCCCTCGGTCTCCTCCGTGCCGCCGGAATCACCGCTGGTGCCTTCAGAACCGCCGGATCCCCCCGAACCTCCGGAGCCGCCGGAGGTCCCTTCGGTACCGCCGGCGCTCTCTTCGCCCTCTTCGTCTGCGGCTGCTTCCTCGTCGTCGTTCTCGGCAGGAGGCGGAGCATCGTTCGATTCGAACGCAACGGCGGTCTCTTGGAACGTGTCGTCGGTGCTCTGTCCGACTTGTTCGATCCCCACGAGCGCACCGATGACGAGGAGCCCGATGATCAGGACGTACTCGACCATGGTGGCCCCGCGCTCTTCACGCTGGGCTCGCATGTGGGTGGTGTGGTGTGTCGTGGTCATCAGGCCATGCCGTTGTGTCTCCCTACGGATATCGGCATGGCGACAGCCTGTCCTGAGTTCATCCCACCCTGAACGAACGAACTAGCCCGAAAATGTCCGTTTCAGGACGCCGCCTCGTCGTCGGCAGAGTCGTCGTCGACAGCGTCTTCTTCGGTCGCATCCTCCGGATCGTCATCGCCGACTTCGCCGGACTCGTCGTCGGCTTGTTCGGCGTCGGGCTCCGGCGCGGGAGCGGGCTCATACGACGGCGGCTCGGAGGACGACTGGCTGTCCATGATCGCCTTGATGGCCATCGCAATCCCCACGATCACGGCGACGAAGAGGAGGAACCGAATGAACCGTCGCATCTTGCTGCGGGCCCTCACGACCTCGACGGCCACATCCTCGGTCTTCTCGAGAACGGAGTCCACGACCTGCAGCGTGGCCTGGGCCGTCTCGACATGATCCCTGGCGCTCTCGACGGTTTCGACGACGCTCAAAGCACACCTCGGCTTTCTCGGTTCGACTTCCCTCAACGCTAGTCGCCCGACTCGGCGCGCGAACCGTCGCCCATCCACGTTCGGTCCGATTCGGGCACCGCTAGGCTTCCGGCATCGCGCCATGGGTCCGAGGATGCCTCGCGGCATGCTCGCATCCGGGGCCGTACGTCCCCGCCCGTGGCGGGTCGTCATGGTGGCCGTAGCTCAGCTCGGTGAGAGCGCCTGGTTGTGGTCCAGGAGGTCGCGGGTTCGAATCCCGTCGGCCACCCCGAATGGCAGTCATTCTCCCTTGTCCATGGAGGATGTGCTGCGCCGTTTCGCAACGCAGATTGAGGAGTCATCGTGCAGACCGAGGTCAACGAGTCCGGCAGATTCGAACGGACGCTCACCGTCCGCCTCGAGAACGAGGAGCTCGCACAGGCCAAGCAACGCGCCGCTCGAAAGATCTCCAAGAGCATGAAGATCAAGGGCTTCCGGCCAGGCAAGGCACCCCTGGGAGTGGTCGAGCGGATGGCCGGTGCGGACTACGTGCGCTCAGAGGCGATCGAGGAGGCCATCCAGGATGTCGTCCCTGCAGCGATCGACGAGGCCGGCCTCGAGCCCGTGACCGTTCCGAGTGTCTCGGCGATCCGCGACGACAACGAGGACGGGACCGTGGAAATCGACGTTCTCGTGACGCTGTGGCCGATTCTCGAGTCCCTCCCGGACTTCGATGACTTCGAGATCGAGGTCGAGGATCCCGCTGTCACCCAGGAGGAGGTCGATCAGCAGCTCGACGCCCTGCGGAACCAGTTCGCCGAGCTCGAAGACCACGACGGCGCGCTCGACGTCGGAGACTTCGCGATGATCGACATCGCCGTCACCCAGGAAGGTGAGTCGATCGAATCGGCGTCCGCGAAGGATCTCATGTACGAGGTCGGGAGCGGTTCCTTCATCCCCGAGCTCGACGAGATGCTCGACGGAGCCGAGGTCGGCGCCACGGTGACGGGCGATGCCACGCTGCCGGAGGGATACTCCGAGAAGGGCGGCGAGGACGTGACGCTCACCGTCGAGATCACGGAGGGCCGGCGCAAGGTGCTTCCCGAGCTCACCGACGAGATGGTCTCCGAGGCGACCGAGTTCGACACCGAAGAGGATTTGGTCGATGCCATCGAGCGGAACATGCTGGCGTACAAGGTGCACACACAGCGTTCCGTCCTGCGCGACAAAGCAGTCCAGTACGCCCTCAACGAAGTCGATCTCGAGGTCCCCGAAGCCCTGGTGAACGCTGAGCTCGAGGCCAGAGTCCGCAACCTGATCACACGCCTCGAGGGCGACAACATCGACATCCAGGACTACCTCCGGATCGTCGGGCAAGACGAAGCGACCTTCATCGCATCGATGCGAGATCAGGCGGAGAACGCCCTCTCGACCCGCATCCTGCTGGAGTCCATCGCCGCCGTCGAGAACTGGGAGGTCTCGGACGACGACATGATCGAGCACGTCGAGACGCTGCTCCAGGGCCAAGAGGGCGATCCGCAGGAGCTGATCGAGGCGTGGAAGGCCAGTGGTCAAATTGAGTCGTTGACCGGTGATATCCTGCGTGAGCGGGCCCTGGAGAGCTTGGTGGAGGCAGCCACACCGGTGGATGCCGACGGGAACCCCGTTGATCTCACCCCCGTGGAGATCGCAGACGAAGACACGAAGACCGCAGCCGACGACGAGCCGGAGGCGGAGGAGTCGGAAGAACCATCCGGGGATGGAGCCGACGCCGAACCCGAGGAGTGAACATGAGCTACCTGGTCCCAACCGTCGTCGAGAACACCCCCAGGGGCGAGCGTGCGTTCGATATCTACAGCCGCTTGCTCAAGGACCGCATCATCTTCCTCGGAACCCCGATCGATGACGGCGTTGCGAACATCATCATGGCGCAGCTCCTCCATCTCGAGGGTGAGGACCCCGACAAGGACATCAACCTCTACATCAACTCGCCCGGTGGCTCCACCTACGCCCTGATGGCCATCTACGACACGATGCAGTTCATCAAGCCTGCCGTTGCCACCTACTGCATGGGTCTGGCAGCTTCTGCGGCCGCCGTGCTCTTGGCGGCGGGGGAGGACGGCAAGCGCTACGCACTGCCGCACAGCCGCATCATGATCCACCAGCCACATGTCTCGGGACTCGGCGGCCAGGCCACCGACATCGAGATCCACGCCAGGGAGATCCTCAAGACCCGCGAAGACATCAACGTCATCCTCGCCAGCCACACGAAGAAGCCGCTCGAAGAGGTCCAGGTGGATACCGAGCGCGACTATTGGCTCGGTCCGGAGGAGGCCATCGAGTACGGTGTCGTTGACTCGGTGCTGTCCGCACGTCAGCTCGAGGCCGTATCGGACTAGGGAGCTTTCACCTTGGCGAAGTACGAAGGGTCAGAACTGCTCAAGTGCAGTTTCTGCGGGAAATCGCAGAAACAGGTCAAGAAGCTGATCGCCGGGCCAGGCGTGTACATCTGCGACGAGTGCATCGAACTGTGCAACGAGATCATCGAGGAGGAACTCTCGGGGACCGAAGAGGTCTCATTCTCTGAGCTTCCGAAGCCGCACGAGATCTACGAGTTCCTCGAGGAGTACGTCGTCGGCCAGACACAGGCCAAGAAGGTGCTCTCGGTGGCCGTGTACAACCACTACAAGCGCGTCCGCGCCGGTCAACGAACCACCGACGAAGACGTCGAGCTCCAGAAGTCGAACATCCTCATGATCGGCCCGACCGGGTCGGGGAAGACGCTGATGGCCCAGACGCTGGCGCGCCGCTTGAACGTGCCATTCGCCATCGCCGATGCCACGGCTCTCACCGAAGCCGGGTACGTCGGTGAGGACGTCGAGAACATCCTCCTCAAGATCATCCAGGCAGCTGACTTCGACACCAAGCGGGCCGAGCAGGGGATCATCTACATCGACGAGATCGACAAGATCGCCCGGAAGGCGGAGAACCCTTCCATCACCCGCGATGTCTCCGGCGAAGGGGTGCAGCAGGCTCTCCTGAAGATCCTGGAGGGCACCGTTGCGTCGGTTCCGCCACAGGGCGGCCGGAAGCACCCTCACCAAGAGCTGATCCAGGTGGACACCACGAACATGCTGTTCATCTGCGGAGGCGCCTTCGCAGGGCTCGAGGAGGTCATCGGCAAGCGCATCGGCGGCAAGTCGGTCGGGTTCGGTGCGGATGTCAACTCCAAGAGCGAGGGCAGGCCCTCAGATGTCATCTCCGAGGTGATGCCTGAGGACCTCATCGGGTACGGCCTCATCCCCGAGTTCATCGGCCGCCTCCCGGTCATGACCACGGTGGAGGATCTCGACAAGGAGTCCCTCGTTCGCGTCCTGACGGAACCGAAGAACGCCATCGCCAAGCAGTATGCGCGATTCTTCGAGATGGACGGGGTCGAACTGATCGTCACCGATGACGCGCTCGAGGCGATCGCCGAACAGGCGATGAAGCGGGGCACCGGCGCCAGGGGACTCCGGGCGATCATGGAAGAGGTGCTGCTCGACACGATGTACGAGCTTCCCGCTCGTTCGGATGTCGCGCGGGTCGTGATCGATGGCGACGTCGTGCGTCAACGCGTGAACCCCACGTTGGTGCCGATCACCGATCTGTCGCCGACGGATCTCCCCGAAGAGCGCACCGCCTAGCGTCGTCCCGGCTCGAGGAGGGTCGATGTGAGCCGAGCTTGGGCGAAGCACGCAAAGGTCGCTTTCGTGGGGTCCCACGGTATCCGCAAGACCACCGCGGTCCACGCCTTCGCCAACACCATGCAACGTGCAGGGCGCTCGGTCGAGCACGGCCGAGAAGTCGTCCGTGACAACCCACTCGGGATCAACGAGGAGGCAACGGGCGAGGCTCAGCTGTGGGTGCTCGTGTCTCAGGTCCGTCAGGAGCTCCAGCTCGCCCAGAACGCCGACGTTCTCGTGTTGGACCGTGGCGTCATGGACAACTACGCCTACTACCTGCGAGCGTGTGATGGAGACGACCCATTCGACGTCGCCCCGCTCGTCCGTCGTTGGTCGGCCACCTACGACATGGTCGTGCGACTCCTCCCCGACGTCGCCCTTCGAGACGACGGCGTCCGATCGACGTCGGATGCCTTCCGTGATGAGATCGAGGCGACCCTCGACGAGGAGCTGCCGGGTCTCGTCGAGGATCGGCGACTCGTCACGGAGGCTGCGTCGGCGATCGATGACCGATTCGACTGGTGGCCCCTCGCCGAACGGCTCGCCGGTTTGATGGGTGAACCTCTCTACGCCGACGGCGTTCCCCGGCGGCGGTCACGGCCGCGACCACGCCCGAAGGCCGATGTCCCGCAGCTGGAGATGGAGATCTAGCTCCGCAGGACATGATCTCCGCAGGCGTCACGTGAGGTCCGGTCAGGCTTCGGGTTCCGGACGGAGTGTGCTGAACACGACATCGAACTCGAGGAGTTGCGAGTCCGTGGAAACCGGGGCCCGTGGCGCTTCTTCGGACGGCCCAGCATGGCCCCGGGTGAAGTCTCGGGAAGCGACCCACGCTTGGAACGTCTCCTCGGATTCCCAATGGGTGACCACGAAGTAGCGGTCCTCGGCTTCGCCGGTCGGTCGGAGGAGCTCGAAGCCCTCGAACCCCGGCTGTTCGTCGACGGCGCCCAGGCGTTGTGCGAACCGCCGTTCGAGCTCCGGGCCGGCGCCCTCGGGAACCGAGATGGCATTGATGCGTACGACACTCACCTTCATCCTCCAAGGCCGTCGGGATTCGTGAGCGCCATTTCAGCATGGCCGCGACGTAGTACGTAGTACGTAGTACGTAGTACGTATCGCCCGAAGCGGTCCGATGGCCAGTCGACGAGCAACCGTGGCTCGAGCGCCTCCCCCGAAGGCTCAATGCGGAGTACGTACTACGTACTACGTACTACGTACTACGTACTACGTACTACGTACTACGTACTACGTACTTCGTACCACGTACTCAGTTGCAGCGTGCCCGGTAGGGTCGCCTGCATGCCACCGCCCTACCCACCGAAGGCCGGGACCGAACGCGAGACGCTGGTCGGCTACCTGGATTACTGCCGGGCGATCATGATCGACAAGGCGTCAGGTCTGACCGGCGAACAGGCGAACACGACACTCGGGCCTTCGAATCTGACGCTGATCAATCTCGTTCACCACCTCGCGATCGTCGAGCACTGGTGGTTCCACGTCTTCTTCGCGGGGAACGATCCCCTCGATCCCTGGGCGCCGATCTGGGATGACGACCCTGACTGGGAGTTCCACCACTCGCACGAGTACGAGCCCGGCGAGATCATCCGCCGCTATGAGGTCGAGATCACCCGGGCGAATGCCATCATCGAAGCGACCGACGACCTCGAGGCACGCTCGGTGAAGAACCGAAACGGCGAGCACTTCTCACTTCGATGGATCTTGGCCCACATGCTCGAGGAGACGGCCCGCCACGCAGGTCACGCCGATCTCATCCGGGAGTCAATCGACGGCGAGACCGGTGATTTCAGAAAGACGTAGTACGTAGTACGTAGTACGTAGTACGTACTGCCGGGGAGACGGCTCGGCTTGTCGGGGACGCTGACCTGGTCCGCTGAACCGGTCGACGGAGACCGGCGACTTCAGAGGGAAGTAGTACGTAGTAGGTAGTACGTACTGCCGGGGAGACGGCTCGGCTTGTCGGGGACGCTGACCTGGTCCGCTGAAACCTCCCACGATCTCAGGGCTACGTACTACGTACTACGTACTACGTACTACGTACTACGTACTACGTACTACGTACT
>JASJCF010000067.1 GCA_030066265.1 Acidimicrobiia bacterium | reverse complement strand
TGGGCGGCAAGGAGTCCATCGAGTTCATGGTCGCAAGCGACGTGGGGGAGGACCTCGTCGCACATTGCGAGTCATGCGGGTACGCAGCGAACGTCGAGACGGCGACGTCGCGCCTGGAGCCTGTGGAGGATCCTGATGACGACCTGCCTGTCGAGCGGTTCGCAACACCGGGAGTCCGGACCATCCTCGACCTCGAGACGTTCGAGGGCGGAGCGCCTGCCGAGCGCCAGATCAAGACCCTCGTCTACCTCCTCGACGGTGAACCGGCACTGGTGCTGCTCCGCGGTGACCACGTGCTCCAGGATCAGAAGCTGCTCGATGGCACCGGAGCCATCGAGGCTCGCCCGGCACACGCCGAGGAGATCGCCGAGCTGATGGGGGCGGACGCCGGAAGCCTCGGCGCCGTCGGGGTCGACGGGATGCGGATCATCGCAGACCCCGCCCTCCAGGGACGGCGGGGGATGACGACCGGTGCGAACGAGAACGATGTTCATGTGCGCGGTGTCGACGTCGACCGAGACATCGCCGTGTCCCAGTGGCTCGATCTGCGAACGGTGATCAACGGGGAGGCATGCCCGAACTGCGGCGCACGCCTCGACGTGTTCCCGGCCATCGAGGTCGGGCACATCTTCAAGCTCGGTACGTTCTATGCGGAACCACTCGGAGTGAAGGTGCTCGATCGGGACGGTACGTCGGTCCCCGTCGTCATGGGTTCCTACGGAATCGGCGTCGAACGCAACATGGCTGCGTCGGTCGAGGCGAATCACGACGACAACGGCATCGTCTGGCCCCTCGAGATCGCTCCCTTCGCCGTCGTGATCACCGTGGTGCGTCCTGACGATGGATCCACCGCCGAGGTCGCTGAGCGCCTTTACGGAGAGCTTCGAGCCGCAGGCATCGAGACCCTGCTCGACGACCGCGACGAGCGGCCCGGCGTGAAGTTCACTGATGCGGAGCTCATCGGGATCCCGTACCGCATCACGGTTGGGCCCCGGGGCGTCGAGCAGGGGGTCGTCGAGCTCGTCCCCCGTGCCGGCGGTGACACGGTGGAGGTGCCCATTGACGACGTGACCGAGCGCATGCTCTCGATCCTCGACGGCTGAATCTCCTTCCGCCACCACACGTCGTCGAACTGATGGCGTCGCCTCTTCTTCACGCCGAACCGGCTCCGTGGGGAAGATCGCGAATGCGGCGGCCTGGTATACTCTGAGCAACGAACCGAGATCTCTGCCGAGGTGGGCCGTGGCCCGCCTCTTTGTTTGAGCAGAGTCTCTTGTCGTGTGTGAGGAGCGCCGTGGGCAAAGTGACTGAGCGACTGTGGGATCAGATCGATCCCTATCTCGCCGCCGAAGGGATCGAACTCGACGATGTCGAGGTCCTCGGCGGTGGGCAGATCGTGCGCGTCACGGTTGATGCCGACGGCGGTCTCGGGGTCGACACCATCGCCGATCTCTCGCGGGGGATCAGCCGAATCCTCGACGAGGACGATCCTGTTTCGGGGTCGTACACGCTCGAGGTGTCTTCACCGGGTCTCGAGCGCAAGCTCGCCCGGCCCCGCCACTATCACAAGTCGGTCGGGCGAGAGGTCACTGTCAAGACTCACGCACCGGTCGAGGGCGAGCGCAGCCACCGAGGATCGCTCGTCGAAGCCGGTGACAGGACATTCACGATCGACATCGATGGCGATCCTCGGACCATCGAATATGAAGCGGTTGCCTCGGCGCGAACCGTCTTCGTCTGGGAGCGAGCCGGAAAGCCCGGCAAGGATTCGTAGGAGACACCATGGATTACAACCTGATGGATGCGCTCGAGATGCTCGAACGCGAAAAGGGTGTCCCGCGCGACACGATCCTCGAAGCTCTCGCCAACGCCCTCGTCTCGGCATACAAGCGCACCCCCGGCGCGGCCGAGGAGGCCCGCGTGACGATCGACGCCGACACGGGCGAGATCAGTGTCTACGGCCAGGATCTCGATGAGGACGGCAACGTCATCGACGAGTGGGAAGACACACCCGATGACTTCGGCCGGATTGCGGCCACCACGGCGAAGCAGGTCATCTTGCAGCGTCTCCGCGACGCCAAGCGCGAGCAGGTCTTCGATCTGTACGAGGGCCGTGAAGGCGACCTGATCACCGGCATCATCCAGCAGTCGGATCATCGGTATTCGATCGTCGATCTCGGCGACGCCGAGGCGATCCTCCCAGGCTCTGAGAAGATCCCGTACGAGCGCCTCGAGCGAGGCAACCGGGTCAAGGCGTGGATCCTCGAGGTTCGAGGAGAAGGAAAGGGCCCCCAGATCGTCGTCTCGCGGTCCCATCCAGAGTTCATACGCGCCCTGTTCGAACTCGAAGTGCCCGAGCTCGTGGATGGTGACATCGAGATCAAGGCGATAGCCAGGGAAGCGGGACATCGCACCAAGATCGCCGTCGCATCGAACGAACCGAACGTCGACCCTGTGGGCGCATGCGTCGGAGCGCGTGGCTCGCGCGTTCGGCAAGTCGTGAACGAGCTCAAGGGCGAAAAGGTCGACATCGTCGAGTGGAACCCCGACACGAAGGCGTTCATCGCTGAGGCGCTGAGCCCGGCCCGTGTCCAAGAGGTGCGGCTCGACGACGAAGAGGAGACGGCGACCGTCATCGTTCCCGACCATCAGCTGTCGCTGGCGATCGGGAAGGAAGGCCAGAACGCCCGCCTCGCGGCACGCCTCTCCGGGTACCGCATCGACATCCGGTCTGAGTCCCAGGAGCTCGGCCTGGACGTCGAAGACGAGGACGAGGACGAGGTCGAGTTCGAGACCGTCGAGGAAGGCGATGGAGCGTCGGCCGCCGAGGCACAGCCTGCTGGCGACGCACCGTCCCCGGAAGATGCGGCCGACGAGCCGTCGACGGAAGAGGCAGAGGCAGCCGCACCGGAGGCCGATGCGACCAGCGACGAAACCGTCGAGGCCGAGCCTGCGCTCGACGGAGATGAAGACACAGCACCTGATGAGTCGGCCGCTCCCGCCGATGACGTCGCCGACTCGGAGGTGGCCGAAGACGAGGAACCTGACACCACTGGGTGACGGGTTTCCGCCAGCAGCGGAGGTGACAGGTGGCGAAAGTCCGCATATACGAATTGGCCAGAGAGCTCGATCTCGAGTCCAAGGACGTGCTCGAACGCGCCCAGGAACTCGGGATCGAGGTGAAGACCGCGTCGTCCGGCCTCGACGAGGATGGCGTTGCGTTGGTCAAGTTGTCGTATGAGGACCAAGCCGACCCGAGCGCAGACGCCGCCGAGGCGGCCGCACCCGACGCGTCGGTTTCGACCCCAGAAGTCGCGGTCGACGAGGATGCCGATGAAGATGCCGGCGAGGTGATCACCGCCGACGCCAGTCCGGCCGAAGCGGGTCCGGTGGAGGCCGACACCGACGTCGCCGAGGTGCCGGCGCCGCCGGCTGCTGCCGACGAGGCCGAGACTGCAGCCGATGTGCCCGGTGACGGCGAGGACAAGGTCCTGCTCGTCGAGCCGGGGATCACGGTGCACGAGCTGGCGCGGATGGTCAAGATCCGCACGGCGGAGATCGTCAGGACGCTGATGTTCATGGGCGAGATGGTCCCGGGCGGTGGGCAGATTCCGACCCAGGCCATCGAACCGCTCGGTCGAGAGCTCGGGTGGGAGATCCTCGTCGCCGAATCCGACGAGGAGCCGGAGGAAGAAGGGCGGCAGCGGCACCTCGTCGAGTACGAGGACGACCCGGCCAGCCTCGAGTCGCGGCCTCCCGTGGTCACCGTGATGGGTCACGTCGACCACGGCAAGACGCAGCTCCTCGACACGATCCGCCGCGCAAACGTGATCGAAGACGAGGCGGGCAGGATCACCCAGCACATCGGCGCCTATCAGGTCGACCACGACGGTTCGAAGATCACTTTCATCGATACGCCGGGTCACGAGGCCTTCACTGCGCTTCGCGCACGGGGAGCCGACGTCACCGACATCGCGATCATCGTCGTGGCCGCTGATGATTCGGTCATGCCCCAGACGGTGGAGGCGATCAGCCATGCCAAGGCGGCCGATGTCCCGATGATCATCGCCATCAACAAGATCGACCTCGAGGCGGCTGATCCGTATGCCGTGCGTGCGGCGCTGACCCAGCACGAAGTCGTCGTGGAGGAACTCGGCGGCGAGGTGCCTGCGATCGAGATCTCGGCCCTCCAGGGCACGAACATCGACGATCTCCTCGAGATGATCGCCCTCGTGGCGGAGGTCGAGGAACTTCAGGCCAACCCTCGGGCTGCAGCGATCGGCACGGTGATCGAGGCACAACTCGAGGTGGGCCGCGGTCCCGTCGCATCGGTGATCGTGCAGCGAGGGATGCTCAAGAAGGGCGATGCCATCGTGGCAGGACCCGTCGCCGGACGTGTCCGAGCGATGTTCGACGACAGCGGCACCGAGGTGCGTCAAGCTGGACCCTCGAGCCCGGTCCTCGTGATGGGATGGGACGACGTCCCGACGGCGGGCGACATGTTCGAAGTCGTCAAGAACGAACGCACGGCCCGCAAGATGGCAGAAGTGACCTCGGGTGAGATCCGTGCCGCCGAACTGACCGTGCCCAGTGCGACCGATCGCCTCGGCATGTTGATCGAACAGCTGCGCACGCAGGACCATTCGGAGCTCCGAGTGATCGTCAAGACCGACACGCACGGATCCCTGGAGGCCATCAAGGAATCGGTCGGGAAGATCAGCCGAGACGACGGGTACGTGACGATCGTGCATTCCGGTGTTGGCGGCATAACGGCGAACGATGTCTCGCTCGCGGAAGCGTCAGGCGCCATCATCTACGGCTTCAACGCCCGTCCGGATGCATCGGCGAGGTCCGCGGCGAAGGAAGCCGGGATCGACATTCGCACCTTCTCGATCATCTACGAGCTCCTCGATGACATCGAGCTCCTGCTCGTGGGCGAGTTGGCGCCGGAGGAAATCGAGAACTTCCTCGGAGTTGCCGAAGTGCGCCAGGTGTTCCGAGCTCCCAGGCTCGGTGCCGTCGCCGGATCCTATGTCACAGAGGGCTCGATCAACCGCAACGCTCGGGCCCGCCTGGTTCGCGACGGCGTCGTCGTGTACGACGGCACGATCGTGTCGCTTCGGCGGTTCAAGGACGATGTCCAGACCGTCGCCACGGGGTACGAGTGCGGCATCGGCCTCGCGAACTTCCGCGACATCAAGGAAGGCGACACGATCGAGTCCTACGAGGTGCGCGAGGTCGCTCGAACCTGATCGACGGCGCCCGCCGACCGGGAGTGTGAGGATGGCTCGACAGCAGAGTTCGCGGATGCGAAAGGTGAACGAGCTCGTTCGAGAGGTCGTCGCCGATGCCGTCATGGACCTCAAGGATCCCCGAATCGGCTTCGTGACGATCACGGGGGCCGAGACGAGCCCCGACCTCCGCCACGCCATCGTGTACTACTCGGCGATGGGCACGGACGAGGAGAAAGCCGCCACGGCCGCCGGCCTGGATCGTGCGACGTCACGCATCCAGGGGGCCCTCGGCGACGAGACTCGTCTCCGATACACGCCCAAGCTCGAGTTTCGCGTGGATACGTCCATCGACGAGGGGATCAGGATCCAACAGATCCTTCAGGAGCTCGCCGACGAGCCCGATGGTTCGGCCGCCGCCGAATCCGACCAGGATGCCGACGATGACGAATGAGACGCGCGGCATGGAGGCCGTCGCCGAGGTCATCGCACGAGCAGAAACCGTGGGCGTCGTCGGCCACGTGAACCCGGACGGGGACGCATTGGGGGCGATGGTGGGTCTTGCCCTGGCGGCTCGCAACACCGGCAAATCCGCCGTTGCTTCGTTCGCTGAGCCCTTCCGGATTCCCCAGGAGCTCCGGATGCTCGACAGCGACGTCCTGGTGCGACCGAAGGACTTCCCCACCGATCTCGACGTAGCGGTTGCCGTCGACACGTCGGTTCCCGATCGCGTCGGGGATCTCGCCGGTGCGATGGAGAAGGCGGGTTCCCTCGCAGTGATCGACCACCATCTTTCCGACGGTTCCTGGGGCGATGCCGTGTGGATCGATTCGTCCGCTGCAGCGACGACCGAGATGGTGTACGACCTGCTGGTGGCGCTCGACTGGGACATCACGCCGGAGGTCGCGAGTGCCCTGTACGTCGGGCTCGTCACCGACACGGGCCGCTTCCAGTACTCGAATACGACGCCCAAGACGTTCGAGATCGCCGCTGAACTCCTGCGCAAGGGCGTGAAGCCGGATCAGGTTGGCCAGCAGCTCTTCGAAGAGGTCTCATTCGCGTATCTCGATGTCGTATCCCGGGTCCTGGGTCGCGCCGTGCTCGACGACGACCATCGATTCGTCTGGTCGTCGCTCACCCAGGACGATCTCGACGCAGCAGGTCTCGAACCGTCAGATGCAGACGGTCTGATCGACCTGATTCGGCTCCCGCGGGCTGCTGAGGTGGCGTGCCTCCTGAAGATGAAGCCCAACGGTGTCGTCAAGGGCTCGCTTCGGTCGCGTGGGGCCATCGACGTTGCAGCGATCGCCCGCACCTTCGGAGGGGGAGGACATCACAACGCAGCAGGGTTCACGGCGACGGATCCTGCTGACGACGTGATCGAGCAGATCGTCGCCCAACTTCCGTGACCACGTCGCCGACCGGTTTCCTCCTGATCGACAAGGAGGGAGCTTGGACATCGCACGACGTGGTGGCCAAGGTCCGACGACACGTGGGCGGAAAGGTGGGGCACGCAGGGACGCTCGACCCGATGGCGACCGGTCTCCTCGTCGTCGGGCTCGGCCGTGCGACCCGGCTGTTGCGGTTCGTCCAGGACGCCCCGAAGGAGTACCTCGCCGTGGCCCAGTTCGGGGTTGCCACCGACTCGCTCGACGCCGACGGCGCCGTGATGTCCCGAGAGCCCCTGCCCGTCGAGCGCGAGGCCGTCGAGGGTGCACTCGAGCGATTCCGCGGCGACATCCTCCAGGTTCCACCCATGGTGTCGGCACGTCGTGTCGAAGGGAAGCGGCTCTACGAGCTCGCCCGTGAGGGCAAGGTCGTCGAGCGCGATGCACGCAGTGTCACCATCCACGAGCTGGAGCTCACCGACTTCGCCCCGTCCGACTACCCGAGCGTGTCCCTCCGAGTGGTGTGCAGCACCGGTACCTACATCCGAACCCTGGCAGACGACATCGCCCGAGCGATGGGGGGTCGAGCGCACCTCACGGAGCTGCGGCGCACGCGCAACGGCCTGCTCTCCGTTGCCGAGGCATCATCGGTGTCGGAAGTCGTCGAGGCTGCGGACGGGGGCCGCATTCACGAGGTCGTGGTGAGCCCGTCGGATGCGCTCAGCTGGCTCCCGCAGCTCTCGATCGATGAGCCGACCGAGTTCCGGGTGCGAAACGGACGTCCCCTCGACGGGGAGATGGTGGACACCGAGGTCGACGCCCGGCTCCGCGTCTGCAGCTCGGACGGAACACTCCTCGCGGTGTACCGTCGTGACCCGGATGCGCTGAGACCCGAGGTGGTGATCGCGTGAAACTCTACGAAGGGCACCCTTCCGGCTGGCGCCCCGGGCCGCACGGCAGCGCCGTTGCGATAGGAGTGTTCGACGGAGTCCATCGGGGTCACCGTGCGGTCTTCGATGCTCTCCACGAGGCCGCTGCCGAGAGCGAGGTCGTGGCGATGACCTTCGCCACGCATCCCGATGGCGTGGTCAGCGACGAACCCGCACCGCCTGCGCTCACGACGTTCGAACGACGCCTGGAGCTCTTCGACGAGGTCGGCGTCGATGCAGCGGCGGTCATCGACTTCGACACCGAGATCATGCGTCTCAGCCCGGAGGACTTCGTCGAGCAGTATCTCGTCAACGGTCTCGACGCCAGGGTGGTCGCTGTCGGCGACGGATTCCGGTTCGGCCACGGAGCCGCCGGGACCGTCGACACGCTTCGACTGCTCGGTCAGCGGCACGGATTCACGATCATCTCGACGCCCATCGTCACCATCTACGGAACGCAGGTCCGGTCCTCGGCGATTCGTGCGGCGATTGCCACGGGAGGTGTCGAGCTGGCGGCCCGCATGCTCGGGAGGCCCTTCGAGGTCGCAGGGGCCGTCGTACCGGGAGATGCACGGGGACGGGTGATCGGATTCCCCACGGCGAACATCGCCATGCCCGCCGGCTTCGTCCGACCTGCCGGCGGCGTGTATGCCGTGCGGTGTGCGGTGAACGGCGTGGCCCATGACGGGGTATGCAACGTCGGAACACGCCCCACGTTCGGCGGTGGGGCAGAGACGATCGAGGTCCACCTGCTCGACGTCGACCGAGATCTCTACGGAATGACCATGCGCGTCGCTTTCGTCGACCGAATTCGCGATGAGCAACGCTTCGCATCCGTCGACGCCTTGGTGGGACAGATCGAGCACGACATCGAGCGCGCCAGGCTGGTCCTGGACTGAACGGCGAGACCCTTCTCTTGCGCGCTGAGGCGTGAGATCGTGACACCGTTCCGCATCCCCCGGTCGAGGGGGTGCGATGCTCGCTCTGCTCTGCTTCATCCTCAGCGCGGTTCCGATGCCACCGGCCGCCGCCGAATCAGTCGTTGGGAACCCTGGAGACGGGTTGGGCCTTGCTCCCACACCCGTCGTGACGTCGCCGGTCGCAGTCGGTAGCCGCGAAACGCGCGCTCTCAGGACTCCGCCCACCCGTGACCACCGAAAGCCCTGGGTACCGCCGGTGCCCGCCGTTGCGATCGCTGCAGCCGGTGCGCCCCTCTCGCCCTCACGGCGAAGGCGTGATCACGAACCGATCTACGTCCTCGTCCACGGCAACGGAGGCAGTCACCGGGATTTCGACCCGCTGATGCGCGCCATGGAGGTGGACACCTCACGAGTGGTCGCCTTCGACTATCGCACCGTCAGCCCGGGCCCCTCCTCCACCTCGGTGTCACAATCGGTCCACACGAATGACGTCGCAACGGCGTTGGATCAGCTGCTTCGGGAGCTGTCGACCGACCACGCGAACATCTACTCGATTCACCACTCCAAGGGTGCTGCAGCCGGTGTCGTGGCCATCTCCGCGCTCGATGACGGGCGGCGCCCCCGTATCGATGGATATCGAGGGGCGGCACTGCTCGATCCGCCGATCGCCCGATTCCCCCTCGGCCCGCTCCAGCGGCTCGGTCGCCCGTTCCGATGGGTTCCCGACAATGGTGGCTTCGATCCGGTCCACTGTGACGATCGGGGCTGCCGGGATGTGCGCGAGCACCTGGGCAGGTCCGCAGGCGTCGAAGTGATCGTGGTGCGCAACCCGGATGCCGAGTTCACAAACTTCCGGGACGAGCCGAAGGGTCTGCGGGTCTACGACCTCGAGTACGACGGCAAGCCCTCCGCCTGGGCATCGTGGTGGAATCCTGTGGGCATGGTGCGACGGGTCTTCGAAGCCCACAGCAGTGTGTTGTCCCATCGCTCCGTGGCCGATTGCATCCGGGAGGAGGTCGCGAAACTCGGATCCTGTCAGTGGGACGGTGCACCGCGCAAGCGACGCCGCTATGCAGGAGGAGGGGGCGGACGAAACCTCGTCCGCTAGCGTCGCCCCATGGAGGCAAGCCGTCATCGGGGTATCTCCCCGTACGAGCCCGCATACGGATTCTCGCGAGCCATCCGGGTCGGGAACATCGTCCACGTGGCCGGAACGGCTCCCGTGCCCCCGCCGGGCTCCGCAGTGGCGGCCGACGCAGGCGCACAGATGCAGCGGTGCGTCGACATCGCCCGCGAGGCACTCGAGGCACTCGGCTCGTCGATCGAGGACGTCGTGCGCACCCGGATGTTCATCGTCGATCCGGCCGACGCCGATGACATCGGCCGCGTCCATGGTGAGGCATTCGGCGCATCGGCCCCTGCGGCCACGATGGTGGTCGTCTCCGCGTTGCTCGATCCGGCGTGGAAGGTCGAAATCGAGGTGGAGGCCATCGTGCGCTAGGTGTGACAACCGGGGACGTTGTCCCTGGGTTGGTGGTGTGACGGGGTGAGCCCTCCGAACGAGACTGTGGGTTGCAACACTCACGGCTCGAAGGAGGGCTCATGGCCCACGCTAGGTCTGTTCATCCGAATGCGCCCCTTACGGTGGTGGGGCGACGCCGGATGGTCCTGTGTGTGGTTGATCGTGGCTGGTCCGTTGCTGCGACAGCGGAACGGTTCCAGGTCGACCCCAAGACGGTGCGTAAGTGGCGGGACCGGTTCCTTGCCGAGGGTGTGGAGGGACTCGAGGACCGGTCGTGTCGGCCACAGAGGTCTCCGAACCGGACGCCGCGTCGTGTTCGGCGCCGGGTCGTGGAGTTGCGTCGGAAGCGGCGTTGGGGTGCCGATCACATCGCCTATGAGGTGGGGTTGGCGGCCTCGACTGTCCAGAACATCCTCACCCGGGCTGGGTTGGGACGCCTGGACCGGGGCGACCGTGCCACCAAACGCCAGCCGGTGCGTCGATATCAGCGTGACCGTCCGGGTGAGTTGATCCACGTCGATATCAAGAAGCTTGCGGGGATCCCTGACGGTGGCGGCTGGCGCACCAGGGGACGCGGCTACCAGGGTGAAGGCGCCAGGTCTCGGATGGTCGGGTACCGGTACCTCCACACTGCAATCGATGACCGCACCCGCATCGTGTACTCAGAGATCCTCACCGACGAGAAAGCCACGACTGCGGCCGGGTTCTGGCGGCGAGCCGCTGCCTGGTACGCGTCGATCGGGATCACCTGTGAGCGGGTCATCACCGACAACGGATCGTGCTACCGATCAGGACTCTGGCACCAGGCGTGCAACGACACCGGCACCGTGGCGAAGAAGACGAGACCGTACCGGCCCCAAACCAACGGGAAAGTGGAACGCTTCCACCGCATCCTGCTCGAGGAATGGGCCTACATCCGACCATGGCACTCAGACCGCGAACGCACCGATCACTACACGGGGTTCATCCACTTCTACAATCACCACCGATCCCACGGATCGCTCAAATGGGCAACCCCCATGAGCATCATCCGGGACAACCTCCCCGAAGAGCACATCTAGCGCTCGATCGGCACCCGGACGGCGTTGCCGTACTCGGTCCATGAGCCGTCGTAGTTGCGGACATTCGGGTAGCCGAGCAG
>JASJCF010000008.1 GCA_030066265.1 Acidimicrobiia bacterium | reverse complement strand
AGTCCGAGAGCACATCGAGTCGCTACTCCCCCTGGGTGAGGTCATGATCCAACCCTTCCTCAAATCGGTCGCCGAGGTCGGTGAAACCTCTGCGATCTTCGTAGGAGGCCATTTCACCCACGCGGTTCACAAGGTCGCCATGGAAGGCGAGTTCCGCGTGCAGGCCGAGTTCGGTGGCACCTACAGCCTCACTGACCTGCACGCGCACAGCATCGGCATCGCCGAGGCATCGACCGATGCCCTGTCGGACGGCCACGACACACTTGCGTATGCCCGCGTCGACCTTGTTCTCGACGACGAGGGTGCCCCGCTCGTCGGAGAAGTGGAACTGGTTGAGCCCGATCTGTTCTTCTCGCTCAGCCCGGACGCCGCTCGGAAGATGGCGGGCTACATCTCCGCCCACCTTCGCTGACACCACCTCCACCATGGGGCACGGGGACCGGTGCTGGGACATCGGCAGGTCTGAGTAGGGGGAGGCCTACTGCATGGCGCGGCGCATGATCTCGGTGATCACTTGTGTCTTGGCATCGGCATAGTTCTGGACGTAGGCCCACTTCTGGGATGCCAAGCTGCGCTTCACATCCTCGTAGCGCATGCGGTCTCCGGCATCTGCGCGCAGGTGGTTCCGGAAGGCGATCATCCGGTCGATCTCTACGGTGCCCACACTGAAGACGTGGAGGTTGATGTCGGTGTCGGGCCCTTTGAAGACCCGATGCTCGAACCAGTCTTCTTCGCGGATCACGAGCGTGTAGCCGGCATCCTCGAGATCTGGCAGGTAAGACGCTTCATCGGACGAATCGGCTACGGCCAAGACGATGTCAATGATCGGCTTCGCTACGAGACCGGGCACCGATGTGGACCCGACGTGCTCAACGAGCAGGGTTCGATCACCCAGAACGTCGCGGATCCGGGTCTCCTCGCGCCGATACAGCTCCAGCCAGACCGGATCAGGTTCATGAAGTGTGATCGGGCCGTCCAGGCGAACCGGCTCTCCGACCCACGCCTTGGCAATCTCGTCATCGCTCGACGATGCAGTAGCGTCCATGGTGTCAACCTAGCGACGCGCCCACAGTGGCAGGCATGTCCAACCCACGGGGCGGGCGGCGGGCCGGCCCATGTCTCGTCCTCCCGTCGAATCCGGTTCGGGCTGGTGTCCGATAGGCAAGGCCGTCCGGGCGACGTCGTCGACCTGCGCATGCTCTTCCGTGCTTCGCATCGCTTGGTCGATTGGCTCTGAGCATCAGTTGACCTGTGCTGATCCGAGCGGTTTGGTAGGTTCGATCGACGCGGATGGGGAGAGACCATGTGGACGGACGACAACCTGATGGTGCTCAACCCTGAGGATCAGATCGCACGGGGGAACATCACACCGCTCTTGGCGGCCTCGGAATCCGTTGGCGGTTGGGGGGCTGTCCTGGTGACTGGGAAACGGGGAACGTCAGGAAGGACCCACATCCATCGCGGAGAATCGGAGGCGTTCTTCATCATCGAGGGGCAACTGGACCTATGCGGATCCACCTCGGTGACCCCATTGGTACCGGGGGCCTTCGTCCTGATCCCGCCCGACACCGAGCACGGTCTCAGGATCACGAGCGAAGAGGCCAAGTGGCTCGCCATCTGGCCATCGGCATTGGATGGACTGATCGACGAGCTCGAGCACGCACAAGCGCAAGGGCGCGACGATCAAGAGACCCTCGACGAGATCCGCAGCAACCACGGGATCGATCCGGGCGGTCCCATCGCTCACCTCGACTGAAGCGATCCTGTTTGGCGAGCACGGGCCTCGGACATCAGCTGGCAGCGCGGAATCGCCGCTAGGGGGTGGCATCGAGTGTCGCGAGCCACCACACGTGGTCGGGGGCTGCTCCCTCCACCGAGGCACATTCCACCAGGTAGGTGCCGGGCGACGGCAAGAAGGCGAGCGCCGTCGATTCCTCGAACGGACCGGCCTCTGCGTACAGCGTCGGATTGAGGAATGTTGTCCTTCCGGCGGAGAAGTCGAAGTCTGACCCCACCTGCGGCTCGATGTCTGTCAGGCGGTCGGGGGGAATCAGCATCATCCTCAGGAAGGCTGCATCGGCGGAGTCGTTCGTCAGCGTCAAGCTGATCTCGTCATCGAGCGTGGCGGTCTGCGGACCCTCGTATGAGCAGTCCTCACCGTCGTAGGCGCCGACGAGTTCGAGCGGGCCTGTGGCGACAGTCTCCGTCGTGGTGGTCTCCTCGAAGGTCGTATCCACGCTGTCACCAGTGGAACTCGAGCACGAAGCCACCACCAGCACGACCACGATCGGCAGAGTCGGCCATCGCGCGAAGAACGAAATCCGTCTCATTGTTTGGAGCGTTTCATCATCGGAGCCGAGGGGTTCGGAAGTGCGTCGAGACGTCGCACGAGGTGAGGCGCCTTCCCCACAGCGACCCTACACGTTCGATTCGTTGACGTGGTGATCAGCCACATCCGTTCACCGCCGGTGCGACATCACCCGATCGACAGGGTCGTCCCGGCCTTGGTGGTGCGGAGCTGTGCCGAGCGCTGCACGAAGCTGACGCCGTCGACGAACGAGTTCGTGTTGGTGCACCCTCCAGCAGCGTGGGGCTGGTAGTCCGCTCGCATGCGTTTGATCGCCCGCACGTCGCCCTTGTCGGTGACGATGGTGGCATTGGACCACCGAGCCTCGAACCGAGGGGCGTCGCACGGCGCAAACGACTCGATCCACACCACCGGAGACCGCAGATACCGTCCCGGGCTGTACAGATCACGCACCACCACCGAGTCTCCCGTCACCAGATCCGTCGATGAGCCGCGCCAGCGGTGCACGTCTGCACCATCATCGGTCACTCGCTCCACCGACAACTGGTACGGACGCTCCTGGTGCCACGGGTAATCACGCGTGTTCGGATCGTTCGCCACCGACGCCAGTCCGGATTCGGTGCCTTCGAGGACCTCGCCGTGGTGCGCATAGCCACCCCAGTTGATCGCCGACTTGTCGGGGAATGCCGGATGGTGCTGCAGACCGAGGTGCGCTCCCCCGCCGTTCGGCTTCACGAAGGCGACCTGCAGAGCGAAGAAGACGAGGCGATCGAGGTCCGGCTGCCTGGTCACATCCAGCGTGACACTCGCCGCAACCAGCTTCTCGCCGAACGGGACGTCCCACCACAGATGGAACGACGATGCGCCGGTGGCACTGGCGGGCGCGCCACTCACCCGTTCCCGGACCCCAGGTGACATGAGGGTCCTCACCCATTCGCGCATGGGGGAACCCTACATTCCGACATACTGTCGGTGGTGGCACTCCGTATTCTCTCTATATGGCAGTGGTGAAGAATCGCGCGCTCCGCGGGCTCCTGCTCGTGCTTGGCTTTGTCTTCGTCGGGATCGCGTTCTTCGGGGTGTTCATCCCGGGGCTCCCGACGACCGGACCCGTGCTGCTTGCTGCCTTCTTCTTCTCCCGATCCTCGGAACGCTTCGACCACTGGCTGGTGACGAACCGCTTCTTCGGGACGATCGTCCAGGATTGGAGGGCGGGCAGAGGGTTCTCGGTCAGAGGCAAGATCATTGCGGTGACCGCCATCCTCATCTCGTTCGGAATCACCACCATCTTCTTCATCGACAACATCTACGTCCGCATCGGCATGTGGGCACTCGCTGCCGGCGTCAGCGCGTTCGTGCTCACGCGACCGACGAAGCGGGCTGACCAGACCGGAGAAGTCTCAACCGAGCAGGCATCGGCCTAGCCGTTCATCTGCTCCTCGCCCACCGTGGGGAGCGCGTCCGGCATGAGGGGATTCGGACGGTTTGCGTGGTAGCGGGCAAGTCGGTCGGCATCACAGCTCGAGCACAGCTCGATCGGCCGGGTCCCCAACACCGACAACTGCGTTCCACGACTCCGCTCGACGATGGCGAGCGGCACGGTCTGGAGGTCCTCAGAACCGCAGGTTGCACACCGGCGATCGAGCGAACGCAGCCAGGAGTTCCCGCATCGGCCACACTCGAGAGCGATGCCTCGGTCGGTGCGCGAACCGGACAACTCATCGGCCTCCCCGCAGGCGGGACACGCGACCTCGATGGCCATCAGAAGGCCGCGATGGCTTGCTCGATGGCCCGAGCGACCGCCCATGGGCGGCCGAAGTCGACGAACGAGGCACCGGCGACCCGATCCCCGGATGCGTGGTGGACGGTTGCCACGATCACATCCCCGTCGGGCCCCTCGAGATCCTGGAGCTCGATCTCGGTGTCGACGGATAGACCGTAGAGGCTGAAGACAGCTGCGATGACCGCTTCATCGATGGATCCCGTGTCACCGATCGGCACCGAACGCTTCGCGCCGGCCTTGTCTTCGATGTCAACGGAAACGCCCTCGTCCGACTCGACGACACCGACGCTGCGAAGCGAGGAGGTCGATGGGGAGGGAGCCGATGCACCGTCGATGTGGCTCGGGACGGAGTCGTCCTCGCCGATCAAGTCGGTCAGCCCGCGGCCGAGCCCGCTCTTCCGTTTCACACGAGCAGGGGTGGATCGAGGCCGATCCGGCAGGGTCCGGCCGAGGAGGGCGTTGACCTTCTCTCGGACCTCTTCTGCATCCCGGGAGCCGTCGAGCCAAATGCGCGCAACGGGCGCGTCATCGGTGTACGTCACCTTTGCGGACGCCACCCCCGGAATGGCTTGTAGCTCGTCCCTCAGCTCGTTGCCTGGCACCTGTTCCTCCGGGAGCAACCCTACTGGACCGCGCTCATCGACTGACCGACCTGGCCCGGACCATGATGCAGGCGTCGATCAGGGTCGCAAGCCCCAACTCCGCCGCACGCTCCCGGACGGCGGTGTCCGCCGCTCCCGGCTGGATCCAGACCGCCACATCGCCGAGCTGGGCCGCCTCTTCGAGGATGCTGAGCGTTTGCGGAGGGGGCACGACGACGTTGACGATGTCGGGGACCTCGGGCAGCGAAGCGAGCGAGGGGTAGGCCGGGTCACCATCCACCGTGGGGCGACCGGGGTTCACCCCGACGACCCGATACCCCTTCTGCTTGAGATCGCGATAGATGATCCCTCCGTATTTGCCCGGCGCATCGGTTGCGCCGACCACGGCGATGAGAGGATCGGGGAGAGACAAGCGCTCGCTGACGGGGTCGGTCATGCCTCGTCCAACCCTGCTCCTGCATCAGTATTCCGCTCATCCTCGGCGCCGGGAGCGGCGAACACCGTGCCGACGGTCTGGACCAGGATCCGAAGATCGAGTCTCGTCGATCGATCCTCCACGTAGCGGTGATCCCACTCGGTGCGTTCCTCGAGGCTGATGGCGTCCCTGCCATGCACCTGCGCCATGCCGGTGATTCCCGGTTTGACGGTGAATCGTGCGTCGTCGAGGCCGATCAGCTCTGCCTCGTCTCGCACGAGTGGCCGCGGGCCGACCAACGACATCGAGCCCTTCAGGACGTTCCAGAAGTTGGGGAGCTCGTCGATCGACCACTTGCGGAGCTTGGCACCGATCGGGGTGACTCTGGGATCCTCGTCGATCCTGATCGTGTAGATGCCGTCGTCCGGGTCGGTTTGCTGAAGACGGTCGAGATGCTCGCGGAACACCTCCTCGTCGTGATCGATGATCATGGTGCGAAGCTTGACCATCCAGAAGTCGCGTCCGTTCCGGCCGACACGCTGCTGGCGGAAGAACGCCGGACCAGGCGACCCGACCCGGATGAGCACGGCGGCGACGAAGAGGATCGGGAACAGGAGGACGAGTGCGACCAGGCTGCCCCCGATGTCGATCGATCGCTTGACGACGACGTAGCCGTGGGAGATGGAGGTCTCGTCGCCTTCCTTCGCCAGGGCGGCTACGACGAGCGCCGCCAGGGCAACGACTTCTCCGACGAAGAAGGCCACGACCACGCGGTAGATGGGATCATCGATGGGCAGGAAGAGGCTGAAGGCGGCTGCCGCGAGCGCCGCGAGCCAGGCGAGCAGCAACCGCAGCGACTGTCCGCGTGCGACGAGGATCTGACCGATGAAGAGGGCACCGGCTGCGAGGACGACCCCCGCCCCGGCAAGGGCCGCCACACCGGGCTCGGGGGCGAATCCCTCGCCGAAGGCAACGGATACCAGGAGCGGCCCGAGCAGTGACCCGAGGAGGGCTCCGAAGCCGGCCAGGACCCCAGCAGCGAGTGCAATGCCTCGAGCCCACGCACGCAGCTCGCGGTACTCCCCTTTCACCGCCATCTCCGTGAATGGGGGGAGGATCCGCGCAATGAGGTTGTAGCCGAGCGTGAGCGGGGCTCGTGCAATCAGCAAGGTTGCATAGGTGACGGAGAACTCGGCTGCGGTCGCTCCGAGCCGCGACGCCACGAGAGGACCCGCCAACAGGAGCGCCTGGGACGCAGCGGCGGAGAGCACGAGCCCTGCCAGGAGGCCACGTTCAGACGTATCGGCCGTCTCCTCCTCGGTGAGGCGTGTTGCATCGTCCGGCTGCTTCCAGGGACGCCAGAACACGATGACCAGCGGTCCCAGCACATGCGCCCAGGCAAATCCGGTCACCGTCGGGGCGACGATGGCGACCGTGATCGCAATGGCGAGCCGCAACATCGAAGCTGCGGCCGACGAGTAGCCGTAGGCGCGGAAACGACGGAACCCGGCGAGATACCCCCGGCCAACGGCGAAGAAGAAGTGGCCGGCGACCGTGAGCACCATGAAGATGACGAATTCGCGCCTGCTCGTGAAGTAGTCATCGCCCGCAACCGACACCACGAACACCGCCGCCGCACCGGCGGCCACGACGAGGGCGATCGCCCGCAGGGGAACAACCCACCCTCGGGCTCCCACCGTGATCCGGCGAATCACGAACTGCTCGATGGGCATGAGCACGATCACGAACGACAGGAAGTGAGCCGTCAGGAGCACCCCGATGGGGGCGAAGCCGTCCTCACCGAGTGACCGACCCCCCAGGAACTGGTACGCGTAGCCACCCAGCCCGGCGATGAACGAGCCCACGACGATGTCGAGGGTCCCGTCGCTTCGCATGTAGGCGTACCGGGCACCGGGCCGCTTCGACGGCTCCGGATCCGGCGGTGGGGTCGTGGATTGATCCAAGGTGTTCCGGTGGGTGTGTCAGCTGGATGCGCTGGCGAGGTTACTTGGCGGGGGTGCGAGCCGGGTTCTTCTCGACCGCCGGAGGACGGCGGTACCGCCTCCTCCGGCATGAGCCCCTCGGGTTGGGCCATGCCTTCCGAGGCCGCTCAATCCCCGCCGCCCGGGCTTCCCCCGACGACGTCCCGGGGTCCACCCAGTATCAGGGTCCCTCAGATACCATCGCTCCGATGTCCACCGCCGAGGTCCCTGTCTCTTCCTCTACGTCCTCGACCAGGCCGTGGCTCGCCGCGTTCGCATCCGCCATCATCCCCGGCACCGGCCAGTTCATCGCCGGCGAATCACGGCGCGGCTGGTCGTTGATGGCCATCAACGCCGGCATCCTCGTCGTGGTGTTCCTGTTCTTTCGGGACACCGTCACGACGCTGAGCCACTGGGTCAGCCCCAACTCGTTGGCGATCATGATGGTGGGCAACATCGCGTTGCTCGGTTATCGCATCTGGGCCGCAGATGACGCGTACCGCCTCGCAAAGGGTCGTGGTCCGAGGGTGGCAACGAAGAACACATCCGCCGTCTTCGCATCCGCCGCCGTCCTCGTTGCGGTCCTGGCCGTGCCGCACGTCGTGTTCGGCTACTACGACGTCGTCCAATACGACCTGATCACCTCGGTGTTCAGCGCCGAGCCCTCATCGGGGAGCGAGACGACGGCGACATCGCCACCGACCGTCGGCGAGACCGCATCCTCGCCTGCCGGTGCCGCTGGATCCGACAGCACCACGACCACCGAGGTCCAATCGACCGGCGTGATCTGGGACGGTCTCGAACGGCTCAACGTCCTGCTGATCGGCGGCGACTTCGGCACCGGGCGAACCGGCATCCGCACCGACACCATGATCACCGTCTCGATCGATCCGGAGACGGGCGAAGCGGCGATGTTCTCGGTACCCCGGAACTGGACACAGGCGCCCCTCCCCGACGGCATGGGCGTGTGGGATTGCGACTGCTACCCCGAGCTGATCAACGAGCTGTGGATCGCAGGTGAGCGGTACCCGGACGCGTTCCCCGGCCCCGGGACGCCGTCCGAGAATGCCGTCAAGGGTGTCATCTCCGAGTTCCTCGGCATCCCGATCCACTACTACGCCATGGTGAACCTCGACGGGTTCGTGGACATCGTCGATGCGCTCGGCGGCGTCGAGATCTACGTCCCGTCGACCGTCATCGACGAGGAATACCCGAACGAGGACGGCACGTCGTACGAGCGCATCGAGATCGCTGCCGGTACCCAGAAGCTGGACGGACATCTCGCGCTCGCATACGCCCGAACGCGGAATCAGGACAGCGATTACTTCCGCATGAACCGCCAGCGGTGCGTCATCGAAGCCATCATGGAGCAGGCGGACCCGGCATCGCTCGCACTCAACTTCGGCAAGCTCGCCGACGTCATCAAGGAGACGATGACGACCGACATCCCGATCGATGCTCTCCCCGAGTTCATCCGGCTCCTCCCCGACATGGATCTCGAGAACGTCGTGTCGGTGAGGTTCATCCCTCCTGACTACCACCTGAAGTACCGCGACGACGGCCAGCCCGGGCGGGTCGCCAACGTCGAGCTGGTCCACGAGCACGTCGACCTGGTCATCACCGACCCCGAGCGGGCGATTGCGGAACTCGGCCTCGAGCGGCTCGAAGACGTCTGCGGAGATCCTGCGGCGTCCTGAGCACCTCGCACGCCCTCAGGCCTGCGGCGCCTCCGGCGTGATCTCCACGTAGGTGGCGGAGTCGGAGCGGGTGTACGTGCGGCCCTCGACGGTGCGGGCGACCGTCCACTGCTTCTCGACCTCGAACACCGGAGTCGGCACATACTCCTGGCCGTAGTCGATGTGTGCCGCCGTTGACCGCTGAGCCCATTTCGAGGACTGCTCGACGGTCCCATCGTGGACGATGATGAGATCGTCGACCTCGACCTCGATCTCCTCAGGCGTGTCCTCGAAGCCCGTCTGCCCACCGGGACCGCCGTGTTTGGTCCAGGCGTGGGCACGCGAAGAGGCCACGGGATCGTTCAACCGTCCGGGGTTGATGGGCTTGTCAGGACGCGGCACCGACACCTCCGGGGCCACGATACCGCGCCGAAGCCGACATCGAAAGGCCCAGCGCGGCGCGTCGGAGGTGTCTAGTCACCCGACGGATCGACGGCGCACTCGGCCGCCTATCGTGCTCCACGACACCAGCGTGGAGGAACGACCGTGCGCGCACGACCCAGTTCACTGCTCGCCGGCATCGTCGCCGGCATTCGGTTTGCGGCCAAGTCGCTCGAGCCGAGCCTCATGCCACGGTCTGCAATCGACCAGGGCCTGATCATGGGAGGGAGCTTCCTGACCGGGTTCCTCGCAGCCTCGGGCCTCGGCAAGATCATCGGCCTTCTGGGGATCCCCGGGTCCTCCTCGGCCGTTCGTGCCGTGGGGATGGCGGCTGCGGCCGGCAGGTCCGCGCAACTCCTCGGCACCGACGATTCGGACGAGGTGCCGGTCGCCGACGAAGGAGAGGCATGGGCCGAGGCGGGATCCGAAGTCCTGTCTGCCATGGCACTGAGCGGTGTCGGAGCCAAAGGCAGTCCGCCGATCGCATCGGGCTTGACGCTTGCCGGCGTTGGCGTATCGACGGCACTCGAAGCAAAGGTGGCGCTCGACCGCAGGCCCGACGATCCCGATCCCAAGTACGTGGCAACGGCTTCCGCCGTGGGCCTCGGCTTGAACCTGGTCCTGGGCGCGGTCATCGCAGGAATCTTCTATGCGGCCAGAACCATCGCACGGAAGGCGACGAGCAAGGCGCCACTCCGATTCCTCATCGGAACCGGCGTCTCGATCGTGATGCTGAACGGGCTGGTGAACGGCCTCGCAGTTGCGTTCCGCCGGGTGCTCGGACGGATCGCCGCCGGCAACCGGCAGACCGAGGTGTCGTACGCCGAACGGCCGGAGTCGAACGCCGTCTCGGGCTCGCAGTACAGCATCGCGTCGTACGAGACGCTGGGCCTCCAGGGGCGGCGACTGGTGTCCGAGTACACGCCGGAGGCTGACATCGAGCAGATCATGGGCGAGTCCCCACGCTCCGAGCCGGTCCGCGTGTACATCGGCCTCGGGACCGCAGACAGCGAGGACGATCGAGTCGAGATGGCCATCCAGGAGCTGCGCAGGGCCGGTGGTTTCGAGCGATCGACGATCATCGCGGCCTCGCCCGCCGGGACCGGCTACGTCAACTACATCGCCATCGAGGCTGCCGAGCTGATGAGCCGCGGCGACGTCGCAACCGTTGCGGTCCAGTACGGCGAGGTTCCCTCGATGCTGTCGATCACCAAGGTCGGGGAAGCGGCACGAGTGTACGCAAAGCTGCTCCGGCGCCTCCGTGACGAGATCGATGCGACAGGGCGCGAGATCCGCCTTGCCGCATACGGGGAGAGCCTCGGTGCGATCACCTGTCAGATGGGCGTCCTCGAGGCATCGGGATCATCGGACGCCCCCATCGTCGACCTTGCCTTGTGGGTAGGGACCCCGCAGGGCTCGAAGCTGTTCTCCGATCTCACTGCGGACGGGGTCCCGGTGTTCGATCACTTCGACGACCTCGTTGAACGTCGTTCCGAGGGCCTGGATGATCCCGACGTGTTCTTCCTCAATCACGACAACGACCCCGTCACGAAGTTCAATCCGAAGATCGCGATCGAGATGCCGGACTGGCTCGTGTCACCGGGCGAGGGTCGAAACATGGAGCCGAACCAGCGTTGGCTCCCCGGCGTGACGTTCTGGCAGACGCTCATCGACACCAAGAACGCTGCAACGGTCGTACCGGGTGAGTTCAAGTCGACAGGTCACGACTACCGGGCCGACCTCGCCGAGTTCGTGCGCGCCGCCTACGGGTTCGACGACGTCAGCAGCGACCAGATGGAGCGGATCGAAGCACGGCTCCGCACGTCCGAGGTCGTCCGGGCCGATCGGATCGCCGAGGGCCGGGTGGAGACCACGGAGAGCCCGAGCGAGCCCGTTCAGACAGCCTGAGCAACCGCCTCGACCACGGCCCGACGATGGGCTCTGATGAGGTCGTACCCCTGCCGGATGCTCCTCGCCTTGAAGCCGCCCCTCAGGGCGCGATAGAGCAGCGACACCCGCTCCGTCCATGCGAAGAGAGCGAAGAGGTAGATCGGCAAGAGGACGATGAAGGCGAAGAACCCTTCGAGACCGGACTCGACGGTGACGCGCCACAAGACGATCCCCCAGGCGATCCCGAAGAACAGGATGGCACTCGCCGGCTTGATCGTCGCCATGACCGCGTCGTCCACTCGGAGCCGACCGACCAGCCACACGAGTGCCAGCGGGATGGCGTTGATGATCAGACCGATCAACGCATACGGCAGGAGAACCAGGCCGATGATGATCGTCCGGATGACGAACCAGAGGAAGGACTGATAGCCGTTATAGGCCCACACGAAGGTCTCGTCGTCGATCCCGAGGGAGTCGAGATCGGCTTGATAGGCGTCCATCGCCTCCCGGACCTCGTCGGCTTCGGGCGACTCGTCGATCAAGCGTGCGAGCCGATCACGACTCGCAATGCCGACCTCGAGGTCGTGTCCATCGCTCGGTCGAAGTGCGACGGAGGCCGCACCGGCACTCGAGATGGCCGACTCCCAGTCTTCGAAGTCCGGCGCTGCGATCCTGAGATTCTCTTCCATGTCGTGGGTGAGCGCTCGCACCGCCTCTCGATTCGACGAGTCCTGAGGCTCGCCCTCGGCGATGTTCATGTGAACCCACTCGTCGAGATCGATCGGGTAGCCGACATCCACGAACGCCGCCGAACGGAGGGCGGCTTTGTTCTGGTAATGGATGCCGGCGCTCACCAGCGTGATGCCTTCGACGCCCTGTGCACGCGCACCGAGCGCAATCCGCGCAGAGCCGGTCTTGATCGCTGCGATACGCGGATCGTCGACCGTGACGCCTTCGGGGAAGATGCAGACGAGTTGCTCGTCCCCCAGAGCCTTGTAAGTGCTGGCGAACATCTGGTCGTTCGACGTGCCGGTGCCGCGATCTTCGGGTTTGTGGATGGGAATCGCCCCGACCCAGTTCATGACCCAACGAGCGGGGGCGATCTTCCAGATCACATCGCGTGCGATGAATCGAGGGACCCGGTCCATTGCGTACACGAGCAGGAGTGGGTCTGAGGCGCCCCCGAAGTGGCTGGCATTGGCGAGTTGCGCGCCCGACGCGGTGAGGCCCTGGGCGTGGCGCACCTCCACACGCTGGTACAGAGCAGCCACGAGCCACGTGGCAATGCGCTTGATCAACCTGTCGCTGCGCTTCATGGGCACCCTGACCTTCTTGCCTCCGACCGGCTACAGCCGGCCGGACCGGGCCACGTTACCCGCTCAGGAGACCTCGATCCCGTATCGAGTGCCGATGAATCGCTTCGCCCACGTCCAGAGGACCTTGAGGAGCACCCCAGTCACCAATGCCACCAGTGCGATCACCACCCATGCCTGCCATTCGGGCACCGTCAGTGCGAAGAACTCACGCAGCGGCGGCACGGCAAGCACGAACAGGTACGCAAGGAACAAGCCCGCGATCATCAGCGCGTGGTGCATCTCGATCGGCTCGATGAGCTCGTAGAGCACGACGAGACCGAGCACGACCATCAGCGTGGTCGCACCGGTCCTCGATTGCTCGAGGGACAGGCCCAGGTCGTCGACCCGGGACAATCCGTAGAAGATGAAGGTGGCAAGGGCGGTGACGAAACCGGCGGGGACCGCGAATGCGAACACCCGCGGCATGAACCCCGGACGGATCGGCCGATCCTGTGGTTCGAACGAGAGGAAGAAGGCCGGGATGCCGATGGTGAGCGATCCGATGAGGGTCAGGTGCCTCGGGAGAAACGGGAAGGTGATGCCGACGAAGCCAATCGCCACGGCGAGGAGCGTCGCATACACGGTCTTCGTGAGGAACAGGGAGGAGACGCGCTCCATGTTCGCGACGACCCGGCGGCCCTCGGCGACCACGACGGGCAACGCTGAAAACCGATTGTCGAGCAGCACGATCTGACTCACCGCTCTCGTCGCCCCCGATCCCTCTCCCATTGCGATCCCGAGATCGGCCTCCTTGACGGCGAGGACATCGTTGACACCGTCGCCGGTCATCGCCACCGTGTGGTTGCGTGCCTGGAATCCGGCAACGAGGCTTCGCTTCTGCTCCGGTGTCACGCGCCCGAACACCCTCGTTGCGTCGGCGACCTCCGCCAGCTCGACCGGATCGGACGGAAGGGTGCGAGCATCGACGGCACCGCTTCCCGGGACGGCGACGGCATCGGCCACTGCCGCCGTCGTGACCGGTGAATCCCCGGAGATGACCTTCAGCGTCACGTGTTGCTCGGTGAAGTAGGCGACCGTATCGGCTGCGTCCGGTCGGAGGTGCTCCTCGAACTCGAGCACATAGGCAGGACGCACTGCCCCGATCTCGGATCGTCGGATGTCTTCCGGGTCCGCACGAGCCACGAGGATGGCCCTCCTGCCGCGCTCAGCGAGGTTGCGAGCCATGGACAGAATGGTCTCGTCCACGTCGGCGCCGACGACGACCTCCGGTGCACCCACCACCCACGCCGATCCATCGTCGAACGCAACAGCGGACAGCTTCCGCTCGCTCGAGAACGGGATCCGTGCAACGGCACGCCGTGCGGTCGCTTGGTCGTACCGAGCGGCGATGGCTGCGATCGTGGGATTCGGATCGGGATCAGCGAGGGCGATCGCAGACAGCACAGCCGGCGCCTCCGCGGTGCCCTCCCCGGCGACCGGGTGAACCTGTGCCAGGCGGATGGTGCCGTCGGTCAGGGTCCCCGTCTTGTCGACGCACAGCAGGTCCACGCGAGCGAGTGTCTCCACGGACGGAAGCTCCTGGACGAGCACGTTGATCCTCCCGAGCTTGATGACCGCTACGGCGAAGGCCATCGAGACCAGGAGCACGAGGCCCTGCGGGACCATCGCCACCACGCCAGCGACCGTCGAGACTGCCGCATCCGAGAAGGAGGCTCCGGACTGGAGCTGGCTCCACAACAGCAGAGCCGATGTGGGGAGGAGCAACCACGTCACGAGACGCAGGATCTGATTGATGGAATCTGCGAGCTCTGACCGCGAAATGGTGAACTTCTTGGCATCCAGCGCCAGCTGATTGGCGTAGGAGTCCTTGCCAACGGCCGTGACGAGACACATCGCGCCGCCTGCAACCACGAAGCTCCCGCTGTAGACGGGGTCGTCGACGTGCTTGACGATCGGCTCCGCCTCACCGGTCAACAGCGCCTCCGACACTTCGATCGAGTCGCTGTCGATCACGACACCATCGACGGGCACTTGCTGGCCTCGCGCCAGCACGATCAGATCATCGAGGACGACCTGCTCTGCGGGGATGACGACCGTACCTTCCGAGCGTCTGACTGTCGCAGTGGGAGCGACAAGCACCGTCAACCGATCCAGCGTCCGCTTCGCCCGGAGCTCCTGGACGATGCCGATGAGGGCGTTCACCACCATCACGATGCCGAAGAGGGCGTCGGCGGGCTCCCCGAACACCAGGATCACCACCACCATCGAGGTGATGATGGCGTTGAAGCGGGTGAGGATGTTCCCCCTGAGGATGCTCCCCACTGAGCGGGACGCCTTGGTGACGGCAGTGTTGACCCGGCCGTCGGCAACGCGCGCCTTCACCTCGGCTTCCGTCAGCGGGCGAGGATGCGAAGCAACGCGCGAGTGGGCGTCAGGAGCGGTCGTCACCGAACGCAACGCGGTAGTCGGCGAGGGCTGCGTCCACGACCGCTCGTGCGTGGTCGGCTCCATACACCTGGGGTATGCGGACCGTGGGCTCACGGCCGGGAAGGGTCTTGTAAGTTGCGAAGTAGTGGACGATCCGATCGATCATCGCATCGGGGATCCCCTCGATGTCGAGCGTGTCGGCCCAGACCGGGTCCTCAGCCAGCACGGCGAGGATCTTGTCGTCCGCCTCCTCATCGTCGATCATCTGGACACCGCCGATCACTCTGGCTTTCAGCAAGATCTCAGCCCGGTTGATCTGGCGCTCGGACAGGACACAGATGTCCAGTGGATCACCGTCTGCCCGGTCGACCCCGTCGACGAGTCCAGCCACTCGATCTGCGCAATACGTCTGGGGAATGAACCCGTACAACGTCGGCGGCGAGCTCGACCCTGTCTGTGGACGGTCGACCTTGAGATACCCGGTTTCCTTGTCGACCTCGTACTTGACCACGTCGTACGGCGTCATCTCGATGAAGGCGACCACCGTGTCGGGTACGGCAGGCCCCGGCGAGAGACCGTGCCACGGATGGGATCTCCACTGGGAGAAGGATCGTCGTTCGGGCATGATCTGTGTCTACCACACCCGCTCGCCGTGGACCACGTCGCAGCGAGTCGGCGCAAGGGGCTTCACGTGCCGAGCGACGCCTCCGTGGCGGCGTGAACCGTCGCCCCGAGCTCGACGACCGTGTCGAGCGCCACGGGGTCACCTGCGTTGAGGTCGAGCTTGGCTCCCTGCCACCCCTCGAGGTGCCAGCGTGCGCCTCCGGGAAGCGGGATTTGCGCATACTCATCGCGGAAGGGCCACGGGTTGACGTACACATAGCTGTCCTCGGACGGGTACCACCCCATGGCGATCTGGGCGTTCGACTCGGAATCCCCGTAGTCCACCATCCGGTCGGAGAACCACTCGGTTGCCACGTCGAAGCCGTGCGGCCACAGGTGCGGACCGGCGATCTCGCCCGAGAGCTGGGCGTTGACCCGGTCGAGCGCTTCAATCGCCGTCCGTGCTTGAGCGAAGAACGCTGCAACCGCCTCCGTGTCATACGTCAGAGTCTCGCTGGTGCCGAAGCGCTCCCGATCGACGGCGATCTCCGGACCGTGGCGCCCAGCGAGCTCCAACAGCGCATCACCAACCGACACCGAAGAGGGCCCAGGCTGGAGATCGATGTCGATGGCATCGTCCCCCGCCGTTGCGCTCACCCGGTGATCATCGAGGTCCACGATTGCCATCAGCGATGCGCCGTCCTCCAGGGGCGTCGGCCTGGTGACGAATCCGTGCCGCGTGGGGTCCATCGCAACGTGGGACCAGCGAGGATCAGCCGGACCAGCCGCTCGGGGAAACGCCGTCATGGCCTGGGTGTAGGCCTGGAGGGCGGATCGCGTCGGCATCCAACCGACGGGAAGACTCGTGAGCATCATGGTTGGCCTTTCGAGCGACGTTCTGGTTCAACGCAGTCTGTGAGCTCGGATTCCCTACGAGAGGTCGTCGAGCATGTCGTCGATGGCCGACTTGTCGATGGGCGATCCGTCGATGGCTTCGCTCAGCCATTCGTCTTCGTTGTGATCGAGGGCTCGCATGACGTTGAGCCCGATCACGATCACGAGCCCGAGGGCTATGCCGAATCCGAAGGTCGGGAGGGCGATGATCGAAAAGTCGTAGTCGCGCGGCTGGATGTTGAGCGTGATCGCCCCCGATGGGTGGAGGCTGCAGGTGAAGAAGCCGCCGTAGGCCGGCTGGAGCTCGAACGCTTGGATGGTGTTCGGCGGCACGACCCAGTTCCCCAGTGTGTGCGCCACGTCGTCACGATTGTCGAGGATGAGGGTGTCATCCGCGTAGAACGTCCAACTCGGAGGTATGTTCAGCGGGTTCTCGCCCTGGACGATCAGCTCGAACGATCCCGGCGGGATGTCCACGGTGTGAGAGGTCGGCTCGCGGCTTCCCTCCGTGTAGATCAGCAGGGCGATCGACGAGAGGGCGAATACCAGGAACGTGGCAGCAGCGACGATCACGATCGCCTCGATGACCCGGCGGCGCGACGAGTAGCTCTTCTTGTTCGTCGGGCGCTCGCGGGTGGCCGTCATGCGATCAGAGGAGGTACAGCGTGGGGTAGATGAACACCCATGCGAGGTCCACGAAGTGCCAGTACTTGACGGCTCCCTCGACGCCCCAGGAGTTCGTCGACCCGAAGAATCCCCTGACGCCGAGGACGAACACGATGAGCAGGGCGATCAGGCCGGTCACCACGTGGAAGGCGTGAAGACCGATGAGCATGAAGTACGACGATCCATACGGGGTCTCCGGCGGGAAGTGCAGCGCAGCTTCACGGAGCTCGAACGTCACCCCACCCATGAAGATCATGCCCATCAGCAGTGTGATCCCGAGCGAGATGATGAACCCCCGCCGGTTGTTGAACTTGATCGACGTCTCCGCGAGGTAGGCACTCACCGAGGAGATCAAGAGCACGATCGTGACGGCCAGGGCCAGGTTCTGGTTCAGATCGTCCGGCCGGTCCGTCCCCGTCGTGTAGAAGCGAGCGGCGAGGAAGGCCGAGAAGAGGAAGACCTCCGAGATGATGAACAGCCACAGGCCGAGGACGTTCGCCCGCGGCTGGAACGACGTGTCCTGATGCCATTCCTCATGCGTGGCGTCGTGACTGGTGTCGAGGGGTGCAGCTTCGGTGGTCATCAGTGATCAGGGCTCCAGAGTGCCTTCACGTGCATGAACACGTCGAGGATGATCCACGCCTTGAGGAAGATGAACGGGATGAGGGCGAGGCTTCCCCACGTGGTCCCGTCTCCGACTGCGAAGACGAGGAACTCACCGAGGGTCAGAACGGCGAGCCAGAACGCTCCCCAGAGGCCCTTGCGGTAGGCCGCTCGCATCTTGGTCCGGTCGATGGGGACCTGCTGCTGGGTGGTCATCAGCTGACCTCCTCTTGCGACTCGGCCAACGCTTCGTCCTGCACTTCGGCGGACACATCCTCGGTCGTGGGCTCAGGCGGTGCGGCTGGATCCGGGTCCTTGAAGTAGGCGTGGACCGAGCCCTCGACGCCGTAGTCGTAGGGGGCACCGACGACGACGGGCTCCTTCACGAAGTTGTGGGTCGGCGGCGGCGACGAGATGAGCCATTCGAGTGTCCGTGCGTTCCAGGGATTCGGGCCGGCCTTGGGGCCACGGATGGCGCTGTAGAGCATGTTCCACACGAACAACAGGAAGCTCGCTCCGAGGATGAGAGCGGCGAAGGAGGCGAACCGATTCGCTCCTGCGTATGCATCCGGGTAATCGCCGATGCGGCGGTTCATGCCGTTCATCCCTGCCCAGAACAGGGGTATGAAGGTGAGATTGAACGCAACCGTCACCCAGATGGCGAACAGGGTGCCGAGCTTCTCGTTGTACATCCGGCCGGTGATCTTCGGGAACCAGTAGAACGAGGCAGCCAACAGGGCGAAGATCGCACCACCGACGATCGTGTAGTGGAAGTGAGCGACCACAAAGTACGTGTCGTGCAGGTGGATGTCGGTGGCGATGTCTGCCAGGAAGATGCCGGTGATGCCGCCGATGAGGAAGTTGAACAGCCACCCGAACGCCATGACGAGCGGGGTTCGGAACCACAGGGCACCTTGCCAGAGGGTTCCGATCATCGACAGGAAGATGATGCCGGTCGGAATCGAGATCGCCTCGGTGAGGATCATGAACGGGCCATGGAGGAAGTCGGCCATGCCTGACGTGAACATGTGGTGAGCCCACACGACGACGGACAGGCCCACGATCCCGAGGAATGCCGCCACCACGGCCTTGTAGGCGAAGAGCGGCTTCCGGGCGAACGTGGTGGTCAACTCGAGGATCACGCCGAAACCGGGGATCACCATGATGTAGACGGCAGGGTGCGAGTAGAACCAGAAGATGTGCTGGTACAGCAGGCTCGTGCCCACTTCAGGAGCGAAGAAGGACGTTCCCACGACACGATCCATGGTGACGAGGACGAGCGCCCCGGCGAAGAACTGCGTCACCGTGAAGGCGAGGAGTGACGTCGAGAACGCCGCCCACGTGAAGATGGGCAGGCGACCCCAGGTGAGGCCCTTGGCTCGCATCGTGATCACGGTGACGATGATGTTGATCGCGCCGAGGATCGACACCAGCCCGAACGTGATGATCGCCATGTTGAACAGGATCTGGCCTGATTCGTTGACGACCGAGAGTGGTGCGTAGGCCGTCCATCCTGCGTTGAAGGACCCGAGCAGCGGGGCGCCGAGCAGACCGACGGCGACAGGGGGCAGCAGCCAGAACGCCAGTGCGTTGATGCGGGGGAACGCCATGTCCTGCGCACCGACCTGGATGGGCACGACGTAGTTCCCGAAGGCGCCCAGCACGCCTGCGACCGCCACGGCGACCATCAGGATGCCGTGCATCGAGACGATCTTGTTGAAGTCGTCGAGATCGACCACACCCACGCCGGGTGAGGCCAGCTCGATGCGCATGATCATGGCCGCGAGGCCTCCGATGAGGAGGACGGCGATGAGGGTGACTCCGTACTGGATGCCGATGACCTTGTGATCGATGCTGAAGCCGAAGTAGCGGCCCCACGAAGGATCGGTGTTGACCTGCGGCTTCTTCCCGATCCACTGGCGACCGAATGCTTCGATGCCGCCCACACCCGCCAGCCAGCCGATCAGTGCGAACACATACGCCACGATCACGACGATCTCATCGGTGGGGCTGCCGCCGCGAATCGCGATGGCGAGAGCGACACCGGTTGCCCAGCCGATGATGGCGAGAACCACACCCCGCAGCACCCATCGGAACGGGCGCCTGGCCTTCGGCCGCGGTTTGGTTTCGGTCGATGAATCCTGCGCCGTTGAACCGGTGCTCTGCGCTGGGCTGTCCTCGAGCATCGTCATGACGTGTTATTCACCTTCCCCGAGCGTTTCGATGTACTCATTGAATTCCTGGTCGGACACGACGCGGACGGGCATCGCCATGGACGCATGCCCGGCGCCGCACAGCTCGGCGCACTGGATCCGCAGATTGATGTCGTCGTCGATGCCGCCCTCGTGCTCTGCGGTGGCAAAGGCCTGCGTGGTGAGGCCGGCGACGGCGTCGATCTTGATGCGGAATGCCGGAATCCAGAATGAGTGGTTCACGTCGACGCTGGTCACGTCGTACCGCACTCGGCGCTCAGACGGCACCACGAGTTCGTCGAAGGACTCCGTCCCGTTCGGATAGGTGACCTTCCAGAAGAACTGTGCGGCTTCGACCTCGATGACGTAGTCGGCGCTCGGCTCGCCGCGGATCTCCGCCAGGCCGACGAAGCCGGGGTTGATGACGACGAAGATGGCGAGGGCGGATGTGACGATGAGCCATGTCGTCAGAACGGTGCGGTTGTCGCGTTGAGGAGGTCCGTCGGGCCGGTTGGCGCCGTTCGAACGCCATGCGATCAGTGCCCACGTCATGACGGCGAGAACCAACGCCATCACCGGGGCCCCGAGGTACTGAAGCAGGACCATGGCCTCGTCGACCACTTCGGCTTCGATCGCCCACTGCTCGGGGAGCCAGTTGAATTGGGCGACCGCCCACATCATGAGAACGGTGTATCCCAGCCACAACACGGCGACTGGTACCCACGATCTTCGCACGAACCCTCCAGAGATCCGTCTGCCGTATACCCCGTCTCGTGAGGGAGAGGGTACCCGGCCCTGGGGCGACCGCGACGGCTCTTCCTCGATCGTCGGAGAAGTGACCGAGAGCGTAGCCGCGACATGATGATTCGCCACATCCTCACCCTCACGCCGAGCCGCAGCGTGGGCGCGAGCGAATGTGTCCGCACGAATGGTGAAGGGGGAATTCCATAGCCCTATACTCAGGAACTATGGCGCCCACCCCCACGCTCGAAGCGGGCCAGACCACCAGTACGCGCGACCCCGTGACGGTGTGGCTCGTCGTAGTCGCCGCCCTCATCGTCATGATGGTGCTCGTCGGTGGCTTCGTGCGGCTGTCGAGAGCCGGCTTGTCGATCGTCGAGTGGGATGTCGTGACCGGCGTCGTCCCGCCGATCGGCGAGGAGGCGTGGGAGGACGCATTCGCCGCGTACCGGGAGACGCCCGAGTACCAGCTGGTCAACGAGGGCATGACGCTGTCGGAGTTCCAGTACATCTTCTACCTCGAATGGGCACACCGCCTGGTGGCGCGCATCGCCGGACTGATCGTGGTGGTTCCGCTCATCGTGTTCATGCTTCGCGGGACCGTTGGCGTCAGGGAGTCGCTGAAGTACTGGGGTGTCGTCGTCCTGTTCGGCCTGCAAGGCGCCATGGGCTGGGTCATGGTGGCGAGCGGCCTCGAGGATCGGCCAGTCGTGAGCGACGTGCGCCTGACCATCCACCTGCTCGCCGCCGTGGCACTCCTCGGCATCGTCGTGTGGATGGCCCTCGACAGGATCGCCGCGCGATCCCAGACGACTCGTGAACGCGCACCCGGGTCGGTGAGTGTTCTTGCGTGGGTCACCCTTGCGCTCGTCGTACTCCAGATCGGGTTCGGCGGAATCGTCGCCGGTCTCAAGGCCGGACACGTGAGCAACACCTGGCCGCTCATGTTCGGCTCCTTCGTTCCGCCGAATCTGCTGTCGGTCGTCGAGCCGTGGTGGATGAATCTCATCGAGCCGCTCGGTTCCCACTGGGTCCACCGATGGCTGGCGTTCGTCGTCGCCGGTCTCGCCGTGGCGCTGCTGGCCACAGCACTTCGGAACTCGAGCGACAGCGTGGTGATCCGCTGGTCGTGGGCACTCGTGGCCATCACTGGGATCCAGATCGGTCTCGGTGTCGCCACGGTGATGCTGAACGTGCCGAAGTGGTTCGCCTTGACCCACCAGGGCGTGGGGATCGCCGTGTTCCTCGCTGCCCTCGTCATCACGCACCGGGTCACCGTGTCGACTCGGGCCGAGGCTGGAGCTCCGACTCCATCGTCGGTGACGGAGACCGTATCCTGACGATCACGGGCCCGTAGCTCAGTCTGGTCAGAGCAGGCGACTCATAATCGTTTGGTCGTAGGTTCAAGTCCTACCGGGCCCACTTTCCAGAAGCCCTCCCCCGAATGGGGACATGGTCGACACCGACGCCTCACGCAAAGGCGCGCGGCTTCTGGAAAGTGGGCCCGTTGGGCACGAGGCCCCGCTCCGCTCAGGCCGATCAAGCGGACCTGCCGGAGCAGGTCCGTCGGCGGTTGCGAGGCAACCGCCAGCGCCACGGAGGCTTGGTGCGCCGCTCCCTGCAGAAGCCTTCACAGCACACTGATACCGCAAGCATCAATACCTCACGCCAAGAAATGCGGCTTCTGGAAAGTGGGCCCTAGGGGCACGAGGCCCCGCTCGCCTGTCTCAGGGAGCTTGGCATGTCGGGCACCAATAGGTGCTCCGGGCAGCTTGCGATCCTGCGGGGTCGTAGTCGATGGCGTTTCCGCAGCGGTGGCAACCCAGGCGATAACGGTCGTACACGTGGGTGCGGTCGCGAAGGCCTTCGGACGTCGTCTTCCGCAAGCTCCTGTCGCGGTTGGCAACGAGAGCGGCGTGAGCGATGCGCCACACGGACGCCAAGTCGTCGTCGCTGACGTCGCTGACCTGTGTGAATGGATCGAGGCGAGCGAGGAAGAGGCTCTCGCTCTTGAAGACGTTGCCGACACCGGCCGCAACCCGCTGATCGAGGAGAAGCTCGGCAAGCGGGCGATTCTGATCTCGGGCTCTCGATCTCTCGAGGACGATATCCAGATCCACGTCATCATCGCTGAGGTCCGGGCCGAGGTGGTCGACGGGTGTCGGTGACCCATCACGAACGTAGGTGCGGATCGTGGGCGCTGCGTAGCAGAGTGCGTGCCCGGCCTCGGTGGACAGGACGATGCGGAGCTTCGGCGCATCCCTGGGAGGCGAGTCGGTGACGGACCACCACCCGGACATGCCGAGATGGACATCGAGGCTCAGGTTGCGGTCGAAGTGGACGAGCAGATGCTTGCCCACGGCGTCGACCTGCTCGACACGCTGGCCGCGACGTGGCGCATAGCCACGCAATCGGCGGAACCAGGCATCGGTGAGGACCCGACCCTCGAGGATCGGCGTCAACCGAGCCTCGGCCTGACGCAGCGTGTCACCCTCGGGCATGTGGATGATCGGTGGTCATGGATCGGGTGGACGCTAGAACGGATGGCATCTCACCGAAACCTGGGCAGCCAGCCCTTGATGGCCTGCAGTCGGCGCTGTCAGGCAGCGCTGTCATTCGCAAGGCGATTTCTGCGTGCGGTTCGGAACGAGCCGATCGCCTGCACCAGGAACCCGCCGGCGATGACGGCCGTCGCAAGCTGTGCAAACAGTGCCCAGCCCGTGCTGCCCCGCCCGATGGCAGAGCCAAGGCTGCCGAGGATGGCAAGCAGGGCAACGCCAGCAGCTGCATGCATGAGGTGGTGTCCGATCTCCGGCTTGGCGCGGGCGCCCGCACCGAGCGCCACGAAAACGACGCCGAGGATGGCAGGGAGCCACGACGTCACACTGGCGGAACCGGACGCGACGCTCACCACCACTCCAAGGGCGATGAGTGCGAAACCGGCGATGATGGCGGTCCTGGCCATGACTGCCTCCCGTTGATGCTGTCATATGTGTCTACTCCTCACATACGGAGCGGAATCGGCCAACCGATGACGCTTCGGTGGCATAGTGGAAGGCATGGCGATTGCTGCCCAGGTCGACTGGTTGATCGACTCCGACGAACCGTGGACGCGGTACCGAGCCTTGGTCGACCTCGAAGATCGCCCGCCCGGCGATCCCACGGTCGAGGCGGCACGGAGGGATACGATCGAGAGTCCCCCGGTACAGGGACTCATGAGCCACGCTGCGGAATGGCCGGGGTACGCCCTCAAGCGACACAACGACGCCGGACACCCGCTCTACGCCCTCGCAACGCTGGCCGACTTTGGACTCCAACGAGGCGATGCGGGTATCGACGAGATCGGCACGAAGGTGCTCGAGCACTTCGACGGGGCGGGGTTCGAGACGCTGTTGTGGCTCCCACGGTTCCTCACCGGAGAAGACGACGTCGAGCAGTGGTCGTGGATGCTCTGCGATGCGCCGACTCTGCTCTACGCGCTCGTGTCCTTCGGCTGGCGGACGCATCCTTCGGTTGACGAGGCGGTCGCGGCGCTCGTCGACCGTGCCGAGGACAATGGGTGGCGCTGCGGGGCGGCCGACTCGCTGCCACGGTTCTCTGGCCCCGGCCGCAAGGCCGACACGTGCCCGATGGCAACCACGTACGCGCTCAAGGCGCTGTCGCTGGTGCCTGAGGCCGAGCATTCCGACGCCGTTCGCACCGGCATCGAAGCCCTCCTCAGCCACTGGGAGTACCAGAAGGACTACAAGCTGAAGATGTTCGGGATCGGCACCGACTTCCGGAAGCTCAAGTACCCGTTCGTCTGGTACGACATCGTGCATGTCAGCGAGGTCCTCAGCCGCTACGAGCTCGCCCGGAAGGACGCCAGACTCTCGGCGATGGTCGAGGAGATCACCCTCCAAGCCGACGCTGACGGCCGGTTCACCGCTTCGTCCATGTACCGGTCGTGGAAGGGGTGGAGCTTTGCGGACAAGCGCACCCCCTCGCCGTGGATGACTCTGCTGGTGAGGCGGATCCAAGCACGGCTCGGTGACGGCTAGCTGTGACAACCGGGGACGTTGTCCCTGGCGGTTTGGTGTGAATGGGTGAGCCCTCCGACGAGACTGTGGGTTGCAGTACTCACAACTCGAGGGAGGGCTCATGTCCCACGGTAGGTCTGTTCATCCGAATGCGCCGCTCACGGTTGAGGGGCGGAGGCGGATGGTTCGCTGTGTCCTGGATCAGGGCTGGTCGGTGACCACTACGGCTGAGCGGTTCCAGGTGGACCCCAAGACGGTGCGCAAGTGGCGTGACCGGTGGCTCACCGAAGGTGATGCTGGGCTTGAGGATCGGTCGTGCCGTCCGCATCGGTCACCAAACCGCACACCACGACATCTTCAGCGGCGAGTGCTGCATCTGCGACGCAAACGACGGTGGGGTGCTGACCACATCGGCTTTGAGGTGGGGTTGGCTGCCTCGACCGTGCAGACGATCTTGACCCGGGCCGGTGTAGGGCGGCTGGATCGAGGTGACCGTGCCACACGGGCTCCGGTGAGGCGGTATCAGCGGGACACCCCTGGTGAGCTGATCCATGTCGATATCAAGAAGCTTGCCGGGATCCCCGACGGTGGCGGATGGCGCATCCACGGGCGAGGCAACGATCCTCGCCACGGCCATGGCGGCTTCGGGTACCGGTATCTCCACACCGCTGTTGACGACCGCACCCGGCTCGCCTATTCAGAGATCCACCACGACGAGCAAGCCACGACTGCAGCCGGGTTCTGGACCAGAGCCGCAGCGTGGTACCAATCGATCGGCATCACCCCACAACGGGTGATCACCGACAACGGATCCTGCTACCGATCTCGGCTCTGGCACCAGGCATGTGCCGAAACCGCAACCGTGGTGAAGAAGACGAGACCGTATCGGCCACAAACCAACGGCAAAGTGGAACGCTTCCACCGCATCCTGCTCGAGGAATGGGCCTACATCCGTCCCTGGCACTCAGAAACCGAACGCAGCGACGCCTACGCCGGGTTCATCCACTTCTACAATCACCACCGCTCCCACGGATCGCTCAAATGGGCAACCCCCATCAGCACCATCAGGGACAACCTCCCCAAAGAGCACAGCTAACCGGCCACGGTTGAAGAGGCCTCGACATCGGTGTGTGCGTCGAGCCGAAGCCATAGCTGCTTCTGCTCTCGCCTCGTGGGGCAACTCATGACAAGACGAAAGCGCTATCGGATCGGGTGGCTGAGAACGTTGCGCACGACCTCGAGCGTGTCGCTTATGTATGTCGATTCGTGGGTGGCTCGTGCGAGGGTCGAGGCTCCCTCGTAGGCACTCACGGCGAACCGGGCTGCTCGCTCCGCTTCCTCCGTCTCCCACCCCTCCCCACGGAGGCCGCTGGATATCGCGTCCACCCATGATGCGAACACCTCCGCACCGGCTTCACGCACGGCGTCGAGGACGAATGCGATCTCGGTCGATGGCACGCCGATGGGGCAGCCAAAGCGATACTCGGTGGACTCCATGTCCTCGATCAGCGCCCCGTAGAACGCCACGGCGGCGTCAGCGACACTCGGTGCGGCCTCGATGATCGCGATGAGGTCCTCGGTGGTGCTCCGCCCGACTTCCAACACAGCAGCGACGGCGAGTTGCGCCTTGCCGTCCGGGAAGTGGTGATACATCGAACCGGCGGGCGAGTCGGCCTCCACCAGGATGTCCTTCATCGCCGTCGACCCGTATCCCCGTTGCCGCAACGACGTCGACATCGCCTCGACGAGCCGCTCTCTGGTTTCCATCTTCACCCACCTGCACTGGAACGTTCGTTCTAATACCTGCTAGAATGATCATTCTACCACCCTGAGGAGGGACCACATGGCTCCGACGATCGACTTCGACACCGTTGCCGAGGCGAACTGGACGGAAACCGAACGGGCAAACGCCGAGCAGGTGCACCGATTCATCCAGTTGCTGATGAACGACCACGACTTCCCGGCGGTACGGGAGGAGTTCGGAGGATCTGTCTACACGCAGCACAACCGGACCATGGCTGACGGCCTCGAAGGAGTGCTGGAGTCGGTTGAGCGTCTCGTCAACCGTTTCCCCGAGTTCTCCTACGACGTCAAGCAGTTGGTGTCGAGCGGTGACACCGTGATTGCGTTCAGCCACGCAACGATGCGGGCGTCGCACCGTGACGACGACCGGAAGGGGTGGATCATCTTCGACATGTGGCGGCTCGAGGACGGCAGGCTCGTCGAGCACTGGGACTCGCTCCAAGCTCTCGACTTGCCGATGCGGCTGTTCCAGGCGGCGACTGGCGGACGGGTCCGCAACAGCAACGGACCGTTCTGATCCGAGTCCAGATCCGAGTTGCCTCGCCCTGCATCTGCTGGCACACATTCACGGCGAAGACGATCTGGATCCGGTCCGTCGAATCGCGCAGTTGGTGCGGGATCGTTGGGCCTTGACTCCCCTCGCACCTGGTGATATCGCGGATCGTATGGGGATCGGAGCGCAGGGGGTGCTCGTCGGGTCCCTTGGAGAGGAGGTCTGATGATGAGGGTCCTTCGCATCTTCGTCGTCATGACCGTGCTGTTCGCCGTGCTCGTCACGCCGGCGACGGCAATGGACGGCAGACCGGCGGTCGGAGCCGTGATGGGAGAGCACGGGATCAACCCGTATCCCTTCATCCCTGAAGGTGAGTGCCCAGGCTTGAGCGAGGAGGGCTGGCAGTTCTTCAGCTCTGGCCGAGGGCGGATCTCGCAACTCGGACGGGTCACCTACGACCTCGTGCAGTGCACGGAGCCCGATGGTGGCACGCCGGTGTCCCAGGGCACGATCGTGTTCACCACGAAGAAAGGGGACACGCTCACGGTCGCGCAGGAGGTCACGAGCAAGCTGTACGGCGATCCCACAGGGCCACCCGACGGCTTCACGCTTCGCGGGACGTGGACGGTCGTAGACGGGACGGGACGGTTCACTGACGCCAGCGGATCAGGCCGGATGTTCGGCATCGGGGACGTCGACGTTCCTGTTCCGGACGGCAAGCGGTTCTACGGCATCCGAGACGGGAAGGTGCTGTTCACGTTCGTGGGCAGGATCGCGCTCTTCGACGGCGACAACTAGAGCCTCGGGGAGGAGCATGAGGAATGGGCCGACGGCCTCCCGGACCCTCAAGGAGCCGTCCGGGAGGCCATCGGTCGAGAACACACCGCCGCTGCCCGATCTTGCGCACTCAGGGGTGCGTCACCTCACACGGCTGAGCGCACGAACTCCCGGAGCTCGGGGCCGAGCCGTTCGATCGACGGTCGGTGGACGTACATCATGTGGCCGGCCTCGAAGTACGAAACCTCGATGTTGTCGTACAGCGCCTCCTCGATGCCGAGGTGCGAGAGCGTGTATTCGGTTGCGAAGTACGGCGTCGCGAGGTCCAGGTACCCACTGGCCACGTACACGCGCATGCCCGGGTTCTTCGTCATCGTGTCCCGCAACGTCTCGGACACGTCCACGTAGGCGTTCTGGAACTTCTCGTAGTTCCATGGCCACACCTTCGGATTGAGCACCTCGTAGACGAGGTCGCTCTCGTAGCCCAGGTCCCGACGCACGTAGTCGTTGAAGGTTGCCGTGTAGGGGCCCATCCATACGTCGAGGGACGGGTCGTGCTCCAGCATCACGCCGACGTCGAAGCGGTCCACACCGCGGTAGCGGGAATCGAGTCTCCCCACCGTGTATCCCTTCTCACGGAGCAGCTCCTTCATGAAGTGGAACTTCTCGATGCGCAGCTCGCTCTTCGTGATGAAGTCGATGTCGAGGCTGGTGTAGCGCGCAAGCCGTGCCGCGATCTCGTTCGCAGTGTCTGGGTCGAGCCGCGCGCCGCGTTGAAGCGCCAAGAGGTATTCGTTCTCCGAGAACTCCTCGACCTCTCGCAGCAGATCGGGCAGGTCTCGATCCTGGAGGTCCTCGTCGAGCTCTCCGTGGTACCACGCGGTTGCGGTGTACGACGGCAGGTACACGACGTACGGCAGGTCGTTGCCCCGGTGGAACGTGTACGTCGCGGTGTCGAGCGCGATCGTCTGGAAGGACAGCACCGAGCTGATGAGGATCACGCCATTCAGGTAGATGCCGTAGCGGGACATCAGATGGCCGGCCAGGCCGGCCGACCGAGTGGTGCCGTAGCTCTCGCCTGCGAGGAACTTCGGCGAGGACCACCGTCCGAACCGCGTGAGGTAGGTGCGCACGAACGCTCCCACCGACTCGATGTCCTTCTCGAAGTGGTGGTAGGTCTTCTCCTCGTCCTTCTCGATGGCTCTCGTGTAGCCGGTGGACACGGGATCGATGAAGACGAGATCGGCATCGGTCAGCAGCGTCTGATCGTTGACGATGAGCGACCCGGGCTGCTTCTCGAGGTTGCCTTCGTCGGTCAGGAGCACGCGCTTGGGGCCGAAGATGCCGAGGTGCAGCCAGACCGATGACGAACCGGGGCCTCCGTTGAATGCGAACACGATGGGCCTCGTCGAGGGATCGTCGACGCCGTCCTTCGTGTAGGCGGTGAAGAAGAACGATGCGGTCTTGGTGTCGTCGTCCTCCTTGAGCACGATCCTGCCGGCCGTTGCGGTGTACGACAGCTCCTCACCGTCGACGGTGACGGCGTGGCTCGTCTCCGAGATCGCATCCTCGTGGTGCTCGGGCGGCGTCGTGTCCTTCTTGTCCTCAGCTTCCGGCTTCTCGTCCTTCTTCACCTCGTCAGCCATTTCGGTCTCCAATACTCAGTTATCAGTTTGCAGTCTTCAGTAATCAGTCCGAACGTGCCCGACAGCTCATGACGTCGAACGGGACGACTGATAACTGATAACTGATAACTGACAACTGGCTTAGTCGTCTTCAGTCTGGGCTTCAGCTTGCTCGGCAATGGCTTGCACGATTTCGGCGTTTGCGAGCGTGGTCACGTCGCCGAGATCTCGGTGGTCGGAGATGTCGCGCAGCAACCGGCGCATGATCTTGCCGGAGCGGGTCTTGGGAAGGTCGGGCGTGAAGATGATCGTGCGCGGCTTGGCGATGGCACCGATCTTCATCCCGACGTGATCCCGAAGCTCGTCGTGGAGCTTGTCAGTGGGTTCGTATCCACTGCGAAGGGTCACGAACGCTGCAATCGCCTGACCGGTGATCTCGTCGGTTGCGCCAACGACGGCAGCCTCCGCCACCGCATCGTGATCCACGAGAGCGGACTCCACCTCCATCGTCGAGATGCGGTGTCCGGACACGTTCATGACGTCGTCGACCCGGCCGAGGACCCAGAGGTAGCCCTCTTCGTCGAGCTTGGCCCCGTCGCCCGGGAAGTATCGGCCCGGGTAGCGGGTCCAGTAGGTGTCGACGTACCTCTGGTCGTCGCCGTAGATCGATCGCAGCATCGAGGGCCACGGTTTGGCGATCGTGAGGAAGCCGCCCTCGCCTCGCTCCACCGGAACACCGTCCATGTCCACGACTTGCGCCGTGATGCCGGGGAGCGAATGGGTGGTGGAACCCGGCTTTGTGGCCGTGATGCCGGGGAGCGGGGAGATCATGATGCTCCCGGTCTCGGTCTGCCACCACGTGTCGACGATGGGGCTCGTGCTGCCACCGATGTGCTCGTGGTACCACATCCACGCTTCGGGATTGATCGGCTCGCCGACCGTGCCGAGCAGACGGAGGCTGGTCAGATCGTGGCGCTCCGGGTACTCCGCCCCCCACTTCATGAACGCCCGGATGGCCGTGGGGGCCGTGTAGAGGATCGTGACGCCGTATTCGGCGATGATCTCCCAGAGGCGGTCCTTGTCGGGATAGTCGGGAGTGCCCTCGTACATGACGCTGGTGGTGTGGTTCGCCAATGGCCCGTACACGATGTAGGTATGCCCGGTCACCCAGCCGATGTCTGCGGCGCACCAGTACACGTCGGTGTCCGGCTTGATGTCGAACACGAGCGAATGGGTGGTGGCGGCGCCGGTGAGATATCCGCCCGTCGTGTGCATGATCCCCTTGGGCTTCGCCGTGGTGCCCGATGTGTAGAGGATGTACAGGAGGTCCTCGGCGTTCATGATCTCGGGCTCGCACGTGTCGGCCTGTGACTCGACGAGGTCGTGCCACCACACGTCCCGCCCTTCCTGCATGTCGACGCCGTGCTTGGTGCGTTCCACCACAACGCAATGTTCGATCGATGGTGACGAGGCCATCGCAACGTCACAGTTGTCCTTGAGGGGGACCACCGAGCCCCGTCTCCAGGCGCCGTCACAGGTGATGAGCATCTTCGCCTGGGCGTCATGGACACGGTCGATGATCGACTCCGCCGAGAAGCCGCCGAAGATCACCGAATGCGGTGCGCCGATCCTTGCGCAGGCGAGCATCGCGATGGCGAGTTCGGGCACCATCCCCATGTAGATCGCCACACGGTCGCCCTTCTCGACACCGAGGGAGCGGAGGCCATTGGCGAAGCGGTTGACCTCGGCCGAGAGGTCGGCGTACGTGAGGGTTCGAGTGTCGCCCGGTTCGCCGATCCAGTGGTAGGCAACCTTGTCCCCACCATTGGCCAGGTGCCGATCGAGGCAGTTCGCCGAGATGTTGAGTTCGCCGTCGGTGAACCACTTGTAGAACGGCGGATCGGAGTCGTCCAGCGCGACCGTGGGCGGGGTGATCCAGTCGAGCCGCTCCATGGCGTTCCGCATCCAGTAGGCGACGAAGTCGTCGTCCGCCTCGCCGTAGAGCGACTCCTGTGCGTTGGCCTGGGCTGTGAACGCAGGAGATGGCGGGAAGGTCCGCTCCTCGTGGAGCAGATTCTCGATGCCGGGTTCGCTCATGCGGCTCCTCTCCGATGCTGCGCCGATTCTCGCGGAACTCGGCGCCGCATGCGACGGAGCGATTGCTCGACGCCGCAAACCTCCCCGGAATCCTCGGGTCATCCCCTAGGGGATCGGCCCGACGTCGATCCTCGGGGTATCCGGGTTCCAAGCGGTGCATACCCGATGGTTCGATGGGTTCGATTCGCGGACGCTACTCCCGAGAGACAAGGCCGGCGGAATGAGCCGGCATTGAGGGAGGAAGCACCACATGTCAACCACCAGACTCCACCGAACCTATGACTGGATCGGACGCCACGTCGCTGTCATCACCGCCGTGGCGCTCATGGCCGTGCTCGCATTGGGCGTGGCAGGACCGCTCGTTGCCAACACCGACGAGCCCGACTTCAACCCGTCCGGCGGCGTGTTCGAGACATATGAGTACGTCGACGAGACGCTGCGCAGCACCTCGACGGTCGCCATGGCGATGTGGCTCGTCGAGTCGAACGAGCGGGGCGAGAACGTCCTGACGCAGGCCGCATTGCTCGAGTGGAAGCAGCGGTCGGACGCCGTGAGGGGTAATCCGACCAACGCCGCGTACCTCGTGGATCGATATGACACCGAGAGTGGGACCTCGATCCCCGGTGTTCTGTCGATTGCCGACCTCGTCGATGGATACCTGCCGGGGGGATTGGCGGCAGCCAGCGACACCGACGTTCAGCAGGCGTTGTCGGCGATGTTCGCTGAGGGCGCACCCTTCGCCGACATGCGGGCGACTCTGTCGGAACAGGCCGAGCTCACCCCAGCCGGTTGGGTGTCACCTGCCTTCTCGACTCAGGTCGTGTACGACGCCTCTGGGTTCGAGGATGCCGCAGCCGAGGAGACATGGCTGCGTGATGTGCAGGCCGAGTTCCGGGAGGGAGCCGTTGCGACCGACTCGATTGGTGTGACGATCGACCCTGAGCTGGTGTTCAGCGAGGCTGCCCAGCAGTCGTCTCCGTTCATCTTCCTAGCCGTCGCCCTCATCATCCTGCTCGTCGCCTTCGTCCATCGCTCCTACTGGTCGTCGGTCGTCGTGGGTGCTGGCCTGGCCGCGACCGCGCTGGCCTACTACGGCACGGCCGCTCTGCTGGGCCTGAAGATGGGATCGATGCTCTTGGCGTTCGTGGTGCCCATCGCCATGATCAGCTTCGGCGTCGACTTCTACATCCATGGTGTTGGGCGGGTGCGCGAAGCACAGGTGGACGACGGCCATGACGCACGGCGGGCCTATCCGCTCGGCATGACGGCGGTCTTCACCGCGATGTTCCTCGCCGTGACGTCCTCCGTGTCCGCCTTCCTGGCGAACGCAGCATCCGGCACCGAGGCGATCATCCAGTTCGGCATCGGGGCGGGGGTGTCGCTGGTGTGGGCGTACCTGCTGCTGGGTCAGCTCGCACCGCGCGTCACCGTGGGCCTCGAAGACTTCGTGGGCGACGACCCCGTCAAGGGACTCTCGCGCTTCGCCTACGCCCTGGGAGCACTCTGCATGGCGGTAATCGGTGGTATCGCGGTCGCCCTGGCAGCGGTGATGCCCGCAATGGGCGTTGCAGCGCTCGTCGTCTACCTGATGCTGTTCGTGGGCATTCCTGCCCTGATCACCCGTCGCAGGAACCGGATCGCCGCAGAGCGAGGCCGCACCCTGGTGCACGGCCACAACGGAGCGGCGCACGGCCTCGAGAGTGCGGGATCCGTGGTGCACTTCCTCGCCAAGTGGCGGTTCGTCACCATCCCGGTCGTCGTCGTGATCGGCGCCCTGGCCCTCGTTCAGGCGATGCGGGTCGATTCGGGCTTCCGCATCGAGGACATGCTGTCCACCGAGACGGACTTCGCCCAGTCGATCGAGCGGGTGCGCACGCACTTCCCCTCGAGCGGTGAGGGCACGTCCTACATCTACCTCGAGGGTGACCTCACGGATCCGGCCAACCTCGCCGCCATCGACGGTGCCGTCGCCGAGCTCGATGCGTCCTCGGCTGACTTCGGCCGTGACTCCGAGGGCGACATCATCGTTGGCATACACGCTGGCGATGTCGTCCGCATGGTGATGGCCTCACCTGCTCGTACCGAGATCGAGGCCACCGGTCCGTCGCTCATCGATGCCGACGGGAATGGGATCCCCGACTCGAAGGCCGCCATAGCGGCGATCTATCGCCACGCCTGGGCAAACGGGGTTCTGACACCCGATGGTGAGATGGCGATTGCCGCAGCCGACCTGGGAGGTGTGCTCGGCGATCTCGGTGACGCCCAGGCGACGGCCATCGTGATCAGTGTCGGGAGCTACACGGATGGCGACATCATCGTGCCCGTCCAACAGCAGATGGATGCCACGGCGGCCTCCTACCTGGCTGGCACATCCAACGTCGACGCCAGGGTGTCCGGTGACGTGATCACGTCGTACCGCGGCCTCGAGTCGTTCACCCGTTCGATGATCGTCTCACTGCCACTGGCTCTGCTGTTCGCACTCGTGATCGCTTCGCTGATGCTGCGGTCACCCAGGTACGCCTTCGTGTCGGTGCTTCCGATCGGGCTCGTCGTGGTGGGCGTGTACGCCTTCATGGCGACCTTCGGCTACACCGTGAACGTGGTCACGGCGACCATTGCAGCGATCGCTGTCGGCGTGGGTATCGACTTCTCGACGCACTTCACCGCTCGCTACCGCGAAGAGGTGAATGGTCGGGGTCACCGCCTCGAGGCCGTGCGCCGTGCCGGTGCCGGTACGGGCGGAGCGCTCGTGCTGTCGGCGCTGACGTCGGTGATGGGGTTTCTGGTGATGGCGCTCGCACCGACGCCGATCTTCGCAACCTTCGGCGTGCTGACGGCTGTGATGATCGTGCTGTCACTGCTCGTGGCGGTGCTCGTTCTCCCGAGCCTGCTCGTTCTCGTCACTCCCTCGAAGGGCAGGGAGCGCGAGCGCCGCAGCGACGAGGTCAGGGAACCAGCCACCGTCTGAATCCCCGGACCACTGGCGATTCTTGCGTCCCTCCGTCCCAGATCTGGGACGGAGGG
>JASJCF010000066.1 GCA_030066265.1 Acidimicrobiia bacterium | reverse complement strand
GCCGCATGTCATCGCCATGACCGATCGTGCGGACTGGGCAGTGGCGGCGTTGCGCCTCGGCCCTGAGAGGATCGGCTGCGATCTCGAGCTCGTCGAGCCCAGGAGCCGCCGGTTCGTCCACGACTACTTCACCCCTCATGAGATCCACACGGTCACGATCGGCGACCAGGACCTCGTAGCGAATCTGATCTGGTCGGCCAAGGAGAGCTCGCTCAAGGTCCTGCGGACCGGACTGAGGCGAGACACCCGCACGGTCGAAGTGCATCTCGACGGGGTGGTCGGTGACGAGTGGAGCCCGTTCAGCGTCGATGTCGACCGCGGCTCGGCCCTCCACCACGGATGGTGGAGACGATTCGGGGACTTCGTGCTCACGATCGCCGCAGAGGTGCCGGTCGAAGCGCCGATCTCTCTGGAGAAGCCTCCACCCCTGGCCTCAGCCGTGCCCGGTCACGCTTGGATGGATGGTCTCGACGCCGCCAAGTGATCCCGGAATACCCTCTTCCAGGTCGGCCCGCCGATCCGTAGTATCTGGCAGGATCAGCCAACCGTCGGAGGGGGAACATGAAGCAGCTGGCCGTGATCGCCATCATGGCGATGATCGTGGCAGGGTGCTCGAGTGCGAGCGACGAGCTGTCGGAGCAGATCGTGGAGTCGGTGAGCGGAGTGGACAACCTCGACATCGACGAGGAATCCGGCGAGGTCTCGTTCGAGACCGAGGAGGGCTCGTTCAGCATCGGTGGCGGTGAGGTACCGGCGGACTTCCCCTTCCCGTTCCCGGACGGGTATCAGGTCTCGTCGAGTCTCATCTCGGATTCCGGGAGCAGCGTCGTGGTCCAGTATCCCAAGGAGCGATTCGACGAGCTGCAAGCGTACGTCGATGACTGGACGGCGTCTCAGGGCGGCGAGTGGCAGACGGGATCGAGCCAGTTCACGTCTGCGGAGGGCAAGGAGATCCGAACGGCGAACTGGTTCAGCGATGCCACGCAGATCTCGCTGGCCGACAACTGTCCGCTCGACGGAGGTGAGGACGGGACCTGCCTGACGGTGGTGACCAGCTGACATCGAGGTCGTTTCCGCCTCGGCCCCATGACCATGCTCCCGTCCGGGGGCCACACCGGTCACGAAGGGGGCAGCGCCATTGCGGTTACGCAGCGCGCCCACCTACACTCACGGCCGCAGTCCCCAGCGGGCTGCGCTTTCTTGTGAAAACCCGACGTCGTTGAGATCGACCGGACTGCCGCTGCACGCGCTGCGGCCTCCCGAGATGTAGACGTCATGCACCCCGGGTATTCGGTTGCGGATCCCCCGGTGTCTGACGACGGCGTCGCCAGACAACCGAGGCAGGATCACCGAATGAAAGTCTCAGCCTCAGCGAAGAAGATGTGCGAGAAGTGTCGGGTCATCCGGCGGCATGGCCGCGTCTGGGTGATCTGCAGCAATCCTCGCCACAAGCAGCGTCAGGGGTAATGAACGCATGGCACGAATCGCCGGAGTAGATCTTCCGAGGGACAAGCGCATCGAGATCGGTCTGACCTATGTCTTTGGGATCGGACGGCCTCGGGCAAACGCCATCCTCGAATCGTTGGACATCGACTACGACACCAAGGTTCGCGACCTCTCCGATCAGGAGGTCCTGCGGATCCGTCAGTACATCGATGGGAACTACACCGTCGAGGGTGATCTGCGTCGCGAAGTCGCTCAGAACATCAAGCGGAAGATCGAGATCGGCTGCTATCAGGGCCTCCGCCATCGCCGTGGCCTCCCGGTTCGCGGCCAGCGGACGCACACGAATGCCCGGACCCGCAAGGGCAAGCGCGTCGCGATTGCAGGGAAGAAGAAGGTCACCAAGTAATGACAGACACCGAAACCACCGAGGCAGTGGAAGCCCCGGCCGAAGCCCCCGTCGAGGCGGCTCCTCAGGCCGAGGCACCCGAAGCCGCAGCCGAGACCACCGAAGTCGAGGCGGTCCCCGCCGGTCGTCGCCGTCGCGGGAAGCGGATCATCACCCATGGCCAGGTGCACATCAAGGCGACGTTCAACAACACGATCCTGACGATCACCGACCAGGACGGCAAGGTCGCCGCCTGGACCTCGGGTGGTTCCGTCGGGTTCAAGGGCTCCCGCAAGTCGACCCCCTATGCAGCACAGGTGGCCGCCGAGCAGGCCGCACGCAAGGCGGGGGAGATGGGCATTCGGAAGCTCGATGTCATCGTGCGCGGCTCCGGATCCGGCCGTGAGACGGCGATTCGGACCCTGCAGAACATGGGCATCGAGATCACCGGGATCAAGGATGTCACGCCGGTGCCCTTCAACGGGTGTCGCCCGAAGAAGCGAAAGGGTCGCTAACCATGGCGCGCTACACCGGACCTCGGACCAAGCGGAGCCGCCGGGCCCGCCAGCTCCTCGACGAGAACAAGGCGAAGTACTTCGACCGGCGGCCGTATCCGCCGGGTCAACATGGTCGTGGCCGCATCCGCGAGTCTCAGTACCAGATCCAGCTACGGGAGAAGCAGAAACTGCGCTTCATGTACGGAGTCCTCGAGAAGCAGTTCCGCAAGTACTACCGGAACGCCGTGAAGAAGAGCGGGATCACCGGCACCAACCTGCTGGTCATCCTCGAGTCCAGGCTCGACAACGTGGTGTACCGAGCCGGGCTCGCCAGCACTCGGCCTCAGGCCCGTCAGCTGGTCAACCACGGTCACTTCCTGGTGAACGGCAAGAAGGTCGACATCCCCTCGTACGAGGTCCGTGCGGGCGACGTTGTCACCGTCAAGGAGCGGAGCTCGGAGATCCTCCCCATTCAGCACGCCATCGACACCGTCGGGCGAACCGTCCCCGAGTGGCTCGATGTGCAGCCGGACAAGCGGATCATCACCGTCACCCAGCTCCCGTCGCGCGAGCAGATCGACACCGACATCAAGGAACAACTGATCATCGAGCTCTACTCCAAGTAGGGCGCACGAACCGAATATCGAACACAGGAGCAAACGTGCTCATCACTCAGCGCCCCACAATCGAAGAGGAACCGCTCGCCGATCATCGCTCGACGTTCGTCGTCGAACCCCTCGAGCCCGGCTTCGGCTACACCCTCGGCAACACGATGCGTCGCACGCTGCTGTCACGCGTGCCTGGTGCAGCGATCACGTCCGTTCGCATCGACGGTGTTCAGCACGAGTTCTCCACCATGGAGGGCGTCGTCGAGGACGTCGTGGACTTCATCCTGAATCTGAAGCAGGTCGTCCTCCGTATCGACGTCGACGACGCACAGACCATGTACCTGTCCGCCAAGGGCGGCGGCGAGGTCACGGCGGGCGACATCAACGCTCCTGCAGGCGTGGAGATCGTGAACGCAGACCTCGTGCTCGCAACGCTCTCGTCCTCGGGCAAGCTCGAGGTCGAGATGACCGCGGAGCGGGGCGTCGGTTATCGCAGCGCCGAGCGCAACAAGAAGAGCGACACGATCGGCGTGATTCCGATCGACTCGATCTTCTCGCCCGTCCGGAAGGTCGCCTATCGCGTCGACAGCACCCAGGTCGGCCAGCGGACGGACTTCGACAAGCTCGTCCTCGACGTCGAGACCGATGGCTCCATCACGCCGGCGGAGGCGATCTCGTCCGCAGGTGGAACGCTGCGCAACCTGTTCGAGTTGCTCGCCGAGATGGAAGAGTACGACGCGCTCGTGCCCGATGAGTTGGAGCCCGCTGAGCATCAGAGCCAAGAGCATCTCGATCTGCCGATCGAAGCCCTCGATCTCTCGGAGCGTCCCCGGAACTGCCTGCGCCGCGCACAGGTGCAGACCGTGGGGGAGCTCATCGAGAAGACCGAAGAGGATCTCCTCAACATCACCAACTTCGGGCAGAAGTCCCTCGAAGAGGTCGTGGCGAAGCTCGATGAGCTCGGCTTCAGCCTGCGCAACTATGCGGACGCCGAAGGGAGCGTTGCCTGATGCCACGCCCGAAGAAGGGTCCGCGCCTGGGCGGCTCGCCGTCGCACCAGCGCAAGATCCTCGCCAACCTCACGGCGTCGCTCATCGAGCATGAGCAGGTCGTCACCACGTCGGCGAAGGCGAAGGTCCTGCGGCCGTACGCCGAGAAGGTGATCACCAAGGCGCGTCGTGGGGATCTCCATGCCCGTCGCACCGTGCTCAAGAAGATCGAGGACAGCGAGGTCGTCACGAAGCTCTTCGATGACGTCGCCCCTCGCTATGCCGATCGTCCCGGCGGGTACCTCCGCATCACCAAGCTCGGCCCGCGCCGCGGCGACGGCGCCGAGATGGCCAAGGTGGAGTTGGTCTAGCCAGTCTCGAGCCCCGAGTCCCGAGTCTCGAGATTCGAGCCTTGAGCCTCGAGCCCTGAGCCTCAACCGGAGGGCTGAGGTGTGTCACTGGGTGGCGGAGACGATGGTTTCGATCACCTGGGGGCCGTGGGTGAGATCCGGGTCGTTGTGATCCGCTCCTTCGACCGCGACCCAAGTGACGCGGGCGCGGGCGGTATCGAAGACGGCTCGAGATTGGGTGAGCGGAATCGTTCCGTCCGCTGTGCCGGCAACGACGCTCACCGGGGCATCGACGCCGGCGATCTCGCTCCGCACCGGCCATCGGTCCCAGATCATGCGGTGAACAGGCAGGAACGGATAGTGCACCGCTGCAACGTCCGGGGCCGACGTGAAGGGCGAGCGAAGCACCACCGCGTCGGGCGGTTGCCCGGTTGCCGTCCGGACGGCGACCGCCGCCCCGAGGGATTCGCCGAAGTACAGGATGGTGCTGTTCGGATGGGCTTGGCGCGCCCATTGTGCGTACGCCAAGGCGTCCTGGGTGAGTCCCGCCTCGGTCGGGCTGCCGGGGTTGCCACCGTATCCGCGATACTCGACCAGGACCACGTTGAGTCCCTCCGCAGCCAGAGCGTTGCCGAGGGGGAGCCGGCCAGACCGGTTCCCGGCGTTGCCAGGGAAGACGACGACCACGGGAGCTGTCTCATCGACCGTTGTGTGCCAGCCCTCGATGTCCAGGCCGTCCCCCGTCGACACCGTGACGGTCTGCCATCCGGCCGGTGGCTGTCCCGCGGTCCCGGTCGGGAGGTACATGATGCGCCGCTGGAAGAGCCACAGGGCGCCGATGAGCACGGCGAGGACGGCGAGGATGATCAAGCCGACGCGAAGCACCATCGCCATGCCCCAAGGAAACCACGTTCCGGGGAAACCGTGAAACGGGCGACACACTCGCCCGGACTCTTGAGAAGATGACGGGTGGACGAAAGGAGGATGGGTGTCCGATCTCATGACGCTGAGGCCCATCGGCCAGGTCGAGCGGGATGCCGATGCAGTGTGGCTCTCGATCGACGAGCCGTACCGGCCTGCTCTCGCCGAGCTCGATCGATTCAGCCACATGCTGGTGCTCTGGTGGGTGCATGGCCACGATACGGAAGAGAGCCGTGCGATCACCCAGACCGAGTTGCCATACGCACCCGGCGAGACAGCCGGGGTCTTCGCCTGCAGGGCCGAGTACCGACCGAACCCGATCGCCCTGACCACGTGCAAGGTGCTCGACGTCGACATGGATGCCGGCCGGGTCGGTGTGGCTGCGATCGACGCATATGCCGGCTCACCGGTGATCGACATCAAGCCCTACATCGGTGTCGTCGACCGTGTTCGGGACATCCGTGTCCCCGACTGGTACGACGGATGGCCCGAGTGGATGCCGGACGAGGGCATCGGCCTGTACGAGGACTGACGGCACGAATCCGCCACGGGCGCTGATCGACCGGATGGTCTCGACCAGGCGCTTCTGGAGGCCGGCGTCGATGCGTATCGGCCTCGACCGTGTTCGTGCGGGTGTCTCCGATCAACCCCGAGGCTGACCTCGCCAGCCAGCTAGCCTCGCCGGTCATGTCGGGCCCTCACGATCTCGTCTCGCTGGTCACGGCGTACCCGTGGTCGAATGACGATGCGTCCAAGGATGTGGCGCTCGCCGCACTCGACCATGGTGACCCAGCATGGCAACGCTCACGATTCGCACCCGGCCACTTCACGGCGTCGGGCTTCGTCGCTTCACCGGATCGGTCGTCCCTCCTCTTGATCCACCACCCGCGCCACGACAGATGGCTCCAGCCCGGTGGGCATCTCGAGGCCGACGATCACACCGTCGAGGAGGCGGCGAGGCGTGAGGTGATGGAGGAGACGGGTATCGGTCAGCTCGACCGGGTGGGTACCGGCCTCCTGCACATCGACGCCCACGACATCCCCGCTCGTGCCGACGAGCCGACCCACGTCCACATCGATCTCGGCGTTGGCTTCGTGGCTCGGTCCGATGCGATCGGCCCCGTAGCAGAGGTCCTCGATGCCGCCTGGGTTCGCTTCGACAAACTCGATCACTTCGGAGCCGACCGTGCGGTCCGCACCGGCGCATCGGCACTGCTCGCGGTGCTGGACCCCTCGGCGTAACCGGAGTCTGACCGCTCGTCGGTATCCTGCGCCGACCGCACCATGGGGGTGATTCACCTGGGCGTCGTCTTCAGCCGCCTTCTCCAGGCCGTCAGGCTCGACCGGGACGCGTTCGTCTGGATGGAATACAACGATCGGGCCACCGGCGACGCAGCGCTGCTCGTCGGCGGAACGTCGATCCTGCTGGCCCTCGGGTCCGGTGCGACCCTCGGGGATCTCATCAACCCGTTTCGGTTGCTGTCGGTCGTGTTGTCCGGGTTCGTGCTCTGGCTCATCTACACCGGCGCGACGTATCTGATCTCCACCTACCTGCTCGGTGGGGGAGGTTCGTTCGCCACCTTCCTCCGCATCACGGGCTTCGCCTTCCCGACCCTCCTGGTGCTCATCTTCGCCAACATCGTCTTCGACAATACGTTCCTGATCCTGCTCGTCGGCGGAGCATGGTTCATCGTGGTCGTTGCCTCCGGTGTCATGTATGCAGCCGATCTGCCCAGGGACCGAGCGTTCGTCGCTGCGATCGGCGGTTGGGTCGCCTACGTGATCCTGCAGGCGATCTTGTCGGGAATCCGCATCTTCTAGGCGGTCGTCGATGCCGACATACCGGATCGATCTCGCATACGACGGGTCGAGCTTCCACGGCTACGCAAAGCAGCCGTCGGTTCGCACCGTTCAGGGCACGCTCGAGACTGCGCTCTTCCCCCACACTGGAACTGTCGACACGTTCGTGGCCGGCCGAACGGACAAGGGCGTGCACGCATCGGGCCAGGTGGTGTCCTTCGTCGCCGGCCCCATCGACGTGGAGCGGGTGCTGCGATCGCTCAATCGGCAGATCGGCCCGGAAATCGCCGTCACCGGCCTTCGGGAGGTCGCCGAGGGATTCCACGCACGCTTCTCCGCGACCGGGCGGGCATACCGGTACGACATCAACAATCGACCGGTCCATGATCCCTTCCGGTCCTCGTTCGAATGGACCTATGCGGACGCACTCGACGAATCTGCCATGGACACCGCCTGCGCGAGTCTCGTCGGCGAGCACGACTTCGCCGCCTTCTGCAGGAAACAGGAGAATCGGCCCACCGTGCGGCACGTCGAGTGGTGCCGATGGCATCGTCAGGGCGATCGGGTCGAGCTCGCCATTGGCGCCTCGTCGTTCTGCCATCAAATGGTCCGTTCCATCGTTGCGGTGTCGGTCGAGGTCGGGCGCGGCAGGCTGGATCCGGCTGATGTCGAGGTGATCTTGGATTCGCAGGACCGGAACCGTGGACGGGGAGCAGCCCCTCCGCACGGCCTGACCCTGGTCGCGGTCTCCTACGGCGAGGCGCTCGTACGTCCGTCGTGGATGGTCGAGACCTCGTAGCCCGACAACGCCTCGAGGATCGCGGTCACGTGATCGGGGCCCCTGGTCTCGAGCGACACCATGATCTCCACGGCGCCGTAGTCGAGGCCTGCGCCTTCCCTTCGGTGTGCAACCGACAGGACGTTTCCCTGCTGCTCGCCGATCGTCGTGAGCAGGGCGGCGAGGTTGCCCGGCTCGTCCGGTACGACGACACGCAGTGCGGCATATCGGCCCCGGGTCTCGAGGCCATGGCGGACCACCGAGTCCAGCACGAGCAAGTCGATGTTCCCTCCTGAGAGAACGATCACTGTCCTGCCGGGATCGTCGATCAGTCCGTGCATCAGGGCTGCCACCCCCACGGCACCCGATGGCTCGACGAGGTACTTCGCTCGCTCGAGGAGCAGCGCCACTGCCTCCGTGGTGATGTCGTCATCGACGGCGATGAGGTCGTCGACGGCGTCCTCGATGATCTGGAAGCACAGGTCCGACGGCCGCGACACCGCGATACCGTCCGAGACCGTCGGGCGATAGTCGATCCGTTCGGGCCGCCCCTTTGCGCGGGCGGTGACATAGGTCGGCACGGCGGACGACTGCACGCCGATGATCCGGATGTCCGGGTTGTGGTGCTTCAGAGCGATTGCCGCTCCCGAGATCAAACCCCCGCCTCCCACCGGGATCACGACGGTGTCGGCATCGGGGACCTGCTCGACGAGCTCGAGCCCCAGCGTTCCCTGGCCTGCGATGATCGCCGGGTCGTCGAAGGGGTGGATGAACGCACCGCCGGTCTCGGCGACCATCTTCTCGGCGTGGTCGGTCGCATCGGCGAGGCTCTCCCCGGCGAGCACGACGTCAGCACCGTAGGCCCTGGTCGCCGCCACCTTCGGGATGGCAGCGTTCTCTGGCATGAACACCGTGCACCGAGCTCCGTACTCCGCCGCCGCCAGCGCCACTCCCTGGGCGTGATTGCCCGCCGAAGCGGCGACCACGCCCGAGCCGCGGACGTCGTCGTCGAGGAGCCCGATGGCGTTCATCGCACCACGAATCTTGAAGGAGCCGGTGCGCTGGAGGTTCTCCGCCTTCAAGAACACCTCAGCCCCAGTGAGACGGGAGAACGAGGCCGAAGGGAGTGTCGGGGTCTCGAGAACGACCGGTACGCCACGAGCCCGTGCCTCGTCGAGATCGTCGATGGTGATTCGGGCGGTCACGGTCCCTCCGGTTCGCTCCTCGTCCGTGTGGCTCGCTGGCCGTTACGACACGGGAACCGATAGCATATGCGACCGCTCCACTCCGGGGCGATTTCCTGACGAAATCTCCGAGGGATGACCACGCCATGAAGGCCAACCTGCAGAAGACGTTCTCGCCGAAGCCGAGCGATGTCGAGCGCACCTGGTACGTCGTCGATGCCGCCGACGTCCCCCTCGGTCGCCTCGCGTCCGAACTCGCTCCGATCCTGCGAGGAAAGCACAAGCCCACGTATGCGCCGCACATCGATGGCGGCGATTTCGTGATCGTCATCAACGCCGACAAGGTCCACGTGTCCGGGAACAAGGAGATCGAGAAGATCTACTTCCGGCATTCCGGCTATCCCGGCGGACTGCGAGCCGAGACCCTCACGGAGGTTCGGGAGAAGCATCCCGAACGCCTGGTCGAGGTCTCCATCCGGGGCATGCTGCCGAAGAACCGCCTGGGTCGCCAGATGATGAGGAAGCTGAAGGTGTACGCCGGGCCTGATCATCCCCACGCTGCCCAGAAGCCCGAGCCCCTGGCTCTCAACCATCGAAAGGTCGAAGCCTGATGGCGAACGTCAAGCCACTCGTCCAGACCACCGGTCGCCGCAAGAGCTCCGTCGCCAGGGTCCGCCTCTATGACGGCACCGGCGTGTACGAGCTCAACGGCCGCTCGCTCACCGACTACTTCCCGGACCCCGAGCTCCAGCGACGCATCGAAGAAGCGTTCAAGGTGACGGACACCGAGGGTCGGTATGACATCCGGGCCAAGCTCGAGGGCGGTGGAACCACCGGTCAGAGCGATGCCCTCCGGCTCGGTATCGCCAGGGCCCTGATCGAGGTCGATCCCGACCTGCGCCCCGCGCTCAAGAAGCAGGGGATGCTGCGGAGAGACGATCGTCGGGTGGAACGCAAGAAGTACGGTCTGCGCAAGGCCCGCAGGGCGCCGCAGTTCACCAAGCGGTAGTTTCCGCCGTCGCCGATGCGACGGTGCTGGGATCGAATGGCTGCTGACAGACCCCGCCTCTTCGGAACCGACGGTGTACGTGGCCGTGCCAACTCCGATCTGACACCCGAGATCGCCTTCGATCTCGCCCGCGCCGCCGGCGAGGGCATCGACGGCCAGGTGGTGATCGGGAGGGACACGCGACGGTCCGGGCCGATGCTCGCCTCCGCCATCGCAGCGGGCTTCAACGCCGTCGGCGTGGATACCTGCGACCTCGGGATCATCCCTGTCGGCGCCGTCTCCCGGCTCACGCGCGACACCGGCTCCCACTTCGGCGTGATGGTGTCGGCGTCCCACAATCCGGCCGAGGACAACGGGATCAAGTTCTTCGGGAGGGACGGAGCGAAGATCCCCGACGATCTCGAGCACGCCATCGAGGAGCGGTACTTCTCATCCGTGCCCTACTCCCGTCCTGTGGCGGGACGCGTGGGGATACAGACGGTCATGGGCGACGCCGTCAAGCGGTACGTGGACAAGGTCAGCCGGACCGTGGAGTACTCGATGCGCGGCCTCGAGTTCGTGGTGGACTGCTCGAACGGTGCCGCCTTCCTGGCCGCACCTGCCCTGTTCGACAAGGTCGGAGCCTCGGTCACCATTGTGGCCGACAACCCCGATGGCATGAACATCAACGACGGCGTCGGTGCCACGAACCCTGAGTTCGTCGCTGACCACGCTCGCGGCAGGGTCGGCCTCGCCTTCGACGGAGATGCCGATCGCCTCATCGCTGTCGACGAGGATGGGCAGGTCGTCAACGGCGACGTGATCATGGCCATCTTCGCGAAGTGGCAGCATGAGCGGGGGAAGCTCAAGAACGACCTCGTCGTGGCCACCGTCATGTCGAACCTCGGTTTCCACCATGCGATGCAGCGCATCGGCGTCGACGTGGCGGTGACGCCCGTTGGCGATCGGCATGTCGTCGAGGAGATGCGCCGCACCCAATCGGTCGTGGGCGGAGAGCAGTCGGGCCACATCTTGCTCGAGGACCGGTCAACCGGCGACGGGCTCCGCACGGCCCTGCGCCTCATGGAAGTGATGGCTGCGACCGGTCGTGAACTGCGTGAGCTCCGGCTGGTGATGGAGGAACTCCCGCAGGTTCTCACCAACGTTCGGGTGGGTTCCAAGGACGGCTGGGACTCCGACGAGCGCATCAGCTCGGTCATCGGCGAGTGGGAATCCCGTCTGGGCGCCCAGGGCCGGATTCTCGTCAGGCCGTCGGGCACCGAACCTCTGATCCGGGTGATGGTCGAGGCACCGACGGCAAACGAGGCAGAACGGGCTGCGTCCTCGATCGCCGGCGTTGTTGCATCCGCGCTGGAGTGATCGGCCTGCGTGGCCGCAACGAGCTCGTCGACACCTGCTCATCGGCACGGGGCTCGTCGACATGTGGCTGGTTGACGACGGGTCCCGAGAGCTGAGCACGAGAACCGCCACCGGGGAGCAGGAGCAACCGTCACGGTGTGATCTCGGTAGAATCGCGACCACAACCGAACCAGACGTGGCGGTACGCAATCTCGAAAGCGCCAGCCCTCGCTGCATGCGAGGCGACGAGGAAGAGGGAGTATCGAAACGTTCGGCGGATGCCCTCTCGGCCGCTCACGGTCGTGACGGGTTGGAGCAAAACCGTGGAGTGATCTGCGGGACAGAGGCCAACCCGATGTGGGTGGGTAGTCACCAGACCGCCCATCGCCGTATCGCCCGTCTCCGACGAAAGGAGATCGCGCGCGATGTGCGGGATCATGGGTTACGTAGGGCCGCAGGAAGCCGGTCCGATTCTCGTCGACGGGCTCAAGAGGCTCGAGTACCGCGGATACGACTCGGCAGGGGTGGCCGTCACCAACGGGTCGATCAACGTCCGCAAGGCGCAAGGGAAGATCGCGAACCTCGAGGACATGCTCGAGGTCGAGCCGCTCGTCGGCTCGATCGGGATCGGCCATACACGGTGGGCCACCCATGGAGCGCCCACGGATGCCAACGCACATCCCCACACGGATCCGAGTGGCGAGTTCGTGGTCGTCCACAACGGGATCATCGAGAACTTCCAGAGCCTCCGAGAGCAGTTGGCTGCAGATGGCTCGGAGTTCACGTCGGAGACCGACTCGGAGGTGCTCGCCCACCTGGTTGCCCGCGAGTACGACGGTGATCTCGTCGAGGCCGTGCGAAAGGCCGTGGCGTTGTCCGACGGCGCCTACGCGATGGTCGTGATGTCCAAGCGCGAGCCGCGCAAGATCGTGGCGGTCCGCAAGATCAGCCCGCTCGTCGTCGGCCTCGGCGACGGGGAGACCTTCCTCGCATCGGACATCCCGGCCGTTCTCCACCACACCCGAGACTTCCTCATCATCGAGGACGACGAGCTGGTGGTGGTCACCGAGGATGGTGCCACAGTGGAGACGATCGACGGCGAGCCCGTTGATCGCGATGCGATCCATGTCACGTGGGATGCCGAGCAGGCAGAGAAGGGCGGCTACGAGCACTTCATGCTCAAGGAGATCAATGAGCAACCGGCCGTCGTGACCGAGACCCTCGCCGGGCGTCTGGACGAGGACGGGACGGTCTGGCTCGAGGATGTCGACTTCGGGGATGACTACGCCGCCGCCATCGATCGGGTCTGGATCACAGCGTGCGGAACGGCGTATCACGCCGGGCTGATCGGCCAGGAGATCTTCCGCCGGATCCTGCGCCTGCCGACCAACGTCGAGTATGCGCACGAGCTTCGGTATGCCGATCCGATCGTCGGCCCGAACGAGTTGACGATCGCAATCTCGCAGTCCGGTGAGACCGCCGACACCCTCGCGGCCGCAAGGCTCGCCGGCGACAACGGATCCCGCATGTTGGCGATCACCAATGTCGTCGGATCGACGCTGTCGCGGTATGCCGACGACATCCTGTACACAAGGGCAGGGCCCGAGATCTCGGTTGCGTCGACCAAGGCATACATGGCAATGCTGATCGCCCAATACCTGTTGGCATTGCGCATCGGCGCGGCGCGGGGCACCGTGAACGCGGAGCTCGCAGCGAGGGTGTCCCATGGTCTCCACCAGATGCCCGCCGCCCTGGAGGAAGTCCTCCGGCGTGAACCCGAGGCTCTGGCAGCAGCCGAGCTGATCCGCAGTGCCGAAGACGTGTACTTCATCGGCCGTGGCCTCGACTACGCCATTGCGATGGAGGGCTCGCTGAAGCTCAAGGAGATCTCCTATCTCCACTCCGAGGCGATGCCGGCCGGGGAGTTGAAGCACGGAACGCTTGCATTGATCACCGATGGTGTGCCCGTGGTGGTCATGCTCACCCAACGAGACGTCTACGACAAGACGATCTCGGCGGTCCAGGAGGTCAAGGCGAGGGGCGGCGCCGTGATCGCCGTGGCGTACGACACCGACACCGAGATCGACAAGTACGCCGATCTCGTGCTCCGGATACCCGACATGGAGGATCTGATGGCACCGGTGGCCGCCGTGATCCCCCTTCAGCTCATGGCGTATCACGTCGCCAGGTTGCGGGACAACGACATCGACCAACCGAGGAACCTGGCGAAGAGCGTGACGGTGGAGTAGGAGTTCTCAGTTCTGAGTTCTTAGTTCTCAGTTCCGAGTCTCGAGTCTCGAGTCCCGAGTCTCGAGTGTGAGCCGACGGCGCTGCAGTGATATTCGAAGCGCTGAGTCCTAGGAACATTGCCTTCGCCGTCTATGACCTGGTACTCGAGACTCGAGACTCGTGACTCGAGGCTTCCGCTCATGGCTCATGGCTCATGAGCTTGATCCTCCGTAGACCGTAGACCCCCGATGGCGCGATACTGGGGTGGAGCGTCATGAGCCGAGTTGCCGACATCGACCGGTATTTGCGGGCCTACTTCGCCGCCGACCAGGTTCAGCCTCCGCCGGAGGAGGAATCGGACGTTCGGCCGTTCCTCACGATCTCGCGTCAAGCCGGCGTCGGCGGCCACGGCCTCGCCGACCGAATCGTCCAGGAGTTCGATGCGCAGGCAGATGACGATCTGTTCGGTGGGTGGCGCGTCTATGACAAGACCCTCTGCCAGATGGTCGCCGATGATCCCCGCTATGCGTCGTCGCTCGATTCACTGCTCGACGAGGAGTACCGATCGAAGACCGACGACTTCTTCCACCAGATGGTGCGATCGACGGTCGATCAGAAGCTCGTGATGGACAAGGTGTTCCTCGCCGTGCGGACCGTTGCGGGCATGGGACATGCCGTCATCGTCGGTCGTGCGGGATCACACGTCACCCGTGACATGCCACAAGGACGATCCATCCGGATCGTGGCGCCGGAGGAGATGAGGATCGAGCAGGTGATGGATGCCGAGCGGGTGTCGGCTCGTGAGGCGCGGTCGAGGGTCCGCAAGCGCGACTCGGGGCGCGCACGACTCCTCAAAGCGCACTTCGGAGCGGACATCGATGACCCGACGGGCTACGACGTCGTGTTCAACATGGCGCATGTGACGCCCGACGAGATCGCGAGGTGCGCAGTCGACCTCGTGGTGTCGCAGGTACGGCACGGCTGAGGATCGGAGGCCAGGACGGAACGGGTTCTCGTGGGCCACTTCCTGACCCGGGAGGATGCCGCACGCCGTGCGCATGTCTCGGAGGACGAGGTGCGTCATCGGCCGGATCTCCTGCGCGTGGGGGGTCGATGGCTCGACGAGGTGTACTTCGAGTTCCAGTTCGACGATCGGGGCATTCGGCGTGACTTGTCGAGGGTGGTCCGCACCCTTCGTAGCGACTACGACGACATCGAGATCGCCGATTGGATGGCCACGCCCAACCGCGTGCTCGACCAGCTGACACCCATCAGGTGGTGCGCCAGCGGCCGCGATGGAGGACGCTTGGGCACCGCCGCGCGGACATGCGGTCCCGAGCACGACTGTGATGGTGGTCCGGCGGGCTGAAGCGGGGATCCAGCCCGAGCGGCAGGCGCCGGATCTGCGCAGGGGTCTCTGCCGCTACGATCGGCCCTCATGGAGATCATCGGGTTGGGCATCGACCTCGCCGACGTGGAACGCGTGCGCAAACTGCTGGGGAAGGATGCCGAGGCCTTTCGACGGCGGTGTTTCACCGACCACGAGTGGGACTACGCCAACCGCTACGCCGATCCCTCCGAACGCCTGGCGGCGAGGTTCGCCGGGAAGGAGGCCGTGATGAAGAGCCTGTTCACCGGCTGGCGTCGCATCGCATGGCGCGACGTGGAGATCACCGGCGGGGGGCCTCCGAGCGTGAATCTCTACGGCACGGCGAAGCGCCGAGCGACCATGCTCGGCGTGACGGACATCAAGATCACCATCACGCATACGAAGGATGCAGCCATGGCGTTCGTCGTGTCCCAGGGAGATCACCGATGAAACCCGTGCTCTCCGTGGAGGAGATGCAGAAGGTCGACGCGGAAGCGCCGGTTCCCGTCGACACGCTGATGGATGCTGCCGGCTATGCCGTCTCGATTGCGGCGGCGGAGATGGGTGGGACCTATGGCGCCACGGTCCGAGTTCTGTGCGGCAAGGGGAACAACGGGGGTGACGGGTTCGTCGCCGCCCGCTACCTGCACCGGCGCGGTGCGCGGGTGATCGTTCACTATGTCGGGCTCCCCGATCCCGACAGTGCGGCGGGCCGGGCATTCGACGCAGCCGCGGCCTCCGGAGTTCGATTCGTTCCACTGGGTGAGCCGCAGCAAGCCGATCTCGTGATCGACGCGCTCTATGGAACAGGCTTCCAAGGGGAGCTCCCTTCCGAGACGGTGCCATGGATCCCGACACCGGCGCCGGTGCTGTCGGTCGACATCCCGTCGGGTGTCCTCGGAGACACCGGTGAGACCAACGGTCCGTCGTTCCGGGCCGACCGCACCGTGACGTTCCATGCGCTCAAGCCCGGGCACCTCTTGGGCCTGGGGCCCGACCTGTGCGGAGACATCGACGTCGCGGACATCGGGCTCGAGGGCGGTGATCCTTCGATGAACGTGGTCGAGGATGCCGACGTGGTGATACCCCGACGAGATCGCCGTGACCACAAGTGGCGT
>JASJCF010000065.1 GCA_030066265.1 Acidimicrobiia bacterium | reverse complement strand
CGGGCACCATGCATCAGCGGTACCGGGAGCTGTCCGAAGCGGTTGTCCGTGTGCTGGCGAGCTTCGGGATCCGGGGTTTCGTGGGCGAGGTGCCGAACGAGTATTGCGCCGGTGAGTACTCCGTGTTCATCCGGGGCCACCGCAAAGTCATGGGCGTAGGCCAGCGCCTCACCAAGCGCGCAGCGCAGGTGGGAGGCATGATCGTCGTCTCCGACCCGGATGACATCAACCGGGTGCTCGTCCCCATCTACGCTGCGCTCGGAGTCCCCATCGATCCGCAGGCAACGGGCAGTCTCGCCGACGACCGGGCGGTAGATCCAGTCGATGTGGGATCGGCGCTCGTTAGCGAGCTATCCAACGGCGCGGACGCCTTCGATACGACCATCGACGAGCAGACCGTCGAACTCGCAGCGCGGCTCAGGCCCGAGCACGACCCTGCAAGCTGAGGTTCGACTCTTTGGACCGAACGACGCATCGGAGACTTGCCGGTCCCCTCTCCCCAGGCACCCCTCTGTGTGGCAGACTCGCGGTATGCGCTTCATCGTCATCAACGGGCCGAATCTGAACCTCCTGGGCGCCAGGGAACCACACATCTACGGGAGGGAAACGCTCGCCGACCTCGAGGGCCAGTGGCGTCGCCGCGGCACCAAGCTCGGCATTGGCGTCGACACCTACCAGTCGAACCACGAAGGCGAAATCATCGAGCAGATCCAGGTGGCAGGCCCGCGCAATGACGCCATCGTCATCAACGCCGGTGCCTACACGCACTACTCGTACGCCATATACGACGCCCTTATGGCCGTCGGCAGGCCCACGGTGGAGGTCCACATCTCCGACATCAATGGACGAGAGCCATGGCGGGCCACGTCCGTCACGGCGCCCGCTGCGCTTCGGGTGATCGTGGGACGCGGCACCGAGGGATACCTCGATGCGATCGACTTCCTGGAGGCGCACCTCAACAGCCCTGCCGAGACCCTCGCCTACGGCCCTCACCCCGACCAGGTGATCGACCTGAGAGTCCCTGCATCTCCGCGTGGCGTCGTCGCCCTCCTCCACGGTGGCTTCTGGCGAGAGATCTGGGCGAGGGACATCACCGAGCAGCTGGCCGCTCGGTTGGCCGACCGCGGCTGGATCACGGCGAACATCGAATATCGACGCGGTCTCGGGGCGTTCCACGAATCCATCGAGGATGTCACCGCTGCGCTCGAGTGCATCCGAAGCACGTTGGCCGGTCGGGGAATGGCGATCGATTCCCTTCCGGTCATCGGCCACTCCGCAGGCGGCTACCTGGCCATCAGATCCGTGGCAGAGCTCGGCGGGGACGCGGTTGCGCTCGCGCCCGTGGTCGACCTCGACTCCATCTCAGCAGCCCGACCCGATGACGACCCCGTGTCGGCCTACCTCGGGGGCAAGCCCGACCAGGCATCGGCGACATGGGAGGCCGCAAGGCTCGTGGGTGCGGGCAAGGGTCGCGTGCACATCGTCCACGGATCAGACGACGACACGATCCCGATCGAACACGTGCAGGCGTTCGCCGATCACGACTCGGTGTCGCTGACCGTACTCAACGGCGTCGACCACCGGGGCCTGACCGATCCCCATCGGGCGAGCTTCGATGCCGTCGTTGCCGCCCTGGAGGGCACACTCCGCTAGCGCTCCTCGATCACGCCCCGGCTCCCGCAGGCACGAGCTGCGGTGGGCCGGATGTGCGACTCAGCTCGCGTCCACGAGATCCTTGATGCGCTGGAGACCCTCCGCCAGATCGTCGTCGCCGAGCGCGAACGACAACCGGGCATAGCCGGGAGCACCGAAGGCTTCCCCGGGCACGATCGCGACGTTGACTTCATCCAACAACACGGACGCAAGCTCGAGTGTCGTGGATGCCGTACGCGTCCCGAGGGTGCGACCGAGCAGGCCGCTCAGGTTGGGGAACGCGTAGAACGCGCCTTGCGGTTCTCGACACGTCACGCCCTCGATGCTCTCGAGCATCGAGACCATCGTTCGACGACGCCTGTCGAACGCTTCTCGCATGCGCATGGTGGCATCGAGGGGTCCGGTCACAGCCTCGAGCGCTGCCGCCTGAGCAACGTTGTTCGTGTTGGAAGACAGATGCGACTGGATGCGCGTGGCGCCCTGGGCCACCTCCGCGGGTCCGATGAGCCAGCCGACTCGCCAACCCGTCATGGCGTAGGTCTTGGCGACTCCGTTGACGACGACGCATCGATCGGCAACCTCCGGAGCCAACACCGGCATCGAGTGATGCGTCGCCGATCCGTACACGAGGTGCTCGTAGATCTCGTCGGTCATGACCCAGATGCCCCGTTGATGGGCCCAAGCGGCGATTGCCTCGATCTGGGCTGCGGTGGAGACGGCCCCAGTCGGGTTCGACGGGCTCACGAAGATGAGCATCTTCGTCCGATCGGTGACCGCTGCCTCCAGCTGATCGACCGTGACCGTGAAGTTCGAAGCCTCATCGGTGTGGATCGGGATGGCGCGAGCACCCGCCAGCGCCACAGCCTCCGGATACGTCACCCAATAGGGCGCTGGCAGCAGAACCTCGTCACCGGGATCGAGGAGGGCCTGGCAGGTGAGGTAGACCGCCTGCTTGCCTCCGTTGGTGATGACGACCTGGCTCGGGTCGACGGCATAGCGAGAGTCGCGCATCGTCTTCTCCGCAACCGCCTCCCGGAGGACGGGCTGGCCCGCAGCAGGCGAGTAGCGATGGGCTTTCGGATCGTGCGTCGCCGCTGCACCCGCTTGGACGATGTGATCAGGAGTGGGGAAGTCAGGTTCGCCCGCCCCGTAGCCGATCACCGGCTTGCCTTCTGCGCGAAGCTGGTTCGCCTGATTGGTGATGGCGAGGGTTGCGGACGGCTGGACGTTCTTCGCACGCTGTGAGATTTCCGAGCGGTCCGTCATCAGGGGTACCCTCCTGTCACGTTCGAGATGGCTGAAACCCTAGGCATGAACCAACCAGGCGCGATCGCCATACCCGAGGACCTCCTCCCCTCCGACGGACGCTTCGGCTCGGGTCCGGCGAAGATCCTGCCAGCGGCCGTGGCGGACCTCGCTTCCCAGGCCGGCGGCTACCTCGGTACGAGCCATCGCCGCCCCACCGTCAAGGACGTGGTGCACCGTGTTCGCCGCGGGCTCGAGGAGATGTACGCCTTGCCTGCGGGCTACGAGGTCGTGCTGGGTCTCGGTGGCGCAACGGCGTTCTGGGACGTGGCGACCGCCTGCCTCATCGAACACCGTTCCGGGCACTTCACGTGCGGCGAATTCTCGGGCAAGTTCGCAGACGCCGTGCGTGCGGCTCCCCATCTCGACGAGCCCACCGTGGTCACGGCGAAGCCGGGCTCGGCACCCGAGCCCCGCCCCGTCCCGGACGTCGACACCATCGCCTTCATCCACAACGAGACGTCCACGGGTGTCCAGGCGCCATTCGACCGCCTCGGTGACGAGCTGGTCCTGGTCGATGCGACGTCGGCGGCAGGAGTGATCCCCATCGATGTCGCCGCCACCGATGCGTACTACTTCTCTCCCCAGAAGGCTCTCGGATCCGAAGGTGGGCTCTGGGTGTCGCTCGTGAGCCCGAAGGCCGTCGAACGAGCAGCCGAGATCGACACCCGCGACCGTTGGATCCCACCCTTCCTGTCGCTGTCGATTGCGCTCGACAACAGCCGCAAGGACCAGACCTACAACACGCCCGCCCTGGCGACCCTGTGGTTCTTGGCCTGGCAGATCGAGCACGTGCTCGAGAACGGAGGGCTGCCGTGGGCGCATCGACGATCGACCGCTTCGTCTGATGTGCTCTATCGATGGGCAGAGCAGTCGGCGTACGCCAACCCGTTCGTCGCAGCCTCCCGCCTGCGTTCGGCAACCGTCGTCACCATCGACCTCGACGATGCGGTGTCCGCCGACGGGGTGTCACATCACCTTCGAGCCAATGGGATCGTGGACACCGAGTCCTATCGGAAGCTCGGCCGGAACCAGCTCCGCATTGCGACCTTCCCCAACATCGACACCGAAGACGTCGAGTCGCTCACGGGCTGCATCGACTTCATCGTCCAAGCGATGTGATCGAAGCCCTCGCAACCATCGGTGTCTTCGCCGGCGCCGTCACTGCAGCGCTCACCGATGCAACCCGGAGCGATGTGAGCCGCATCGCCAAGATGAGTGCCTCCACCCTCGTCATCGCCCTCCTCCTCGGCGGCGTCGACGACTGGACGGCCTACTCCGTGCTCGTCCTCGTTGCGCTCGCATGTTCGTGGGTCGGTGACCTCGCCCTCACGTTCTCCGGTAGGTCGGCGTTCGTGGTCGGGCTGAGCGCGTTCGCCCTCGCCCACGTGGCGTACATCGCCGCCTTCGTGGCGCGCGGAGGATGGTCGTGGCTCTGGTTCGCAGCCGGCGCAACGGTGATGGCCGGCGTGAGCCTGTTGGTTCTGCGGTGGCTCGAGCCATGGCGTCCGCCGGAGCTCGCGGTACCCCTGACCGCCTACGTGATCGTGATCGGGCTGATGGTCGCCTCGGCCTGCGCAACGCTCGGTTCGGATCCGGATCCCCGCATCCCGGCGGCCGCCCTGCTGTTCGCGGCGAGCGACGTCCTCGTTGCGCGCCAACGATTCGTCCAGCAGAGCACGATGAACAGGCTCATCGGATTGCCCGCCTACTTCGCCGCACAACTGCTGTTCGTCGCCTCGGCCGTGTGAGGCCGTCTCTTCGGTGAGGCCGCCTGCTGCGTTCCCCCAGGACCGACCGTGACCGAGTGCGACCGTGACCGAGTGCGACCTTGCCGGGCGGTAGGGTGATCCCATGAATCTGATGCTGCTCCGACACGGCAAGTCCGACTGGGACGCCGGCAGCCCGGATGACCACAGCCGACCCCTCGCACCCCGTGGAGTGCGCTCCGCCAGGCGCATGGGTGAGGCGCTCAGGGACCTCGGACTCGTTCCGGAGCTGGTGGTCTCCTCGTCGGCGACACGCGCTCGTTCGACGGCGGAGCTCGCCCGGCTCGAAGGTGGATGGGACTCCCGGCTGGTCCTCGACGAGCGGCTCTACGGCGCATCGGTGTTCGACACCCTGTCCGTGGCCGAGGAACACGGCACAGGACATGAGCGAATCATGCTGGTCGGCCACGAACCCACCTGGTCGCTCACCGTCCACCACGTCACAGGGGCCAATGTGGCGATGCGGACCGCCACGTGCGCCGACATGGAACTCAACGCCGTTTCGTGGTCCGGTCTGATGAATGCGGGCGGCCAGCTCATCACCTTGCTCCAGCCGCGGCACTTCCTCGAGGGCTGAACACGACGGACATCCGCCGTGCGCTCCCTACGCTCTGGCGAATCCCCCGAGCCAACACCACGGAGCACAGGTGATCGATCTCCGCAGTGACACCATCACGAGACCATCAGAGGCGATGCGCCGAGCGATGGCCGACGCCGTCGTGGGTGACGACGTCTATCACGACGACCCGACCGTGAACGAGCTCGAGGAGGAGGTGGCTGGCGTTCTGGGCAAGGACGCCGCCATGTTCGTCCCGAGCGGCACGATGTCGAACCAGATCGCAGTGCGGATGCACACGCAACCCGGCGACGTGGTCGTCCTGGAAGCAGGAGCCCATATCGGTGGACACGAGATGGGTGGAGCGGCTCACCATTCCGGTGTCACGTTGGCTCGCATCCCGGGAACGCACGGCATGTTCACAGCCGATCAGCTGCGAGACACCGTACCCACCCGTCATCCCTCCCTGCCGGACTACCTCTACGAGCCGTACACCCTCGTGTGCCTCGAGAACACGCACAACGAGGCTGGCGGAACGGTGTGGGATCTCGCAGTGATGGAAGACGTCGGCTCCGCAGCTGCCGGGCTCGGGCTCGCCCGTCATCTCGACGGCGCTCGCCTGTGGAACGCATCGGCAGCCTCGGGCGTCGACGTGGCCGATTACGCAGCCACGGTCGACACGGTGAGCGTGTGCTTCTCGAAGGGTCTCGGGGCGCCGGTCGGATCGACTTTGGTTGGGAGCGCCGACTTCATCGCCGAGGCTCGACGCTTCAAGCAGATGTTCGGAGGGGGGATGCGCCAGTCAGGCATCATCGCGGCCGGTGCGCTCCACGCCCTGCGGACCAACCGATCGCGCCTCACCGACGATCACTCCCACGCACAGCTGTTCTCAGAGCGGATCGCCGAGTCCGAGGGGGGATCGGTCGATCTCGATTCGATACACACGAACATCGTGTACTTCGAGGTGGACGATGCCGCCCGCGTGGTCCAGCACTGCCTCGACGACGGCGTTGCCATGCTCAAGCTCGGCGATCGTCGGATCCGTGCGGTCTTCCATCTGGATGTGACCGAGGCCGAGGCTGCGAAGGCGGCCGATGTCGTTGCAGCCGTGATCGACCTGTGACCTGAGCTGTGTCGATGCCGTCGTCGCATCGGATTCACGTGGCTACCTTCTCCTCATGAGGCGAAAGACCAAGAACGACACAGCGGCCGACATGGAGCTTCGAGAGCGCCTGTCGCCTGAGCAGTACCACGTAACCCAGGAGGCCGGGACCGAGCGCGCCTTCACCGGGGAATACTGGGACACCAAGCGCGCCGGTACGTACCGATGCGTTGTGTGCGGCGAGGCCCTCTTCGAGTCCGACACGAAGTACGACTCCGGATCGGGTTGGCCGAGCTTCACCGCACCGATCGACACCGGAGCGGTCACGGAACACCGGGACATCTCGTTCGGCATGATTCGAACCGAAACCCGATGCGCGAAATGCGATGCGCACCTCGGCCATGTGTTCCCAGACGGTCCCGGTCCGACGGGGATGCGCTACTGCATCAACTCTGCGTCGCTCGACCTCGAACCGGACGACGCCTGACCGCTCCACATCAACATCACCCGGACAGCAGAAGAGGCCGACGAATCGGCCTCTTCGCTCGTCTGGCTTCCTGGCGTTCTGTCGATCCGGCTCCTGCTACCCCTGTCAGAGCATGAATGCCATGCCGGCGAGGCCGGCCATGAGTGCACCCGAAACCACGACGATGGCACCCAGCAATGGCTTCGAGAGGATGTCGTCGTCGTCGTTCACGGACTTCAGAGGCTTCACACCGGCGATGGCCTCATCGATCGCAGCGTCGATGTCGAACTTCGGCTTGTCGTCCGCGGGGGCCTCGGGCTGAAGCGGTACGGCCATCGCCTCTGCGAACTTCGAGGGCGAGGACGGTGTGAAGTACACCTGCTCCCCAGCGAGGTCGAGCTCGAAGGAACCCTTGCCGGACGGGCTCACGGCGAAGTCGTTGTGCTCCCACGATCCGAGTTCCTCGTTGCCCGTGAACATGCGGACTTCGTCATCGGCCATCTCAACCGAGGCCTCGAGCCCCGGGCCCTCTTCGCCTGGCAACAGCACTGATCCGAGAAAGACGCTGCTCACTGGTTCCTCCACGTTGTGGTCACTCTGCTGATATCGGAGTTGGCGGTTTCGATCTGAAGTGACCACCCCAAAAAGGGTGCGAATGGCCCATGCCCGTCTGCACGAATGGACTAGTCCGATCCGCGTGGGTTGATCGACGTGATCGTGCGTTCGCGACGCTCTCCACCCCCTCGACGACGAGGTGAACGGTCTGCCGGGGAGATCACCGGTACAGTTCCTGGAGAGCTTGGGCCTGGCCTCGCCTGGGGGGCCTGGCGGACGAGGAGAACTGTCGTGGGACGCAGAACGGCATGGGCGACGCTCATCGTCCTCACGGCACTGTGGGTTCCCGCAGCGGGTTGGGCATCGGACGTCCCACCCGGTGGGACGTTCCGCGATGACGACGGGACCACCCACGAAGCCACCATCGAAGCGATCGCCGCCGCTGGGATCACGTTCGGGTGCAACCCGCCCGCCAATGACCGATTCTGCCCCGGTGAATCGGTCCGGCGTGACCAGATGGCAACGTTCCTCGACCGAGCGCTCGACTTGCCGGACACGGACTTCGACTTCTTCGACGATGACGACGGATCCATCTTCGAGACTTCGATCAACCGTGTCGCTGCGGCAGGGATCACATTGGGCTGCAATCCGCCGGCGAACGACCGCTTCTGCCCCGATGCAGCCGTGCGCAGGGAGGTGATGGCCGCGTTCTTGGTGCGTGCGTTCGCATACGCCTCTGCGAGCGACACGGACTTCACCGACACCTCTGGATCTCCCTTTGCCGAGGACATCGCAAAGTTGGCAGCAGCCGGCGTGACCAAGGGGTGCAACCCCCCGTCGAACGACCGGTTCTGCCCTCGCGACGTTGTGACCCGAGGGCAGATGGCGACCTTCCTCGCCAGGGCGCTCGACCTCGATCCGATCCAGCCGCCCCCCGTGGTCTCCCCGCCGGTCGAGGGGCTGGGCGCTCTCCCGAGAAGTGCCTGGGGAGCGGCCCCGCCGATAGAGAGCCGCATGAGTGAGCACGCGATCGACACACTCACGGTGCATCACGCCGGCGATCAGAGCGCAACCACCGGTCCCGAGCGTTACCGCGTCTGGCAAGCATGGCATCAGAAGCGCGGGTGGGGGGACCTGGCCTACCACTACATCGTCGGCGTGGACGGCACGATCTACCAGGCCCGCAACACGCGCTATGCCGGAGACACGGGAACGAACTACGACCCGGCAGGACACTTCCTCGTCGTGCTCGAGGGCAACTTCGAGATCGAGCAACCGACACCAGCGCAGCTGGATTCCCTCGTGCGGATCTTGGCATGGGCCTCGCAGCGTTTCGACGTCTCGCCAGACACCATCGGCGGGCACCGCGACCATGCGGCGACGGCGTGTCCCGGGGAGAACCTCTATACCTACATCGCCAGCGGCGATCTCGCCAGGGACGTCCGCGCTCACATGAAGGGCGTTCGATGATCGAGGCGATCCACCACGTGCAGCTGCCGATGCCACAGGGAGGAGAGAGCCGTGCGCGAGACTTCTACGTCGGCCTCCTCCAGCTCGAGGAGATCCCGAAGCCAGATCACCTTGCGCGCCGGGGAGGATGTTGGTTCGTGCGCGGCGCCGTGCAGATCCACCTGGGAGTCGAACCCGCTTTCGCCCCGGCCCGCAAGGCGCACCCGGCGCTCGTGGTGGACGACCTCGGCGCGTGGCGGCGGCGATTTCTCGATGCGGGCACCCCCATCGTGGAGGACCAGCCGCTGGCGGGTTTCGACCGGTTCTACGTGAACGATCCGTTCGAGAACCGCATCGAGTTCCTGGCGCCGTCGACCTAGCGAGCGGTCACCGGAAGTCCCGCGAGGGAATGACGGGAGCGGGCCATGCCTCGAGGCGGTTCGCCACGAGGTTGGTGACTCCGTCCCGGTACTCGAGCACGCCGGTGATGACCATGCCCACGGCCTTCCTGGCGATTTCGTAGTTCGCCTCCCATACCGGAGGCATCACCACCACGTTCATGATGCCCGTCTCGTCCTCGAGATTGAAGAACCGGACCCCGTTCGCCGTGCCGGGGCGCTGCCGATGCGTGACGACCCCCCCGACGGAGATCTTCGCATGGCGCTTGCGGAGACGAAGCGCATCGGCAATGGGAACCACACCGCGGTCGTCCAGTTCCCCACGAATGAACGAGACCGGATGCGTGAGAGAGATTCCGGTCGACCACAGATCAGCCTGCATCGATTCGGGGCCTGTCATCGCCGGCAGCGAGGGAACGGATGAGCCGTCGGCCAAGCCGAGCCGATCGGGTCCGAGCTGCCCGAGCGCGCCTGCATGCCACATCCCATCCCGCTTGCCGAATCCCAGCGAGGAGAACGCACCCGAAGCTGCGAGCCCCTCGTGACCTTCAACCGAGAGCCCGGTGCGCTGGGCGAAGTCTTCGAGCGACGTGAACGGTCCGCCCGTGATCCGCGCAGCCTCGATCCGCGTGATCTCCGCCTCGCCCAGATTCCGCACGTACCGCAGTCCGAGACGCAACGCAACGGGCTGGCGGATCGGATCGTCGACGGCGCCTCTCCCCCGCCGCCACGACATCCCGAGGTACTCGACGAGATCGTCCGCCCCGGCATCATGGGGTTCCACCGAGCAGTCGTACACCGACTCGTTCACATCGGGGTTGAGGACCATCACCCCGTGATGCAGGGCATCGGCGACCAGGGAGTTCGGTGAGTAGAAGCCCATCGGCTGAGCATTGAGCAGCCCGGCGAAGAACTCCGTCGGCCAGTGGTACTTGAGCCACGAGGCCGCGTACACGATGTATGCGAACGACACCGAATGGGATTCCGGGAAACCGAACGACGCAAACCCCTGCAGCTTCTCCCACAGCTCGTCCGCTGGTTCCCCCTCGATGCCCTTGGCAGCCATGCCGGCGTACACCTCGTCCCTGAGTTTCGCCATCTCCTCCTCCGAGCGCTTGTGGGTCATCGCCTGACGAAGACGATCCGACTGGCCGGGGGTGAAGCCGGCACACACGCGGGCGATCTCCATCAGCTGCTCTTGGAAGACCGGCACACCGAGCGTCTTGCGGAGGATGGGCTCAGCCATGGGGTGGATGTACCGAACCGGCTCCTCGCCATTCCGTCTCCGAAGGTACGGATGCACGGATTGCCCCTGGATCGGGCCGGGCCGGATGAGAGCCACCTCAACGGCGAGGTCATAGAAGGTCCGCGGCTTCATCCTCGGCAAGGTCGCCATCTGTGCTCGCGATTCGACCTGGAAGACACCCACCGTGTCGGCACGCGTGAGCATCTCGTAGACAACTGGCTCCTGTGGGATCGTCGCCAAGTCGATGTCGACCCCGTGGACATCCGCGATCGTGTCGACCGACAGGTGAAGCCCATTCAGCGCACCGAGGGCGAGGAGGTCGAACTTCACGATCCCCATCGCAGCGGCATCGTTCTTGTCCCATTGGAGGACGGAGCGATCCTGCATCCGCCCCCACTCCATCGGAACCGTCTCCCACAGCGGCCGTCGAGCAACGACCATCCCTCCCGAATGGATGCCCAGATGGCGCGGGAAGCCATCGAGCCGATGGCACACGTCATAGATGTGCTCGGCCGTCATCCCAGGCGGAAGCTCGACGCTCGAGCGGAGCTCTTTCGGTGACCGGTGGTCGAGGTACTTGGTCAGCGCATTGACCTGTGCCTGGGTCAACCCGAAGGCCTTCCCGACATCCTGGAGCACCGAACGCGCCCGATAGGTGATGACGTTCGCCACCATCGCCGCCCGCTCGCGCCCATATCGTCGATAGCAGTACTGGATGACCTCTTCACGCCGCTCGGCCTCGAAGTCGATGTCGATGTCGGGTGGTCGTCCGCGCTCGTGTGAGAGGAACCGCTCGAACGGAAGGCCGAGCCGGATCGGATCCACTCGTGTCAGGTCGATGCATCGACACACGGCGGAATCGGCTCCGGATCCACGGATCTGGCAGTAGATGTCCCGCGATCGCGCGAAGTTCACGATGTCCCATGCGACCAGGAAGTACCCGGCGAAGCCCAGATCCCTGATCACCCCGAGCTCGTGCTCGAGACGTCGGCGCGCACGGGGATCGAGCCCATCGTCGCTCCCGGGATACACCGATCGCGCTCCCTCGTACACGAGATGCGACAGGTATTCGTCCTCCGTGGTGAACGATCCGGGCATGGGGAAGTCGGGGAGCTCGGGAGCGAGGAGGTCCAAGTCGAATGCGAGCGCCACACCGAGGTCCGCTGCGCGTTCCACGGCCCCCGGATATCGCTCGAACTGCCGTGCCATCTCCTCTGGAGATCGCAGATACCGCAGGTCGCTCGCCGGCCGGAAGGCGTCGTGCTCATCGAGCGATCGTCTCCCGCCGATCGCAGCGAGCACCTCGGACAGGTCGGCGTCGTGCCGGTGGGCGTAATGAACGTTGTTCGTGGCGACCGTCTCGATTCCCAACCGCATCGCCACATCCGCCAGAACGTCGTTGCGTTTGTCGTCCCCCGGCAGGCCATGATGCGACAACTCGATGTACAGCCGGTCGCCGAAGATGTCCTTCAGCCTTCCCGCTGCGGCGATCGCTCCGGCCACGTCGCCGTCCGCCGCCCTCCTCGGCACGGCCCCCTGCCAGCACCCGGTGAGTGCAACGAGATCCCCGTCACGCGCCGCCTCTTCGAGATCCCGGTACGAGTAGCGGGGATCGTCCTTCTCGCCGCGGTATTGGCCGCGGGTGACGAACCGTCCGATCGCCCCGTACCCCGCCGGATCGGGAGCAAGCAACACCAGGTGGTCGGTGGGCTCGCGATCGACCGGCTTCGATCCGTGCATTCGGCGAATACGGCCGCGACGCGTCAGATCGCCCTCACCCGTCGTAGGGACCGGTTCGGGCGACGGGCGGAGGACCTCCTCGACAGAGCCGACTCGGATATCGACACCTGCCTGTTCGGTGTCGGCGAGAGGCATGCCCACTTCGGTTCCGTAGACGACGGGGAGCCCCAGACGAGTGGCGTGGGCATGAACTTGAACGGCTCCGCGAAACCCATCGTGATCGGTGACGCCCAACGCCTCGTATCCGAGTTCGACCGCCCGCTCGACGAGCTCTCCCGGCCATGATGCACCGTCGAGAAACGAGTAGTTGGTGTGACAGTGGAGTTCGGCATATCGCGTCACTCCCGTCACCCTAATCGAACATATGTTCGATTGTCGAACCACCTCCCAGCCGACCCATCCGGCTGGCGCGGCGGCGACGATTGCGCGAACCTATGCTCCGATCATGCATCCTGGGCTTGGGCAGCACGACGAACACACACTCCTTCTGGTGACCCGCGAGATCCGCTGGTTCCACTCGGGTGTCCTGCCCGAGACCGTCGCCACCTGGTTCACCACCATCGACGGCGAGCACCACCGCGAGCAGCGCACCGACTACTACGACATCGACGCGGCCGCCCGTGGTGCCGGCGTGAAGTATCGCGACGCAACCCACGTCGACTCGAAGTTCCTCCTGTCCCGCAGGCGAGACCTCGTGCTCCCACCGTCTCTCCACGGTGTCGTCGAGGACTGGGTGAAGATCAGCACTCCGATCGCCGGCGAGATACCCCCTGCGTCGTCAGCGTTCCTCGCTGTCGACAAGGACATCCGAACCGTCACCTACGCCCTCCCCGATGACGACGGAGGGTGCGAAGTCGAGCTCGTCGCCATTCGCGCTGGCGATCTCAACGCATGGTCGCTCTGCTTCGAGACGTACGGACATCCGGATCTGCGCGGCGATGCCTTCCGGATGGGTATCGAGCGGTTCCCTGCGAACACCGCTCCGGCCGACATCACCGTGACCAGCTCCGAGAATCACGGGTACCCGGCTTGGATCGCAAGCTTGAGCCTCGCAGGCTGAGGGCCTCCGCACACCGAACGCCACTGGTCCTTCTCGATCTCATGGCGCCGAACTACGGTTGACGACACCCCCGAGTGGAGAGGCCATGGTCTCACCCATCGACGACGGCGAGAACACGACGCCCACCGAGGAGATCTACCTCGAGTTACAGGAACTGCGCTCGATCGCCGAAGCTAACAACAACAGCCCAACCGCAGCTGGCACGTCGAGTCCGCGAGGCGACGATGATCCGAACAGCATCACTGCCCGGATTGCGAGGCTTCGCGCGCTCCTGCGGGATCGAGGAGTCTCGGACAAGGCGTAGCAACCGCTGGTTGCTCGCGATTGCGGGTGTCGCAATCGTCGTGTCTGGCTGTTCCTCTGCCGAGCAGGGAGAACCTGCGGCGGTGGCCGACATGGATCTCGCAACTGGCCAAGCCGGATGTGAGGTGCAGTACGGCAACGAGCCGACCCAGGTCGTCGGGCCCATCCGGAGAGCCGACACCGCCGTCGTCGAGATGTCGGAAGATTCCAAAGCGCTCATCGGGAACGCACCACTCACTCTCCAGATCACGGTCTTTCGCGGGCGAACGCAGTCCAAGGAGTCCGTGAACTGGTCCGACGTCCCTTCCTCTGGCTTCGTCATGGAGGATGTCTGGATCGATTCGGCACACCTCGGATACTCGATCACCTGCCGGCGCGGGTGAACGATCGGGCAGCGACCGCGCCGATTGCGTATCGTGAGGGCATGACCGAGTTCTCGATCCGACTTGCGAATCGCCCCGGTCAGCTCGCCGCGCTCGCCCGGATGCTTGCGGACGCGTCGGTTTCGATCGAGGCGTTCGCGGCTATGGCAACCAACGGAGAGAGCCAGGTTCGGATCGTGGTGGAGACCCCATCGGTCGCTCGTCGGGTGCTCATGGGGGCGAACCTCGAGTTCGAGGAGCGCGACGTTCTCGACACCTTCCTTCCCCGCGGGAAGGGTTCGCTTGCCCACATGGCTGAACGCCTCGCTGCGGCTGGGGTGAACATCGACTCCCTCTACTTGCTCCACACGAGCGCCGAGGGATATCACTTCGCCGTCACCGTCGACGACAACGACGACATCGAGGCCCTCGCCGGTTGACAGGACGGTGCACAACAGCGAGCGCCTGACGATCAAGGCGCTGTGGCTTGATCGAAGTGGGTCGGAGAGCTGACGCTCAGGAGCGCGCGGCGAGCACTGCCGCCGCAATGCCGGGGCCATCGAGACCCAGCCGCGAGAGAATCACATCGGGATCCGCATGCGGGTAGTACTCGATCGGCACACCCATGACCGTGACCGGGACATCCGATCCCATGTCTCGAAGCGCCGTCTCGATTCCGGTGCCGGCCCCACCCTGGCGGAATCCGTCCTCGACTGTGACGACGAGCTCGTGCTGCGCTGCGTCGTCGAGCATCGCTCCATCGAGTGGCTTGACGACTCTCGGGTCCCACACGGTGGCGTCGATTCCCTCGTCGGCGAGAAGATCAGCCGCATCGAGGCATGCGCCAAGCATCTTGCCCACGCCGATGAGGCAGACCTGTCGACCGTCACCCGTCCGTGCCTTTCTGGAAGAGAGCCCCGAACCGACCTGGTCATCGTCGACCATCACGGCTTGGGTCTTCGGCCACCGGATCGACACCGGCCCGTCACAGCGTTCGACGGCGTCCACCATCATCTGCTGCAGCTCTTGATACGACGACGGAGCCATCACGGTCATGTTCGGCACCTTCATGCAGAGAACCAGGTCGAGGACTCCATGGTGGGACGGTCCGTCGTCACCCGTGACCCCTGCCCGGTCGAGACAGAACACGACGTGCTGGTCGTGGAGCCCGACGTCGAGGTTCAGCTGATCGAACGCACGCGTGAGGAACGTCGAGTACACGGCGAAGATGGGTATCGAACCCGCCATCGCCAGACCGGCCGCCATCGTCGTTGCGTGCTGCTCCGCGATTCCGACATCGAAACATCGGTCGGGGAAGCGCTCCTCGAACGCCAGAACACCAGTGGAGTCCGGCATGGCCGCCGTGATGGCCACCACCTCGGGATGCGTCTCGCCCAGCTTGCACAGCGTGTCCATGAAGGCGGCCGTGTAGCTGCCGGGTTTGATCGAGCCGGTGTCGTGCATCAGCTTGACCGAGTCGTTCTCGGCGGGGGCGTAGCCTCGACCCTTCTGGGTCAGCACGTGCACCACCTTCGGCCCGTCGAACTTCGCTGCGCTGGCCAGGGCGTGTTCCATGGCCTCGATGTCGTGCCCATCGAACGGGCCGAGGTATCGGATGCCGAGATCCTCGAAGAAGGC
>JASJCF010000064.1 GCA_030066265.1 Acidimicrobiia bacterium | reverse complement strand
ACCTCGGAGATGACCCGGCATCGATCGCTCGGCTCACGGAGTGGTTCGAGACCGACTGAGGTCAATCCACCATGCCCACGTCGACTCCGCGTCGGCTCAGGCCGACGACCGGCAACCCGGAAGCCGCCGGGGTGTCGGCCGGCTGCTTGGACGCCTGGTTCGCCTCTTCCTCGAGATCTCGCGACAGCTCCAGCATGAAGTGCGACTTGCCATCGAATCGATAGGTGAGCGAGCCACCCATCAGCTCCGCCAAGGTCCTCGACACGGTCAGCCCGAGTCCCACCGATCCGGGTTGACCCTCGGTGTGGTGCGCCCGCTCGTACGCCACGAAGATCCGCTCACGGTCGGCGACCGGGATGCCGGCGCCATCGTCGACAACTTCCACGACGCGGGCGCCCGCAGTCGAGCTCATCACGACTTCGATGTTCGGACCTCCGTACCGGAGGGCATTCGTGATCAGATTGCGGATGATCTGGCGGACACGAATCGGGTCGGCGTCGGCGAAGCCGGGCTCGAGCGACGAGGTGATCGTCTTGTCTCCGGTGTTCGCGAACCCGACGAGCACGTTCCGCACCTGCTCCTCGAGGTCCACCGGCTCATTGCGGACTGCCACGTTCCCGATGTTGGATCGCGCGGCGACGAGGAGATCCTCGATGAGGTCCGCCATGTCCATCGACTGCTCGACCAGGAGCTGGGTGAACTCGTCCATCTCCTCATCCGACAGGCCCCGCCAGCGTTCCTGCAACTCGTGTGCCATGCCGGTGACGACGGTGAGCGGCGTGCGAAGCTCGTGGGACACCGAGGCGACGAAAGAGTCCTTCGACCGGAGCAGCTCCTCGAGCCGCTCGTTGGCGGCGGCGCGATCGACCGCTGCGGCGAGGACGTTCGCAACCGAGTGGAGGAAGTTGAGATCGTCGGACGTGAACGCACGGTCTCGGTATGAGAGGGCGCTGAGCGTGCCGAACTCGATCTGCGTTCCGGGGATCATCACGGCGACAGCCGACGCGACATCGAGGTCGACCAGGGCCGGAGCGGTTCCCTTCATCTCCTCGCCGGACCTCAAGACGACCGGTGCCGCAGTCATGTGCGCTCGATCTGCCAGGTCGGCGAGATCCGCCGCCTCGAGATCGAGACCAGAGGACTGCCCGACGATGACGAAGTTCCCCTGCTCGGAGCGCTGGAGGATCGCCGCGCCGTCGGTGCGGAGAACGCGCGCGACCGTCTCTGCGACCGTCCGCATCACGCCGTTGATGTCATCTGCCTCCAGGGCGAGCTGACCGATCGAGGCCGCGGCTTCCTGCTGCATGGCTCGGGACCACAACTCGTCCTCGATGTTGCGACGGCCCGTGACGTCGACCATCGCACCCTCGTACACCGGCCCGATGTCGGTATCGATGAGTCTCGCCGTGTCCCTCACCCAGATGATCGCACCGTCGAGACGCCGCATCCTCGATTCGTACCCCACGATCACGCGCTGGTCGGCCAGCATCGAGGTGAGGTGATCCCGGTCGGAGGGATCGGCGTAGAAGTCGGTTGCGCTGAGGCCGACGAGTTCCGCCTCGGAACGTGCCCCGAGAAGCTCGACGAGGCCGCGGTTTGCCTGGATGATGTCGCCGTTGGGACGCGTCCGGTAGAGCGCCACCGGGATCCGCTCGAAGAACGATCGATAGTTGAGCTTGGTCTCGGCGAGCTCGGTCTCGGCCTGCTTCTGCGCCGAGACGTCGTGAAGCGCGACCTGGATGGACAGCCCATGCCCGATGTCGACCGGGTTGGCCGTGATGTCGACGAAGTGCTCCACCCCTCCGAGTGTTCGCATCTCGACGCCGTCGATGTTCGCCGTCTCGAGTCCGTGGATCACCCGTTTGAACTCGGCGTGGCAGCGATCTCGGTAGTCGGACTCGACGAGGTCGTCGAACGCGACATCGTCGAGAGTCCCCGTCTCGGCGGCGAGCAGGGCGATCGCTCCCGTGTTGGCGTAGGTGATGCGCCCATCGTCGACGACGACGAGAGCTGTGGGGGCGGCATCCATCAACCTGCGGTATCGAGCGGATGCCGACTCCGAGGCGACGTAGAGCCTCGAGAAGTACTGGTCGAGCGCACGGGTCACGAAGTACACCGCGGAGATCACCGCCGTCCGGCCGATGACGGTCCACACGAGGCTCTGCGTGGAACGCTCGAGCGTGTCCGTCGTGAGCACGATCTCGAGCAGCTTGGCGAGCTCGAGGCCGACCACGAACAACGCGAAGCGTTGTGAGATCGCCTGTGGAGCAAGCACCACCATGGTCGCAACGGCCCAGACCGTGACGACCAGGGTCAACGGGGCTGCAACGGGAACCGCCACCCAAACGGCGAACGAGAGGAGAACATCGATCGTTGCGGCGATGCCGATGCCCGAGTACGACGTCACCCGGTGAATCACGATCGGAGCGACCGCCGCTGCACCGAGCGCAAGCAGCGCCAGCACGTCCCCGAGCAAGGAGAGCTCCGCGGACATCAGGATCGGTACACCGACCGCGGCGTACACGACCACGCGTATGCGCAGAGCGGTCCGGATCAGCCGGTGACGCTCGTTGCGCGCAAGCAGTGATGACGACATCGGAGGAGATATCGGCACGTGACAGGGTGCCCTTGACGATCCTGATGCGGCACCGTCAGGCGTCGCACTCCGTCGAGACCGTCGCATCCGCCTCCGGGTCCGTCTGCCCCTCGAGGACGCGGTCGACCTTCCAGCGCATCCGGCTCATGTTCGGGATCGGATGGCCCCTGCCGTCACGTTCCTTCTGCCAGTAGCTGTGGGTGAAGCCCACCGTCTCGATGTCATCGAGGCTCAAGCCTGCCGACGCCTCGATGAGATCCGGGACGAACGTCAACGGGATGTCGGTCACCACCGATCCTTCGATGGCGTCGACGATGGCGGGGAAGCTACGGAGCACCGTCACGGGATCTGCCTTCGATGCCACAGCCTTCACCATGCAGCGTTGCCGCTCCATGCGGGCATAGTCGGACGAGCCCTTCCGGGCGCGTGCGTACGCAAGCGCCTCCGGCCCGTCGAGGTGGTTCCACCCGGGCTCGACCTTGACGTATGCCCAGGGATCTCCCTCCCTGGGGGGCGAGACCTCGGACTCGAGCGGTTGCTTCACGTAGACGTCGATGCCCCCGATGGCATCGACGAGGTCGACGAATGCCGCCATGTCGATCAGGGCGTAGTAGTCGATCTCCAGGCCCATGAGGTGCTGGAGCACATCGCGAAGCGCCGCCATGCCGGGGTCGACCTCGTCCGGATAGGTCCTCGTCCACTTCCTGGTGAAGGGGTAAATGGCATTGAGCTGCTCGGGGAAGCATCGACAGGGAACGAACACTGGCTGTTGAACAGGTTCACCACCCTCCTCCTCACTCTCCGCCGGCGGCGGAGGCGGCGGCGTCAAGCGGCGCTGGAGGTCGACGAAGGCGTTGGCGAAGCGACGGGGAAGCGGGATCTGGGCCATGTTGCGAGGGAACGAGAAGAGGGCTGCCTTACCAGTCGCCGTGTCGATCGTTGCGACGATCATCGAGTCGGTTCTCAACCCTCCCCTGCCGGGGCCGGCATCACCACCGGCGAAGAGGATCGTGAATCGACCATCGCCGACACGTTCGGAGAACCCGACGAACGGAGCACCTCCGGGTGGCGCCTCCCGTCTGGCTTCTGAGATGTCTCCCCATGCCGAGACGGCATCCGGATCACCGAAGCCCTCACGGAAGATCAGGTTCCGGGTGGACGTGGGGTCCGAAGGATCCACGTCGTAGGTGTGGACGATGGGATCGGGAACGATGTCGGCATCGGTCCCGATCGGGATGAGAGGACGCACTTGATCGGGGGCCTCGTCCGTCACGAACACCGCCTCGACGAGCGTCACCGTGTCGAGCGTGTAGCGGCCGACCGCAACGTGAGGCACGAGCACGGCCATCGCCAGGAGGACCCAGCCGACGGCAAGCGCCACCTCACCATTCGGTGTCGGTTCGGCCCGCACCAGCAGGAAGGCATCCGCTGCGGCTGCGAGACGCCACACGGCAGCTGCGATGTTGACGGCGAACACCGACCACAGGACCTCAGGGGACAACGCCGTTCCCACGAGGTCCGCCGTGCGCATCGACGAAACAGGGACGAGGGCGACGAGGGCGACGACGGCCGGGAAGAACCATGCCAGGGCCCGCCAATACCGTCGCGCATAGAGCTGTCCTGCGCCGGGCACGATGGCGCTGAGCACGGCTGCAAGCCAAGGACGTCGCGCTGCGCTCCCCGGTACTGTCGTGGTTGCCATCGAACCTCGCCACCCCTTCTGTCCGAACGGTACCCGGACGGCGAGGATCCGCAACGGTTCAGATCCGGCACTCGCTCTCGTCGCCGGTATCGAACGATGTCGTCGTCTCGGCCGACAGCGCCCAACGGACCATTGCCTGGATGCGGACCAGATCGGGGGTGGGCTTGCCACGGTGGTCGAGCTCGGGTGTGTAGTACGGAGGCACGAAACCGATGGTCGCAACATCGTCGAAGTCGAGCGAAGACGCTTCGCTGAGCAGGGTGGGGAGATAGTCGATGTTGATGTCGGTCTTGACCGAGGATGCAAAGGCTCGGGAGATGCGCGAGTACCGAGTCAGGATGGTCGCGGGATCCGCCGAGGCCGCAACCGCCTTCAGTGCGCAGCGCTGGCGGCGCATGCGGGTGTAGTCCGAAGACGCCTTGCGCTCCCGCACGTATGCGAGGGCCTGATGGCCGTTCAGCCTCCTCCATCCCGGCCTGATCGTGACGTCGATCCAGTCCTCACCCTTCCGCGCAGGGGACACCTCCGTCGACACGGTGCCCGTGACATACACGCGAATACCCCCGAGCGCGTTGACCACGCTGACGAAGCCGCTCATGTTCACCATCGCGTAGTAGTCGATTTCGAGGCCGAGGAGCAGCTCGAGCGTGTCCCGGAGCGCAGCAAGCCCGGGATCCACCTCGTCGGGATAGGTGTCCACCCACTTGCGGGTGAATGGATAGATCGCGTTGATCTGATCGGGGAAGCACCGACACGAGACGAACTGGTCCGGCTCCCCGTCGCCGTCCTCGTCGGTCCAGGTCTTGCGCTCCTCCCACGGCGTCAGCCGCTTCTCGAGATCCACGAAGGCATCTGCCCACCGATCCGGCAGGGGGACGTGCGTCATGTTCCTCGGGATCCCGAAGATCGCTGCCTTGCCGGTCGTGGTGTCGAGCGTGGCGACCATGATGGCATCGGTTCTGCTCCCCCCGCGTCCCGGCCCCGCGTCCCCACCGGCGAGGAGGATGGTGATTCGATCGACACCCTCCGCGTCGACCCCGGCGAGCGCCGCCAGAGACGTGTCACGATGCTGGCGATACTCCATCGAGTGGGCGACTGCGTCGGGATCACCGATCCCGGCTCGGAACACCAGATCGCGAACCGATCGCGGTTCGACGGTGCGGGGAAGTGACGCAGGATCCGCGATCTCGAACATGGCGGTGTCACCAGGGGCGAACGGCGCGTCACGCACGACATCGTCCGCAGGGTCGAAGGTGTGGACGATCGGCTCGTCGTCCGTGACGAAGACCTCGTCGAGCACGTACGCCGTGTCCAGTGTGTAACGGGCGATCACGACGTGGGGAAGCGCAACCGCCACGGCGAGGAGGACCACGACGAGCAACCGCCCGAAGCTGTGTCTGCCACCCGAGAGCCGATAGGGATCGGCGACGGCGGCGATGCGCCAGACGATGATTGCCAGGTTCACGATCAAGATGGCGCGGAGGACCGCCGGCCGAACAAGCCATCCGAGGAGATCGGTCACGGACATCGACATCAGCACAACGACCGATGCGGCGACGAGGATGAGCGGGAGCGCCATGAGGACGCCTCGAAGTCGGTGCCCGACGTAGCCGTGGCCGAGACCGGGGAGGACCGCGCCGAGCGCGGCCGCGGCAACGCCGCTACGACCCCTCTGCGCCCGTTCGGCGACCGCCACGATGCCTCCTCCGCATCAGCATACGCTGAGCGGACGGCATCGGTCGAGGGGTCAGAGGATGCCGAGCGAGGCCTTGGTCCTCGGCCCGACGAGGCCATCGACGTAGAGCCGCTGGTACTTCTGGAACGACACCACCGCCTCGAGCGTCACCGGCCCGAAGATGCCATCGACCGGCCCGGCATCGAAGCCCCTCTCCAAGAGGGCACGCTGCGTTGCGGACACGGCGGCACCCCTCGACCCCACGGAGAGCACGGCGGCATCGCTGTCATCTCGGTGAAGTCCGGCAATCGCCGCCTTGGTCACCCTTCCGACGACGCCGTCCGCTGCGATGCCGACGCTTCCCTGGAGACGGGTGACGGCTGCGGCCGTCCTCGGCCCGAAGTGCCCATCGGGCGGTCCCGGGTCGAATCCGAGTTGGGCGAGCGAGACCTGGAGCGCCCGCACGTCCGCCCCCACCACGCCGACCTTCAAGACCCGTGCACCCGACACGATGGGGTCTCGCGCTCCCCCACCGACGTCGTTGCCGCCCGCAGCCACCAGGGCGGCGAACGGGTTCACGATGGTGCCTGACGGGTCGTAGAGCTCGAAGTGCAGATGCGGAGGCGTGTCCTCGGCGTTGCCGCTGTCCCCCACCCATGCGATGTGCTGGCCGGCCTCGACCCGCACACCGGGCCTGATGGCGCGTTTGATACCCCACCCCCGGCCATCGTCGGTTCCCGTCGTGTCGTTGTCCAGGTGGATGTACCGGCTCTCCCACCCGTCGTCGTGGCGAATGACGAGCGAGCAACACCGGTCGGGATTCATGTGCTCGCGAGCCGTCCAGTTCACGAGCCGCACCACACCGTCGGCTGCAGCGAGGACCGGCGTCATCTTGTCGGCCATGATGTCCTGGGCGTGATGGATGCCGTGGGATCGCCCGGCCCAGAACGTGTCGGCGAGGTGATGGTCACCTTCCACCGGGAACACGAGGTCGTAGTCCACCATGTCGCCGAGCTGGGAGGCGTGGGCCACCGACGGGACGAGGACGACGATCAGGGCGGCCGCAGCCAGAGCGGCCATGATTCTCGAAGCACGCATACCCGGGATATCGGCATCGAGAGAGCCTCCATGAGGATTGTGTGCGCATCGGAACGCCGGCGTGCCCTCGCGTACACTGCCACGGAGGCCGGCGCCGTGCGCTCGCCGCCTCGGTATCGAGGGGAGGCACCGTGAACGAGATCAGCGTCAGCCGGAGGATCGCCGCACCGTCAGATCGTGTCTGGACGGTCATCACCGACCTCGAGCGGTCACCCGAGGTCATCTCGGGCATCGATGCGGTGGAGATCACGGCCGGATCGGGCTTCGCCGTGGGCACGACCTGGAACGAGACTCGGACGATGTTCGGCAAGACCGTGACCGAGCAGATGGAGGTCACCTCCGTGGATCCCGGAGCCGCGTACGTGGTCGAATCGGACTCTCGCGGGACGCACTACGTCTCGGAGTTCACGCTGCGCGGTGACGGCCCCGATGGATGTGTGCTGACGATGTCGTTCCGGGGTGAACCGGGCGGAACCGTCAGCAAGGTGTTCGCATCCACGGTCGGCAAGCTCTTCGAGTCGGGCACTCGCAAAGCGATCGAGCAGGACCTGGCCGACATCGCCGCAGCCGCAGAGGCGCACTGACCGAGGTTCGCCCCGGCGGGCCGATCGGCCTCCGACCCCCAACGCAGGCAGCCGCAGCACCGGGTACCGCCGCCCGACGCGCTCGAAGTGCATTCATTAAAGTGAAAATCGATGGTGTCTCATGAAACGGCAACCGGCGCAGATGTCGACGCGGACGGATACGCAGCCGCTCGGCTCGGTGCTTCGGTCCGTGAGGCACGGCGAGGTCGCTACACGCTCCAGCAACTGGCTGCGAAGTCCGGTGTCAGCCCCGGCCTGATCAGCCAGCTCGAACGCGGCATCGGCAACCCTTCCTTCCGGACCCTCCAGCGGCTCGCCACCGCACTCGATCTGCGTATCGGGGACCTCGTCGAGGCGGCATCGGGCGACACGCCACAGCCGATGATCGTCCGCCGTCCCAATCGTGCCCGTCTCAAGGTCTCCACGGACGCCCCGACCTACGAGCTGCTCACCCCGAACCTCAAGGGCAAGCTCGAGGTGCTCGAAACGACGCTTCCACCGGGGTTCAGCAATCGCACCCAACCGTTCCTCCACGTTGGCGAGGAATGCGTCGTCGTCCAATCGGGATCGGTGGACGTCGGTGTCGGCAATCTCATCGACACCTTGTTCGCAGGCGACGCCATCACGTACGACCCATCCATCCCCCATTGGTGGGAGAACAATGCCGATGTACCTGCCCGGGTACTGGGTGTCGTGACCCCGCCGAGCTTCTGACGAAGTCGGGGATCAAGCAAGGAGCAATCATGAACGGAACATCGAGATCCCGGATCGGGATGCTGGTGATGATGATCTTGGCCATCGCCTTGATCGTTGCGGCATGCGACAGCGGCGAGAGCGTCGACACCGGGGAGACGACCACGACCGCGGCCTCTGGCGGCGAGACGACCACGACTGCGGGCGAGGGCGGAGAGGACACGACCACCACGGCCGCCGCAGCGCCAGAGGGCGGTGGCATCCTCATCGCCGCACAGGGGGCGGAGCCGGACAGGCTCGATCCGCACCTGACGTCTGCGTATGCGAGCTTCCAGGTCCTCGAGAACGTGTACGACACGCTCGTCCAGCCTGGACCGGACCTGTCGATGGAGCCCGCGCTCGCCGAGAGCTGGGAGATCTCCGACGACAATCTGACCTGGACGTTCACGCTGCGAAGCGATGTGGTCTGGCACAACGGACGTGCGTTCACTGCGGACGACGTGGTCTACTCCTACGACCGGATCATGGACCCCGACTTCGGAGCGAACAATGCCTTCCGGTTCGCTTCGATCGAGGAGGTGACCGCAGTCGATGCCACCACCGTTGCGATCCAGCTGAGCCGACCGACACCGAACCTGCTCGTCAACATCGGCGCCTTCAAGGGGATGGCAATCGTCCCGCGTGAGATCGTCGAGGACGGGACGATCGACACGAACCCCGTTGGCACGGGCCCGTTCCGATTCGTGTCATCGAGCCCCGATCAGGGCATCGTGCTCGAGCGGAACCCCGACTACTGGAGGGCATCTGAAGGCCTGCCCTATCTCGACGGTGTCACGTTCATCCAGATCCCGGATCCCACGGTGAAGCTGACGAACCTGCGCAGCGGCGAAGTGGACTGGGTCGATACGGTACCGCCCCAGCAGCTCGCCGCACTCGAAGGCGACAGCTCGGTCGTCGTGCAGCGCGTGCCGGGTGGGGACTACCACTACTTTGCGCTCAACCAGAACCGGGAGCCATTCAACGACGTCCGCGTCCGCCAGGCGATAGCCACGGCCATCAACCGTGAAGAGATCGCGGAAGCGGCTCAGTTCGGGGCGGCCACAGCGAACCAGACCGCCATCCCGGCAGGCACGTTCTGGTCATACGACTACGCACCGTTCACGGCATCCGATACGGCAGCCGCAACGGCGCTGCTCGAGGAGGCCGGTGTTTCGGATCTGACCATCGAGTTCTTGGTCACGTCCGACTTCCCGGAGACCGTGACCCAAGCACAGGTCATTGCCGCACAGCTCGACGCCATCGGCGTCGGGGTCGAGATTCGCGATGTCGACTTCAGCACCTGGCTCGATGCCCAGGGTGGCGGCGACTTCGACGCCTTCATGCTGAGCTGGATCGGCAACATCGATCCGGACGACTTCTACTACGCACAGCATCACTCGACGGGCGGCTTCAACTTCCAGGGCTACAACAGTCCTGAGGTCGATCAACTCCTGGACGCTGCGCGAGTGGAGACGGATCAGAACGCACGCAAGGCGCTGTACGACCAAGCTGCGACGCTGATCGTCGATGAAGCCTCGTACACCTACTTGTACAACCCCGAGAACATCAACGCATGGGGGCCGCAGGTCACCGGCTACGAGGTTCGGGGCGACAACGCCATCCGCTTCGTAGAGACGCAGCTGCAGCGTTGACGAGACGCACTGCTGTAGCGACGCCGGTCACCGGGGAGCGAGGACTCCGGTGACCGGATACGTCCTGCGGCGGATCGGACAGATGGTGCTGGCGCTCCTCGGCGTCAGCATCATCGTGTTTGCGCTGATCCATCTCGTGCCAGGCGATCCGGTGAGAACCGCCCTCGGGACGCGGTTCGATCAAGAGGTCTACGAAGCGCTGCGTGCTCGCGCCGGGCTCGACCAACCCATCGTGGTTCAGTACTTCACCTGGCTGGGAAACGCCGTCACCGGCGACCTCGGGGTGTCGTTCCGATCGGGGGTCCCCGTGACAACGCTGTTGTTGCAGCGACTGCCCGCCACGATCACGCTTGCGTTCGCTGCGCTGTTCGTCGCTCTCGTGGTTGCCATCCCGCTGGGCATCGTCTCGGCGATTCGTTCGGGATCGAGGCTCGACTATGCGGCTACGGCAACGAGCCAGGTCGCCGTGTCGGTCCCGGATTTCTGGGCCGGCATCATGTACATCCTTCTCTTCTCCCTGGTGCTGTCATGGCTCCCACCATCGGGATACGTGTCGTTCTTCGAGGATCCGCTGGAGTGGGCGCGCCACCTCGCCCTCCCCGCACTGACCGTCGGCCTGATCTCGGGATCGATCATCTTCCGCTTCGTGCGCTCCTCCGTGCTCGAGGCGCTCAATCAGGACTACACGCGCACGGCGCGCGCCAAAGGCCTCACCGAGCGGCAAGTGATCTGGCGCCACGTGATGCCGAACGCATGGATCCCGATCGTCACCGTGGTCGGACTGCAGCTGGGATTCCTTCTGTCGGGAGTCATCGTGGTCGAAGTCATCTTTGCTTGGCCCGGCCTCGGTCGCCTAGCCCTCTTGTCGGTGCAGGATCGGGACTTCACCGTCCTCCAGGGAGCCGTTCTGCTGATCGCCTTCATGTTCCTGCTCATCAACCTCGTCGTGGACATCGTCTACGGCTGGCTCGACCCCAGGGTGCGGTATGACTAGCGGCGACGAAGGCCTCGCGAGGGGAGCGCAGGCATCGGACCCTTCCCACGACGCCGGAGCACCGATCGCAGAGCACCGGTCTCGCACGCACGCCACGGTCGAGACCGTGCTCCGGAATCGCCTTGCGGTTGCCGGTCTGGTCATCCTCGCCGTCCTCGTTCTGGCGGCGATCATCGGACCGTGGGTGATCCCATACGAGATCAATGAGATCGACATTGCCAATCGGCTCACCGGACCATCGACCGATCACTGGTTCGGGACCGACGAACTCGGACGCGATGTGTTCTCCCGCGTGGTCGTGGGAGCGCGCGTCTCGCTCGTCGTGGGCTTCGTCGCCGTTGGCATCGCCCTGATCCTCGGGGTGCCGATCGGCCTCATCTCGGGGTTCTACGGCGGAGCGACCGATTCGACACTCATGCGCTTCATGGACATCTTGTTCTCACTGCCGGCGATCCTCCTTGCGATTGCGATCCTCGCCGTGCTCGGTCCCGGCATCGTGAATGCGATGATCGCAATCGGCATCGTGTACACGCCGATCTTCGCGAGGATCACCCGCGGGTCCGTGCTCACGATCCGCCAGTCCGTCTTCGTTCGCGCCGCCGAATCCCTCGGCGCCACCAACAACCGCATCCTTCGGACCCACATCCTGCCGAACGTGATGGCACCGATCATCGTTCAGACGAGTCTCAGCCTCGCCTTCGCCATCCTCGCCGAGGCAGCCCTGTCGTTCCTCGGGCTCGGCGTTCAGCCGCCCGAACCTGCGTGGGGGCGGATGCTCGCCGAGGGCCGATCCTTCTTCGAACAGGCACCGTGGATGGCCATCTTCCCGGGTCTGGCAATCGTCTTGACCGTGATGGCGTTCAACTTCGTGGGCGATGGCCTCCGCGACGCACTCGATCCGCAGCAGCGTTCGGTGATCGAATCCCGAGGTGTCGGATGACCGAACCGATCCTCTCGGTGCGCGACCTGACCGTGTCATTCGGGACCCGACTCGGACGTGCTCGAGTGGTCAACGGGCTCAGCTACGACGTCGAGCCGGGAGAGACGCTGGCCATCGTGGGTGAATCGGGATCCGGCAAGTCGGTGTCGTCACTGGCGTTGCTCCAGCTTCTCCCGACCCCTCCTGCACGCGTCGAGGGCGAGGCGAGGTTTCATGGCGATGATCTCCTCGCCATGGAGGACGATGAGATCCGTAGTGTGCGGGGGAATCGGATCGCAATGATCTTCCAAGATCCGATGACCTCGCTCAACCCGGTGAGGACCGTCGGCTATCAGCTCATCGAGCCGCTCAAGATGCACATGGGGCTCGACGCTGCATCTGCCCGCAACCGGGCAATCGACCTTCTCGACCTCGTCGGGATCCCATCTGCAGCCGAACGCGTGGATGATTACCCGCACCAGTTCTCCGGCGGCATGCGTCAGCGCGTCATGATCGCCATGGGGATCGCATGCAATCCCGACCTCCTCATCGCGGACGAGGCAACGACCGCTCTCGACGTCACGACTCAGGCTCAGATCCTCGACGAGATCGGCCGACTGCAATCCGAGCTCGGACTGTCCGTCATATGGATCACCCACGACCTCGGCGTGGTGGCCGGCATTGCCGACCGCGTGGTCGTCCTGTACGGCGGGGCGATCATGGAGGAAGCCGCTGTCGATCCGCTGTACGAGGAGCGCCGCCATCCCTACACGCGCGCGCTGCTCGCATCGCTGCCTGTTCCCGGCGCTGATCGGCCGAATCGGCTCCGGGCGATCCCCGGGCTTCCGCCGGATCCGACCCGCATGCCGCCGGGATGCCCCTTTGCGCCTCGCTGTGCACACGCGCAGGAGTCATGCTCACAACAGGCCCCCGAGCTGCGAGAAGCAGGTGAGGCTCACCTCGTTGCGTGCCACTTCGATCCGGAGGAGCTGTATGCCTGAGGACCAGGCGCTGCTCGAGGTCGATGCGCTCGAGGTGCACTTCCCGGTCTATTCGCGCGGCGTTCTTCGTCGTCAGATCGCGACGGTGCAAGCCGTCGACGGTGTCACGCTGGAGATCCGTCGCGGAGAGACGCTCGGCCTCGTTGGCGAGTCCGGTTGCGGCAAGACCACCACAGGAATGGCGATCCTGAGATTGGTGCAACCCACGGGCGGAGCGGTGGTGTTCGACAGCGTCGATGTCGGCGCCCTCGACAAGGGCCAGATGCGCAGACTCAGGCGTCGGATGGCAATGATCTTCCAGGACCCGTATGCGTCCCTCGACCCACGAATGACGATCGGAGACATCGTCGCAGAGCCCCTCCGCATCCACGGCCTTCACGAAGGAAAGGAGGCCCGCACCCGACGCGTCGCCGACCTCCTCGACATGGTCGGCCTCAACCCCGACTACCGAGACCGCTTCCCCCACGAGTTCTCCGGCGGGCAACGACAGCGGGTCGGCATCGCCAGGGCACTCGCGACGGAACCGGACTTCATCGTGTGTGATGAGCCGATTGCCGCATTGGACGTGTCGATCCAGGCACAGGTGATGAACTTGCTCGAGGACCTCCAGGACGAGCTCGGTCTCACGTACCTGTTCATCGCTCACGATCTGTCCGCCGTCCAGCACCTCGCCGATCGGATCGCGGTCATGTATCTCGGGCGAATCGTCGAGGTGGTCGACCGTGACCAAGCGGTGGCCGGTTTCACCCACCCGTACTCGGAGTCGCTCCTGTCGGCCGTGCCCGTTCCCGATCCGAAGATCGAACGACACCGCGAACGGATCCTCCTCGAGGGAGACGTTCCCTCACCTCTGAATCCGCCATCGGGATGCCACTTCCGGACCCGGTGCCGGTACGCATTCGACCAATGCGCAACAGACGATCCTGAGCTGCGAGAACTGGATGACGGGCGCCTCGTTGCGTGCCACCTGTACGCCTGACTCCCCAATCAGGCGCGACCACACCCAGTGGGCCGCCGTGGCCGAGGGAATCGGCTGCGTGAATCACCGATGAGCGAGCATGGAGGGGGCGTGTGACTCAAAGGGGATCGAGACCGGCATCCACGATGCAGGACTCGACTGCCGACATCGTGAGTGTCGGGTCGTGTCGCACCACGAATGCTTGCCTGCGACGGTCGACCCGAACGTGGACGACACCCTCGAGCGATTCGATCGCCTTCGTTGCCTCCGACACGCACAACTTGCAGTCACAGCCTGGACAGGCGAAGGCAGCAACGGGGACACTGGTGGTGGTCGGAGTCATGTTGGGTGAGGACCTCCGCCCTTGATGATACGACGACTGGCCACTTCGGCTGGCGGGCCGTTCGGTCGGTCCGGTAGGGTGGGCGTCGCTCGGTGACCGCACCGGGCGGGCTGGGTGCTGGGCACAGCACCTCGGGCGATCGTCGATCACGGCGAGAACGAGGAGCGACATGAGAAGAGCAACACCGGTGGCCCTGTTGATCGCAGGAACGCTCGTTGTCGCCTCCTGCGGCGGTGACACCGCCGACACCACCACGACGACGACTGCTGCGGCCACGACAGCCGCAACCACGGCGACAACCTCGACCACCACCACGTCCACCCTTCCGACGACCACCACCACGATCCGGACGATTCCGGCCACCGACACGACCATCGTCGTGCAACAGGACCTCACCGTGCTCGGGTACTACGAGGGGCCCATCGATGGAATCGCCGGCGAGCAGACCAGCGCCGCGATCGCCAAGTTCCAGGCAGATGCCGGCATCGAAGCCGACGGCGTCTTCGGTCCGGTCACCGATGCGGCCATGGTCCCAGAGCTCCAGGGGGACCCGACGTACGTCGAGCTCGTCCAAGAGGAGCTCACCGAACGCGAGCTGTACAGGGGCCCCATCGACGGCGACTACGGGAGAGGCACGAAGGCGGGCGTCGAGCGGGCACAAGCCGAGTGCGAGATCGAAGAGACCGGCGAGCTCGACATCGAAACCCGCTTGTGCCTCTTCGCTCCGTGATGGTCAGCCGGTTGGATCGCACCGCCGCACTCACCATCACGAACACCGCCAAGGAGGGACGATGCCACTCGATGACGAGCTGATCAACAAGGTCACGTGGAAGATCCCCAACGCCCTGGTCCTCGTCGGTTCACGGTCCGGGGACGAGTGGAATGGCATGACGACGTCGTGGGTGACCCAGGTTGCCCAGGAGCCCGTCCTCATCGGCATCGGCGTCGACACCGTTGCGGTCACTCACCGGCTGATCGAAGACGGAGGGTCGTTCACCGTGAATCTGTGGGACTCGGAGAACACACGGCCGTTCGTGAAGTTCTCGAAACCCGCAGTCAAGGACGACATGACCCTCAACGGCTATCCCATCACCGAGGGCATCACGGGTGCT
>JASJCF010000063.1 GCA_030066265.1 Acidimicrobiia bacterium | reverse complement strand
AGTTCTTCGTGTACACCCACACGTTGCGCACCTTCACGTTGCTCGCCTCGATCCGCAACGTGCCACGGATCTCGAGATTCTCGATCACCGCACCATCGGTACGAACCGTCAAACTCCCCTGATGAACCTCGAGTGCATCCGGATCCGAGAGGCCGGCGGCACGGACCTCCTTCGCTGAACCGAGGACCACGAGGGCCGCGAGGGCGGCACATAGGCTCGCCAGGATGAGCAAACGTCGGGAGGGAAGCGGGAAACGCACCATGGTGATGCCTCCGTGCTCGACAACAGCTTCCCTCGCGTATCGGACACAATCGCGGGGACTTGAGGACGGAGACGCGCGGTGCGCGGCCAAATCTTGAGTGTCATTTCTCATCGTCCGAGATGACTAGTCACTTGAGGAATTCGTGCGGCCGATCTCGGGTGCCTGCGATAGACGAGATGAGGGGCCCCATCCGGGGCCCCTCATCGAATCGTCGAATGCGAGTTACGTCAGCGGTCGATCGCCCGGACGAGGAAGGCTGCCACCTGGCCCCTGGTCACGTTGTCCCGTGGGCTGAACGTCGACTTCGACGTGCCAGACGTGATCCCGGCCTTGTAGAGGGCCGCAATGTCATTCTTGAACACCGATCCGCCGATGTCCTTGAACGGCGTCGACGAACCCTTCGGGAGGTCGAAGGCACGAACGATCAACGCCGCCATCTCCCCTCTCGTCAGCTTGTCGTCTGGTCGGAAGGACTTGGAGGACGTCGATGCGATCCCGCGTGCGGCGAGGGCATTGATGTCGCCTTCGAACTTCGATGACTCATCGTCACGGAAGTAGTCCTTGCTGGTGCTCGGCAGCGACAGGGCACGCCGGATGAAGGCTGCCGCCTCGCCTCGCGTCACGTTCGACGACGGCCGATACTTGCCCGACGCCTTCGTGATGCCAAGTTGCTTGAGGCGAACGATGTCATCCTTGAACACGGAGTTCGCGATGTCGGTGAAACCGGCGATCGTCTTCGTGGTCGACTTCGGCGTGGAGCCACCGATGCTGGCGGGCTTGCCCGTCGAGGCCCAGGTGTTGTTGCTCCACCCGATCGATCCGTTCTTGGCAACGAGGCCGTAACGCCGGTCGGGCCCGAATCGGTTGGACTCGAACTTCACGTTCTTCGGCATGCCGTAGCCGCCGTCTTTCACGAAGATCGTGTAGTTGCCGCCGTTCATGTAGTTGTTGCGGAACGTGATGTTGGCCTGGGAACCCAGATCGGACTTGATGATCACCGATGCGTTACCCAAACCCAGCGGACCGGTCGAATCCAGATACGAGTTCTGCACGACCGAGTTCTTCGCCGTCCCCTCAGCCTGAACAGCATCCGCATGCGGACCCTTGCCCAACGAATCGAGATCATGAACCCGGACGTTGTCATAGAACGCATTCGAACCGAGCTTGATCCCATCCTCCACATGGTGGATGTCGGCATTGCGCACGGTCACATTCGAACCCCCGATGCCGCGCTCACCCACATGTGACGGGTGACCGACCTCGATGTTGTCGAACGTCGCCGAACCCTTCGCAACGTAGATCGTCCACGAGTTCTTCGTGTACACCCACACGTTGCGCACCTTCACGTTGCTCGCCTCGATCCGCAACGTGCCACGGATCTCGAGATTCTCGATCACCGCACCATCGGTACGAACCGTCAAACTCCCCTGATGAACCTTCAGGGCGTCGGGGTTGGAGAGGCCCACGCCAGCGTGGGCAGGTCCCGCCGTGGTGACTCCCAGCGCGAGCAGGGAGGCCACCAGGGCGAGTGCAATGGACAACAGCAAAGGACGGAACGTAAGGGTGGGCTTCAACATGGAATGCACCTCGTCGTGTAGACGATCGATTGCGAGAATTATCGGATGTCCCCCGGGTCGGCTGGAGCCGTTCCTCCGGCTCACACGCCCAGACCTTGAGTGTCATTTGCGACCGTACGGTGGGACTAGCCCGCGGCAGTGTACGTGATGGATCCGGTAAGCGCACATATCGCTTGCACGGCCCCTTTCGGACCCCGCCACCACGGACACGAACTGATGCAAGGATCGAGCGCTGGACACGCTGGGCGGGCCTCGTGCCCCCGAGGCGGTGAGAACGCCCGTGGTTGAGGCGTTTGCACCGGTCGCGGCCGAACGGTCGGGCCGCCAGCCGTCCGGGGTCGCCTGTCCCCACCGCACCGCATCGGGCCTAGGCTTCGAGGTAGGAAGGTTGAGGCTCTGCCATGGACCTCGCGTCGACCGCCGAATGGGGAGGTGGTTCGTACGGGGGACCGAGCGAACTCGGTGTTGCCAGATCGCTGGCGTAGCCGTACGCTCTGCGTAGTCAGGGCATCACTGCACGAATACATCATTCAGGGGGCTTCCGGATGACAACGGGTGGAGCGACGGTTGTAACGCGACCGTCGGCGAGGGTGCCATTCCCCGCGACGGCACCACAGGTAGGGCGCAACGACAGGACACCCCCGAGCGCGGTACGACGCGAACGGCAGGACGGGGTAGCGATGGTGCCCGCTATCGTCCGCGGACCGATCACCTCGCCATCGTCGATGTGGGCGATCCGGCGGGTTCAAGAACCTGTTGCCACAGGAGGCCGCACCGTGCGATCTGGAGGGCCAGCATCATGACCATCTACGAGCTGAGCCAGGCACTCAAGCGGTACCGGGTCGCGGTGATCATCGCATTCACCGTCCTGATCCTCGCCGTGTTGTTGATGTCCTTCACGATCGAGGATGGAAGTCCCTCGTTCCGGTCCGGCCTCAAGTACGAGTCGTCGGTCCAGATCGCCGTCGTCAATCGCAACCTCGACAGCCTCACGACCACGGATGCGACGCCGGGAGAGCTCGAGGGGAACGCCAATCTGTATGCGCAGCTCCTCGGATCCGACGAGGCGGCGAAGTGGATCGGAGAACAGAACGGCTTCAAGCTCGACGAGGCGGTGTCCACCGACGTGGAGCGGGGTTCGACGGTCATCACGGCGACGGTGATCGCCCCGACGGCAGATCAGGCCCGGGCCGCTGCCCTGTCGACGTTCGACTGGCTCAGCCTGAAGCTCCTCGAGCCGGTCACCACCGCCGACTTCCCATCGCCGCCGACCACCCTGCCGACTGTCGATCTCGATGGCCAATTCACGTCGTTCCTGAACGTGATCGTCGACCAGAATGCGGCCAGGAACCCGGACGGCCTCTTCCTCACGGTTGAGATCGGTGGCATCCCGACGGTGACCCTTGCGATGTCGGAGGCAGGCACCACCCGGACTCGTGCGACGCTCCAGCGCATCATGACGCTCGTGCTCACCCTGACCGACTCCGGCGATCAGGTGCTGGACACCATTCGCATCGCTCCCCCGCCGGGACCGACTCAGGTTCAGGTGCCGCCTGAGCTGACGCTGGTGCTCGGGGAACGTTCGATCCGCGTCAACTCGACCGAGGACGATGGGATCACGACGACCTTCTCCACGAACGACATCGAAACGTTCTGGAGTGACGGGTTCGTGACCGTCCAAGAGCAGCTCGAGGCGACAAACGAAGTCGGCCTCGCGCTCCTCACCACCGAGCCGGGCTTCCTCACATCGGGTGGGCGCCGCGGGCCGATCCTCGCAGCCGCCATGCTCGTCGTGGGCACGCTGTTGATCCTCGCTGTGGTCATCGTCGCCGACACGTGGAGGTCCCAGCGCGAGGTCGCCGTCGCCGGCGGTGCCGGAGCAACGACGACTGGAGCGGCGCCCGAGCCTGCGACCACGTCGGTCCCCGCAACGGCAGCAACGGACGACGACGGTTCACCGAACGGGAACCGTGGTGCCCGTGGGAAGCGAAGACGAAGTCGCCAGCCTGCTGACGCTGAGTCCCCGACTGAGGTCGAGAGCAGAACCGACCGACCCGAATAGCGAGTGCCATGAGCACGGCAACCTTGACGCCAGGCACCGAGCCGGAATCCACCCGCATCTACGACCGCGTGTGGTTCGATCGGGACGGACTACCACTGGACCTGACGGGCCGCTTCGTGCTCGTCCTGATGATCACCTACCTGGTGTCGAATCGGCTGATCTCGGATCGATTCGTTCTGCCCGTGGGCTTCTCGGTCCGGCTCTACGAGCTCGTGTTGCTGTTCCTCGGACTCGCCTGGCTGATCTGGATGATCCGGGAGCCGCACCCGTTCCCCCTCGGCTTGGCCGGCCTGTTCGGCATGCTCAGCTTCGTCACCCTCGGCATTGCGCCGTTCCTGTATGCGAACACGATGACCACCTTCCAGGCCGATGCCTCTGAACGGGGCCTCTTTCGCCTGTTCATCCTGTCGGCTTTGTTCCTCGCCGCGTTCCACCTCGCGTTCCGATTGCGGGCTGCATTCGTGGTGCTCGCGTGGGTGCTGGTGGTCACCGCCTTCCAGGCGGTGTTCGGCATCTACGAGTTCGTCACCGAGAAGCCCGTGCTCTTCCTCGACTCGATTGCGACATCGATCGGCCTGATCCCGGACCCCAAGAGCGTCCGCGGCGAATACGACGCCGTGTTCCAGCGCCTTTCGGGGGAGATACGCGCCGTGGCCACCGCACCGCACCCGATCGTGTTGTCCGCCCTGATCGCTCTGGGCGTTCTGGTCGCCGTGACCTGGCTGTTGTACGCCAAGAAGCCCCGAGTCGCGGCAGGAGTGGCTGTGCTGGGAGCGATCATCGGCCTGGCGCTTCCCGTCACGAACTCACGCACGGCCTTCGTCATCCTGTTGGCGGCGATCATCCCCTTCATCCTCTTGCACATTCGCCACCTCCCGAAGCTGGTGCTGTGGGCCCTCCCTGCCCTGATCATCGTGGGAGCTTCGTTTGCGCTCTCCCCACAGACCCCCCGGCTGCTGCTCAACAGCCTCACCAACCCCGAGGAGGACCAGAACACGACCGTCCGCCTCGAGCGATTCTCACGGGTCCCGGAGTTGCTCGCCGAACGACCGTTCGTCGGCGCGGGCTACATGACGCACGACACCAACGTCCAGCTGTTCGACAATGCCTTCAACAAGGCCATCATCGAGTTCGGCGTCGTCGGGTTTGCGTTCGTCATCGGGTTCTTCATCACGGCACTCGTTACATGCTGGAGGGGGGCGATACGGGCTGGACCCGAGGAAGTGGTGCTCCCGGCAGTCGGGGTCATCGCAGCGATCGCGCTGCTGGCCGCCGCTGCGACCTTCGATGCATGGACGTTCGATCAGTTCTTCCCGACCTGCCTCCTGCTTCTCGGCCTCGGTCTCGGCAGATCCACGCTGATCCTTCATCGGGATCGGGTTGCGCGCGGCCGCCGAGCGTCCCATGGCGAGGGCACCGTCATCGAGGAAACGGCTGTCACATGAGGGTGGCGAGCGTCGCGTTCACCAACTACGACGCCGATCCGCGGGTGCGCCGGATGAGCGAGGCACTCGTCGATCGGGGCGACTCGGTCACGGCGATCACGCTCACACAGGAAGGAAAGCCCGCACGTCGCACGGTGAGCGGCGTCGAGGTGATCGGCATCGACATCCCCCAGTATCGGGGGTCGAGCATCCGGGCGTACCTGGCGCAATACCTCCGCTTCCTCGCCGCGGCATCGTGGCGTCTGACGCGCCTGCACCTCGCCAAGCGGTTCGACGTCGTGCACGTCAACAACATGCCCGACTTCCTCGTCTTCTCGGCGCTGCCGGCGAAGCTCCTCGGAGCGAAGGTGATCCTCGATCTCCACGACCCGATGCCGGAGCTGTATGCCGCGAAGTTCGACAGCGGTCTCGAGCATCCCCTCGTTCGAGGCGTCATCGCCGTCGAGCGCGCCTCGGTGGGATTCGCCGACAAGGCGATTTCCGTGCAGCAGGTCCACATCGACACGTTCGTGTCCCACGGCAACCGACGAGGCAAGTTCGTCGAAGTCCAGAACGCGGCGGACACAGCGCTGTTCCCGGAGGGCGCAGCGGCACATCGCCCCGACGACGGGATCGTGCGTGTCGTCTATCACGGGACCATGGCACCCCGCCTCGGGCTCGACACGCTCATCCGGGCTGCTGACGACCTGCGACATCGCCATCCGAATCTGCGTGTCCTCCTCATCGGCGACGGGGACGACAGCGATCGGCTGGAGACCCTCATCGCCGAGCGGGATCTGGGCGACATCGTCGACTTCCGCCGCGGCTTCATTCCCGTCAACGACCTGCTTCCGCACCTCCAGACCTGCGACATCGGCGTGGTGCCGGCAGGCGAAGACCCTTTCACGTCGACGATGCTGCCGTCCAAGCTGCTCGAGTACGTGACGCTCGGAATCCCGACGGCGTGTGCGGACCTTCCGGCGGTGCGCCGTTACTTCGATGACGATCAGCTCGCCCTGTTCCCGCCAGGTGATGTCGAAGCGCTGACGCGTGTCCTCGACCAGATGATCGACGATCCGGAGGGACGCCGTGACCAGGCCAAGCGTGCAATGCGATTCCTCGAGCAGCACGGATGGGAGCAGGAGCGTCAGCGCTACGTCGACCTGATCGACGACCTCGCCCGTGCCTGAGGAATCGGCCGGAGGGGCACTCGAAGCGCTCGGCATCGACCTCGTCGTGATCGTGTCCGGGAGTCGCTATCACGGCGTTCGCAGGTCCGGCCGGGGCATCGCCGACGCGATGGCGCAACGCGTGCCAGTGTTGTTCGTCGATCCGCCTGCCTCTGCGCTCACGGCGAGCAATGCAGACGACGGCGGGCGCATGTGGAGACCTCGGCTGGTGGCGGAGAACGACATGCTCACGCGCCTCCAGCCGGCGGCGCCGCCCGGCAAGGACCGCCGCGGGGTGCAATCCCTGACCCGAACGCTCCTCGCTCGGCAGATCCGCGGCGCCGTCGGTGCGAGTGGCGCCACTCGGACCCTGCTCATCCAGCAATCGGCACATCGCTCGGTGCTGGGCCGGACAGGCGAGCACGCGAGCATCTACCACGCAACCGACGATCTCGCCGCCGGATCGGACCTCCTCGGTGTCGACCGCGATGCCCTCGCCGAGGCTCAGATGAGAGCCGCTCGCACGGCAGACCTCACCCTCGCCGTGTCCCCTCTGCTCGCCGAACGGTGGTCCCGGCTCGGTGTGCGTGCACAGTATCTCCCCAACGGCGTGGACGTCGAGGCCTTCCGGACGCACCGGGAAGCCACACCGGCGCACGATGTCGAGCTCAGGCGGCCCATCGCAGGCGTCGTGGGCACATTGTCGGAACGGCTCGATCTCGACATCCTCTCGGCGGTCGCACAACGCATGAACCTGCTGCTGGTGGGGCCGGAGAGCTTCCGGATCGATCGATCGGGGTTCAGCGACCTGGTCGCCTCGGACTCGGTGCAGTGGGTGGGCGGGCGCGCCTTCGAAGATCTGCCGGCCTACTACGCCCACATCGATGTGGGCCTGGTGCCGTACACGTTGTCGGACTTCAATCGAGCTTCCTTCCCCCTCAAGACCCTCGAGTACCTCGCCGCGAGCAAACCCGTGGTCGCAACACCGTTGGACTCCGTGCTCGCCCTCGATCCCCCCGCAACGGTGGTTGCCGACACACCGGAGGCCTTTGCCGCAGCAGCGGTGGATGCGGCACAGGGCATGGACGAGGCGACGGCGACATCGGTGGAGCACTTCATCGATGCCCAGTCATGGGATCGTCGTGTGGACGACCTCCTCATCCATCTCGCCGAGGTCGCCCATGCCTGAGTCGGTTGACCCGCCGCCCCCAGCCGAGCCGCGCTATCTGGTGATCACACCGGCGCGCAACGAGGCGGAGCGCATTCAGCACACCATCGACGCTATGGCCGATCAGACGGTGCAGCCGGCCACGTGGATCGTGGTGGATGACGGATCGACCGACGGCACAGCGGACATCGTCGCACGAGCCGCGCAGAGCCATGATTGGATCACCCTCGTGATCCGTGACGACCGCGGCCATCGCGCGGCAGGCAGTGGAGTGGTCGAGGCGGTGAACGACGGCTTCGCAGCAGTGGACGACGACGACTGGGAGTTCCTCGTCAAGCTCGATGCCGACCTGTCGTTTCCCAGCGACTACTTCGCACGGTGCTTCGAGGCCTTCGAGGAGGACCCGACGCTCGGAATCGCGGGCGGGACCGTGTCGAACATCGATGCCGAAGGCAACCGCAGCGTCGAGCCCCATCCCGACTTCCACGTGCGTGGTGCAACGAAGATCTACCGCAGGGCGTGCTGGGATCAGATCGGCGGCCTGCGCGCCGTTCCCGGGTGGGACACGATCGACGAGGTGGAGGCGAATCGCATGGGGTGGTCGACGCGAACCCTCCCCGTCCCGATCGATCAGTTGAGGACCACGGGTGCTGCGGCCGGCCAATGGCGGAACTGGGTGAAGAACGGCAGGGCCGCGTACCTCACCGGCTACCACCCGCTGTTCCTCGGAGCTCGGGCCGCATCTCGCGCTCGTCGCTCTCCGTATCTCACCGCTGCAGCCGGGCTCCTCTGGGGATACGGCCGGTCCCTGGCCACGCGAGAAGACGTGGCGGTGAGCGACGCCACGAAACGATACGTGCGAAGCCAGCAGATGAATCGGCTCCTCGGCAGGGACAGCATCTGGCGCTGACGCAGCTCAGCGGACTTCCTCGGGCCGGTGCTTCTCCGACACGAGCGCCTTGGCCCCCGCCTTGTGAACATCGCGACCCGCCGCCGCGCGAAGGGTCTCGTTCGTGAGGAGCGCCAATCGGAAGAGGGTGCTGCGGACCGGGCCGTGCCGGCGGCGATAGAGCCGATAGCGATTCCACACCGTCATCGACCACAGGCGCGGATCTCGATGCGACGGACCGACGAGATGCACGATCTCGGCATCGGGGACATACCGTGTGGTGAAGCCCCGGTCTCTCGCCCTGAGGGCGTACTCGACATCCTCCGAGTAGAGGAACAGGCTCTCGTCCCACTCCCCGACCGCCGACCAGCACCGCTCACCGATCAGCCAAGCGCATCCTGTCGCCCACGTGACGACACCGGGCTGCTCGTACGCGGAAGGATCCTGCTCGACCGCTCCCAACGCCGGGTTCCATCCTGCCCGGTCTCCACCGAGGATGGCCTCGCCGAACGTGCGGAGCACCGTTGGCTCCCGCCTCCGGCTCTTGAGCAGCTCTCCGTCGCCGTCCACGAGCCGCGGGACGGCGATCCCGGTATCCGCGTGGGCGTCGAACGCGGCCATCAAGCGTCGGACCGATCCCGGCTTCAGGCGAATGTCGTCATTGAGGATCAGCAGGTAGCGCGTGGGACCCGCTGCGCGCACCGCAGCATTGATCGCCGCTGCGTAGCCGCGATTGGTCGGTGAGGCGACCACGATCGCATCAGGCAACAGACGTCGTGCCATGGCGACGCTGTCGTCAGCCGAGGCATTGTCGGACACGACGACGCGATACGAGCCGGCTCCTTCGAGGCCTTCCGGCAACGAGTCCACGAAGCCCTCGAGCACGTCTGCGCTGTTGTAGGTCACCACGACCAACGTGACGTCCACACGCTCGGTTCGATCCTGCCCGGAGTCCTGCATTTCCATAGGGAGACGACGATACCGTCGGGTCCGGAACTCGAGTGTGTCGGTACAATCGCAGCAGTGTCAGCATCACGCCTGCCAGGCGACACCGCCTCTCTCCTCCCACGAGCCCTCGCCGTGCTCGTTGCGGCCGCGTTCGCCGTCGTCGCCCCGATCGGACCCTCGCCCCAGGCCGTTGCAGCCGAGGTCGACTTCCCCGTCGGCCTGTCGGACCCCTCGATCCTCAAAGTCCACGAAGGCACCATCGAGGTGACCGAGGACGGGACCGTCATCGAGAACCTCGAGCTGAGGGGGACGCTGCGCATCGAGGCCGAAGACGTGGTCGTTCGCAACGTGTGGGTGTACACGACAGCCCAGTGGACGGTATACGTGGCATCGGGCTCGGCAACCCTCGAGCGCATGGAGATCGGCCATCCCGACATCATCGGCGAGCGAGGTATCGGAGGGTCGAACCTCCGAGCGTCCGGACTCGACATCCACTCCGTGGAGGACGGCATCAAGCTCGGGAGCAACGCCCACTACACCAACGTCTACGTGCACGATCTCGACTCAGCCGGTGACAAGCCACACTTCGATGCCGTGCAGGCCGACGGAGGGGCGATGGGCGCCTCGGTCACCGATTCGGTGCTGTCATCGATCGGACCGCGTGGGATCGGGAACGCCGCCGTGTTCCTGAAGACCGACCTCGGGCCGATCGCCGACATCACCATCGCCAACAGCTATCTCGAAGGCGGCAACTACATGAACTCCGTGCGCGACGGCGGAAATGGCGATCCCACGGGGGTCGTGTTCCGCGATAATCGCGTCGGAGAGACATTCCGATATGGGGTGACCCGATTCAACGGCGAGGTCGTATGGGCAGGCAACGTCTGGGACACGTCAGGTGTGCCCGTGGAGCCGGGGGACAAGGAGCCGCCGCCGGCGACGACGACCACCACCAGCACCACGACGACCACGACCAGCACGACCACAACCACCACCACGATGCCGCCCAGCACCACGACCACGATGGCCTCGGAGGCCTCGGGATCCGACACCACGATGCCGCCCACCACGACGGCGGCGGACACGGAGCTCGCGGCGCCCGAAGACGCCAGCGTTGCAGCCGACGGCAACACGGGGATCGTCGCCGTCGCCGCAGTGGTGGCGCTCATCGCCCTCGCAGCCCTGGCCATCGCATTCGTTCGTGCACGAGCCGGCGGCGCCGAAGCGACCCCGGAGGATTCGGGTTGAGCACCCACTCGTTGACTCCTTCGAGTGGCCAATCTGATACTCTGCGTATGTCGCCCGAGCCGCCACCACGTGCCATCGCGACACGTAGCTCGGATCGGTAGGCCATGCGCAAGCTCATGAGGAGCCTGATCTCCGCAGACGGCGATTCGCTCTTCAGCCGCGCCCTGAGCGCAGGCTTCTGGGCTGCCACCTTGCGGGTGGTCATCCGAGTGCTCGTGCTGGTGCGCACGGTGATCCTGGCCAACCTCTTGTCGCCGAACGACTTCGGCCTGATGGCTGTCGCCACGCTGGCTCTCCTGTTCCTCGAGCGATTCACCCAGGGTGGATTCGACTCGGCGCTGGTGCAGAAGGACGAGGACATCGAGCCCTATCTGAATGCGGCCTGGACCCTCCAGGTCGCCCGAGGGCTCTTGATCGCCGCGGTCCTCGCCATCTTCGCCCCGCTGATCGCCACCTTCTTCGATGCGCCCGAGGCGGTCGACGTGATCCGCGTCGTCAGCATCGCCGCAGCCATCAAGGGCTTCACGAACATCGGCGTCGTCTACTTCGTCAAGGAGCTGCGATTCGGCGGGTTCTTCGCGCTCCAGATGTCGGAGAAGACCGCCGACATCGTCGTGAGCATCACGGCGGCCATCGTGCTCGGCAACGTGTGGGCTCTCGTGTTCGGCGTCGTGGCCGGTGCCACCACCCGCATGATCGTCTCCTACATCATCCAGTCGTACCGGCCACGATTCGACTGGGCGTGGGACAAGATCACCAACCTGTTCGCCTTCGGCAAGTGGATCCTGTGGTCGAACGTCCTCAACTACCTCACCGGCAACATCGACGACATCGTCGTCGGCCGCACCCTCGGCGTGTACCAGCTCGGCCTCTACCGCATGGCGTACAACCTCTCCCAGTCGATGGCGACCGAGATCACCCAGGTCACGAGCCAGGTCACCTTCCCCACATACTCGAAGCTGCAGACCTCGATCGGGCGACTCCGGAAGGCATACTTCGGCTCGCTCCATCTGGTTTCATTCGTCGGCTTCCCGCTCGCCATCGGCACGATCCTGGTCGCCCCCGACCTCACGCTCGGCCTGTTGGGCGACGAATGGGAGCCGATGATCCGGGCGATGCAGCTGCTGTCGATCGCCGGCCTCGCACGGGGCCTGGGAGCCACGACCGGACCGCTGTTCCAGAGCCAAGGCCGCCCGAACGTGCCACCTCGGTTCTCATTGGCGAAGCTCATCCTGATCGCCATCGGCCTCTACCCCATGATCGACGCGTTCGGGATGAACGGTGCCGCGGCCACGGTTGCGATCGCCGGATCCATCACAGGAGCGACGGCCCTGTGGGTGGCCTTCCGATACCTCGGCGATCCGGAGGGAAGCGTGATGCAGACGATGGGCTACCCGGCCCTCAACACGGCGGCGATGGCCGTGGTGGTGACCGGGGCACGGGCGTTGCTGTTCGACGACTACACGGCGACGTCGTTCGTGGTGCTGTCGCTGATCGGCATGGTGGCGTACTTCGCCATGGTGGCCCTCACCACCCGGTTCACGCCCTACGCCGCACCCGCTGCGCTCCTGGAGCGGATCAAGCAGGTGGCCGCATGAGAACCTGGAACCGACGAGGGGTACCTCGTATAAGATGTCGCGTGACTACTGACAGTGACGACATGGGGGGTGGGCAAGCATGACCGAGGCTTCCGACACGACGAATCCGCTGGTGAGCATCGGGGTTCCCGTCTACAACGGCGAACGCTATCTGCGGGGGGCGCTGCAAGCCATCGCCGACCAGACGTACCCGCACTTCGAGGTCATCATCTCCGACAACGCCTCGACGGACGGCACCGCTGCCATCTGCGACGAGTTCGCAGCCGCCGACGACCGGTTCCGCGTGATCCACCAGCCTGAGAACCTCGGAGCATCCCCGAACTTCAACGTGCTCGTGCACGAGGCGAAGGGCCCGTACTTCAAGTGGGCGACCCACGACGACCTCATCGCCCCCACGTTCCTCGAGACCTGCGTCGACGCTCTGCGCGATGCGCCCGAAGACGTGGCGCTCGTGTACCCGAAGACGATCTTCATCGACGAGGACGGGAACGAGATCCAGCCCTACGACGACAACCTCGACATCCGAGCGGACCGGGCGTCGGATCGCTTCCGCACCTATCTCGAGAACTACGAGCTGTCGAACGCCTTCCACGGTGTCCACCGGCTCGAGCTCCTGCGCAAGACGAGGCTCCTCGGCGCCTACCACTCGTCGGACCTCGTCATGCTCGCCGAGGTCGTGCTGAACGGGAAGATCTGGGAGCTCCCCGAGCCGCTCTTCTACCGGCGCTGGCACGCTGGCATGTCCCGCGTCGCCAACGTCACCGACACCGAAGTGAACGCCTGGTTCGACACCACCAAGACCGTCTCCCACCCGATGCCGCGGACCCGTCTGTTCGTCGAGGACACGAGATCGATCGTCACGGCCGACCTGCCCGTCTCCGAGCGAGCCCGTTCGCTGTGGGCGCTCGGCGCAGTGTGGGGCCCACAGCACTGGCGAACCGTCGGTGGCGAGTTCAAGCGGGAGCTCAAGCGTGCAATCCCCCGCCGCAACGGCACCTAGCTGATTCCGTTCCGACGCTCCCAATCCCTCACAATGAGGGAGTTCGCAGGCGTCACCAACCGCTCGACGATGCCCATGGCCGGCTCGAGCTTCGACCGGTGCCGGCGCGCCCATGCCTTCGCGGTCGTAGGGCGGTAGACCTTCGTGGCGTGCCCCGCACCGCCGCGAATCGCATCGGGGATGCCGTCCAACTCGATGACATCGGACCCACCGATCGGCTGGATCGCATCGAACGCTTCCCGCAGGCCCTCTGCGAACTCCACCTGACGATCCTCGGTCATCCCGGCCTGCGCGCGGGGGTAGAAGGCGGTCGGGTTGGTGTTGATCTCCCAGGTGACGATCTCGTCGCCGCGAACCGAGTAGTCCGCTCGCCCGTACTCGATGTGCGCAGCCTCGAACACCTGCGCCATGTGGTCCCGGTGTGGGTTCTGCGCGATGTACGCCCGGGCACGTGCCTCATTGGCGGCCGTGGGAGTCGGAGTCGCCTTCGTGACCCAATGCGGGGAGACGTTCCGGCTTCGAGCGATGAACCGATCCCCGACACGGAAGACGCTGTACTTGACGAACATCCCGTCGGGAAGGGATGTGTCGACGAACTCCACAAGGATCATCCGTGACAGGTCATGGCCGCGGAGACGGAGACGGACGATTGCGGCCTCCACTTCTGCCTGGTCATGCAGCAGGTCGGTCGCCGATCCGGTGTGGTCGTCCTCATATCGGATGAACGCCGGGTACCCGGGAGGCGATACAGACTCCGTCAGGCGCACCGCAGCGACCGGGTTCAGCCCTTTGCGACGCAGAACGTTCAGGAGGTCGTATCGCCGCAGACTCCTGGCCGGGTCGTTGAGGATCGTCAGCTCCGGGTGCTGTTCATGGATGAGATCGTGGACAGCGGACGCGAATGCGATCTCTCCGGGCCCGAGCCGGTCGAGATCGCTGAACACGACGGCGGCGTAGGGGATGGAGCGTGCAAGCGCGAGGTCCTCGTATGCCATCAGGCGGATGTCGGACGCCGAGTCCCCTGCGTAGTCCGACAGGTACGCCTCCAGGGTCGCCCCGAATCCGCGTTTGGTGAGGAAGAGGATCACGGCGGAGCTAGGAGCCAGTCACGACGTCGACCGGTGGGCCAGGTCTGCCGTCGAACAGCGGAAAGGGGGCCGTCAACGCCTCGAGCACGTGATCATCACAGGGTCACCTTGGCACCGTGGAATGCCTCGGCGAACTCGCTGTCCGACAACGCCTCGATGCCACGGATGCGGAGCAGCGCGGCGAACGCATCCCGGGTGTACCACGGTTTGTCGTGCTGGGAGGGGAAGTGCCGGTCGAGGTGATCGAGCTTGCGCTCCACGATGGCTTCGTCCAGCCCGACGAACACGTTCGGAGGCGTGAGGTCGCCATCGAACTTGGCGATTTCGTACCCGAGGATCGTCGGGCCTCGAAAGAGCTGTGCAGCGAGGTCGGCGACAAACCGGTGATCCTGATGGGCGTCCTCTCGGCGGGGTGCCAGCACGAGGTCCACGCCTCCGGCGTCGGCCACTGCGTCACGGGCGAAGGCCTTCGCGGCCACGGGGTCCTCGTACGGGAGCACGTTGTCACGGAAGCCCGCGGTGTGGAGCGTGACACGGTCCCCGAGTGCCGCTGATGCCGACTCCGCAGCCTCCTGTAAGCGCGGCGGGCTCCCCGTCAGCACCACGAACGTGAACGTGGCCTCCGGATATCGCTCCGCAAGGGTCAGGATCGTCCCGAGGGCCCCGATCTCGATGTCGTCGGGATGCGCACCGAGGCACACGATGTGCCGTGGTGGCTCGGCGAAGGCAAAGGTCAAGC
>JASJCF010000062.1 GCA_030066265.1 Acidimicrobiia bacterium | reverse complement strand
GTCGGACTCGCACGGCAGAAGGACTACACCAGCGTGTACATCAGCGCCGTCGAGGACGGTCAGTACCTGTCGGAGAAGTATGCCGCTGAGCTCGGATCCGTGAAGGTCGGGAAGTCAGCCATCAACATCTCGTCGATCGATGACCTGGATCTCGACGCGTTTCGGCGCTTGGTGAGGGCGGCGCGCGGTCTCTCCGCCGAATACCTCGACGAGGGCTGACGCGCTCGGTCCTGGGTAACGTGCTGCCATGTCGAGCGGGAGGTCGTTCCAGATGGCAAGCGGCAGGGTGGTCGTCACCGGTGGAGCAGGCAAGGCCGGTGTTGCCGTGGTCGAGGATCTCCGAGCGCACGGACATGATGTGGTGTCGGCGGACATCGCCGAGTCGCGCGATCCCGACGCCCCGTCGCTCAACGCCGATCTCACGGATCTCGGCCAGGCCATCGAGGTCTTGGCAGGGGCCGATGCCGTCGTGCACCTCGCAGCGATCCCTGCTCCCAACATCGTGCCCGATGGCGAGACGTTCCGGATCAACACGATGTCGACGTACAACGTCTTCGCGGCAGCCCGCGTCCTGGGCATCTCGAGGGTGGTGTGGGCATCATCGGAGACGCTCATCGGGTTGCCGTTCGAGCGTGAGCAACCTCGGTACGCGCCGATCGACGAGCACCACCCCATGCTGCCCGAGTTCGACTACGCCTTGTCCAAACTCGTGGGAGAGCACATGGCGGACCAGTTCGTCCGCTGGACGGGATCGACGTATGTGTCGCTGAGAATCTCGAACATCATGACCGACCACGATTACGAGGTCCGTTTCCCCGGCTTCTGGGATGATCCGACGATCCGCGCGTGGAATCTGTGGGGGTACGTCGACGCCCGCGACGTCGCCCAGGCGGCGCGTCTCGCCCTCACTGCGCCGATCGACGGACACGAAGCGTTTCTGGTCGCAGCGGCGGACACGTGCATGCCGAGGCAGAGCCGGGAGTTGATGGAGCTGGTGTATCCGGACGTGCCGTTGAGCCGACCGGTCGACGGGCACGAGACGCTGCTGTCCATCGACAAGGCCCGGGCGATGCTCGGATACGAACCCGGGCACTCGTGGCGCGACGCTCACGCGTCGTGAACCGGAGGCGCAAGCCGATACTCCTGCGAAGAGTTGCCCGAGAGGGTCGCCCCGGTCATCTGAGAGGGGTCATCTGAGAAGGTGCTACGCGGGTTGGCACGAGGGGCAGAACCACATGGACCGCCCGCCGAGCTCCGCCGAGGCGATCTCGGTTTCGCAGCGGCGGCACGGTTGGCTGCCCCGCTTGTAGACGTAGAGGCGGAGCGGCCTGGGGATCTCTCGCGGGGATCCGGCGCCGACTTCCTTGGGATCGACCGTGACGATTCGGCCCATACGCTCCCCGAGGCTCAGCAGATCGACGGATCGCTTCCACAGGTCGTCCAGCTCGTCGGTGGTCACCTCGTTGGCTGGGCGCTTGGGGCTGATTCCCGACAAGAACAGCAGCTCGGATCGATACACGTTCCCGATGCCGGCGATCGCTGCCTGATCGAGCAAGGCCGAGCCGACCGGCACCGATCGCCGAGCCATTGCGCGATGGAAGCGATCAGGGTCTGCGTCGGCGTCGAGCGGATCGGGGCCGAGTCGACGGACGAGCTCGTCGACCTCCGCTCCGTCGAGGATCTCGCACGTCGTCGGACCTGCGAGATACACGGTCGAGGCGCCGATCATCTGCACGCGGGTCGCTGGCGTGGGGGGAGGCGGGTCGGAGGCGAACGTCTTGAACTTGCCGAAGAGCCCGAGATGCACGTGGAGAATCGGATCGTGATCCCACTCGTAGAAGAGGTGCTTCCCGACGGCCCGGATCCGCTCGATGCGATGCCCGTCGAGCAGCCGAGCACCCTCGGCGAACCTGCCCTGGGGTGAGGACACTGCGATGGAGCCGTGCCCGAGGGCTTTCGCCTGGAGGCGAGCGGCTCGATGGAGGACGTGACCTTCGGGCATCAGCGGACCGACCGGGGAAGTCCGACTCGAACGGGAACGCCCTGGCTCCACAGCACATGGGGAGGGCCTTCTGGGGCGGGGTATCCGGCGGCGACGACGAGGGATTCGTCCAGGTGGCGCACCGAGGCCCGCTGCAGGGGCCACGGCGGGTGCTCGACGGGTGCGTAGCGGAGGGACGCCGTTCGCGTGGTCGTGAACAGTCCCCACCGCGCCGTGAGGTGGTTCTCGAGAGCGCTCGGCCGGATCGTGCCCGCATGCGGCTCGATGGAGATGGTGCCCCCGGCGCCGCTCGGCCCAGGCCACCTGCGTGAGGATCGATAGCGGATCGTGTCCCCGTGTCGATTGATGCTCATCGTGCTCCACATGTACGGCAAGCGATACCCGGCGCGGGCGGTGAGCACGGGAAGCAGGTGCTCGGCGTCGAGGGAATCGAACCACACGCCCCGTGTCCCGTCTTCGTGGCGCACGTACGTCCTCACGTTGGTCTCCGGGAACGTCCCCAGCACGGGCACTCGGGGTAGGCCGGGAAGCCGGATCCCGACCATGTGGAAGGCCACGAGGCCCACCCACGCTCGACCGTCGAACGTGTCGACGCGCAAGCCGTCGGGTAGTCGTTGCTGAACCACGGCGGGGTCGTAGGCCCAGTGCAGGAACGCAGCGTCACGCCACTCCTGGAGCATCACCGGTCTCGAGATGCGGTGGGGAGGCTCGGTGGCGTGCGGGAGGACGGGGACGTCCGGTGCAGGATCGAGCGAAGGTACGATCGGCGTTCTGGTCATCTCCGTTCATTCGCTGCATCGGCGACGCTTGGACGACGTTCGGGAGGTGGTGTCATGGACACGGTCTGGATCCTCGGAGATCAACTGAGTCGCTCGTCGCCGGTATTGGCTGACGCATCTCCGGACGCCGACCGCATCCTGATGATCGAGGCGGACGATGCGATCGCCGGCCGGTCGTTCCACCGGCAGCGACTCCATCTCGTGCTGACGAGCATGCGCCGATTCGCCGAGTCTCTGCGCGACGAGGGGTTCGAGGTCGACTATCGGCGAGCTCCCACCTTTCGCGAAGGGCTCGCCGACCACCGCGAGGCGTTCCGACCCGGGCGCATCCGTGCCACCGAACCGAGCTCGTGGTGGATGCACGGCCGGATGGAGGACTGGGACGTCGAGCTGGTCCGATCCGACGCCTTCCTGTGTCACTACGACGAGTTTCGGGAATGGGCCCAAGGACGACGCCGGCTCGTCATGGAGGACTTCTATCGCTGGCAGCGGACTCGATTCGGATACCTCATGGATGGGGATGAGCCCGCAGGAGGGAAGTGGAACTTCGATGCCGCGAACCGCGAGCCACCGGACCGGGATCGCGTGGAATGGCCCCAGCCGATGCACGGGGATCTGGACGAGGTCGATCATGCAGTGATCGGAGCGCTGCCGCCGTCGGCGTTCGGTGCCGTTCCCGACGGCGTGTGGGCGACCACTCGAAAGGGTGCGCTCGATCGGCTCGATCGCTTCATCTCCGAGCGGTTGCCGACCTTCGGCCCTGGCCAGGACGCAATGCTCACCGGGCAGTGGTCGATGCTGCACTCGCTGATCAGCCCGTATCTCAACATCGGGCTGCTCCACCCCCACGAGGTGTGCGATGCGGCTGAAGCCGCCTACCGGTCCGGTTCGGTGCCCATCGAATCGGCCGAGGGGTTCATCCGCCAGGTGCTCGGCTGGCGGGAGTACGTGTGGGGCGTGTACTGGCTCTGGATGCCCGAGTATGCCGATCGGAATCATCTCGACGCCGGCCGGCCTCTGCCCCCGCTCTTCGAAACCGGTGAGACGGACATGCACTGTGTGTCCGACGTCCTCGATGCCGTCGATCGACACGCCTATGCGCACCACATCCAACGTCTGATGATCGTGGCGAATCTCGCACTCATCGCCGGGATCGATCCCCAGGCACTCACCGACTGGATGCGTCGTGCCTTCGTCGACGGAGCCGATTGGGTCATGGTGCCCAACGTGGTGGGCATGGGCCTGTACGCCGACGGAGGCATGATGGCCACCAAGCCGTATGCCGCAGGAGGCAACTACATCAATCGCATGAGCGACTACTGCAGCGGCTGCCGGTTCGACCCCAAGAAGCGGGTGGGGCCGGACGCCTGTCCCTTCACCACGTTGTACTGGGATTTCCTCGATCGCAATCAGGAGAAGCTCGCCACGAACCATCGACTCTCCCGGCAGCTCGGAGGCGCACGCAGGCTCTCGGACATGCCGCTCGTGAGGGAACGAGCCTTGGACGTTCTCGAGGCGATGGATCGGGGCGCGCTGTGACGAAGGCAGTGGTGATCGGAGGTGTCTCTTGGAACACGATGGTATTCCTCGATCGCTTTCCACAGCCGAAGCCCCAGACCGTGTTCGCATCGCGAAGCCACACCACCATCGGAGGATCGGGCGCCGGCAAGGCCCTGAATCTCCGTGCGCTCGATGCCGAGGTGGACCTGTGGGCGCTCGTTGGGGACGATCCCCGGGGAGCCGACGTCCGCGATCGGCTCGCAGCAGCGGGTATCCGGTTCCACGGTGAGGTGGATCCGTTGGGCACAGCGCACCATGTCAACCTCATGGACGCGGACGGCGATCGCATCTCGATCTTCGTCAACGGTGGATCGCTCGACGCTGAGGTCGATCCCGAGCCGATGCGCCAGGTCATGGCTCGAGCCGATCTCGTCTCCATCACCATCATGAACCACTGTCGGCCCTTTCTCCCCCTTGCCGACGAGGTCGACGCAGACATCTGGATCGACATCCACGACTACGACGGAGTGAATCCCCACCATGGAGCATTCATCGAAGCAGCCGACATGCTGATCATGAGCTCGGTGTCGATGCCGCAGTGGCGACCCTTCCTCGAGCAGCGCATTGCAGCGGGCACGACCGTGGCGATCGCAACGCACGGGGCAGCCGGTGCGTCCGGGATCACGGAAGCCGCAGGATGGGTCGACGTGTCCGCTTCGCCAGCTCACGTCGTCGACACCAACGGTGCCGGCGATGCCTTCATGGCCGGGTTCGCCATGTCGTGGCTGGTGACGGCCGACCTCAACAGGGCCATGGAGGCGGGTGCCGAGCGCGCAGCCCTGGCTGTGGGGTCCGCCGAGCTCTCCCCTGCGACACGGTTCGGCTGACCGGCGCCAGGTAGGGGCATCCGGTACGCTCCGCCGCAGCGTACGCAAGGCATGCCGAACATCGATCTCACCGGAGGGTCCGTCGTCGTCCTCGGCGGTTCAGGAGCGCTGGGCAGCAGGATCGCCCGGCGACTCGCTGATCGGGGCGCCTACGTCACCCTCAGCGCCCGTGACCCGAACCGTCTCGACAGAGTTGCCGCTTCCATCCCCAACGCCACCACGGCGCCATTCGATCTTCGCAACCCGGACGAGGCTTCGGTGCCGATCGACGCTGCGATCGACACCCACGGACGCCTCGATGGCATCGTGAATGCTGCAGGTGTGGTTGCTTTCGGGCCCCTCGCCGACACACCTGGCGAGATCATCGACGAGGTGATCGAGGTCGATCTCACCGGACCACTGCGGGTCTATCGAGCAGCGGCACAGCGCATGGACAGCGGTTTCATCGCCACCCTGACCGGCGTCGTCGCCTCGATGCCTACAGCAGGAATGGTCCCGTATTCGGCTGCGAAGGCCGGCCTCTCGGCCGCCACCGTCGCCCTTGCGAGGGAGTTGCGGCGCTCGGGGATCACAGTGATCGACATCCAGGCTCCCCACACCGAGACTGGCCTCGTTGATCGGGCGATTTCGGGCGAGCCCCCTCGCCTGCCCGCCGGGCTCGACGCTGACGATGTCGCAGATCGGGTGGTCGCAGGCATCGAGTCGGGTGAGCGCAGCTTGGCCGCCGACGCGTTCGGCTGAGATCGCAAAGGTTGCCGCTGCGTGAACACCACGCAAGTAGTGGATGCCCGGTCGTAGCTTCGTCTCATCGTGAGAAGCCGACGGATCATGCTCCTCGTGGCGGTCTCGGTTCTAGCCGCCGCCTGTTCGACATCGCTCCAGTCCGACGACCGCGCCTCCACCACGACCGGGTCTCAACAGAGCACGCAGGACGATTCGGGCACCGCGGCGGAGTCCGGTGCTGCGACGACCGGTGGTTCGGTCCCCGAGCCCGGAACGTTCGTGCCGCCCCCGCAATCGGCTTCGCTTCGGAACCAGTTCGGCTACGAGTTCCCGCCGGCGCCCACCGTCCCGGTGGGAGCGGTCGACCAGCAGACCGTCACCGACATCTCCGACCTGCTCGCCGGGATCACCGTTGACATCGATTTCGAGATCCTCAACCGGATCGGCGCGACCGGGGACGCCCGGCTTGCGTGGCTCATCACCGACATCATGCGCCTCGTGCCACCGGGTCAGACCCTCGACCGGATCACCGAGGTGTTCGAGAGCCTCACGGCCACGTCGCTCGACGATGATCCGGTCTCGGCCCGCAGCCAATGGCAGTCGGCGACCGATCACATGATCGCGTGGGACGTTCCCGCGGTTGACGGCTACGTCGTCTGGAAGGCGGAGCTGTTCACCCTCGTGGACGAGCGCTGGCGCGTGTTCTTCGACGACCCGGTGTCCGACGTCGACTGGCGGCATGTGAGTTGGGGCGGGGTGCTCATCGACGACCGGCCGCTGGGTGACGACCGACCATGTGCGTTCGGGTGCATTCCCGCTCTCGACGATCCGGCGGTGACCGACGCAGCGGAAGGGGACTGGTATCCCGACGACGCCATCGTGTTCGGCGTGACCCTCGGCGGTGAGGCCCGGGCCTACCCGAAGAACATCATGGAAGTCCACGAGATGGTGAACGACACGCTCGGAGGCCGGCGTCTCGGCATCCCATACTGCACGCTCTGTGGCTCTGCCCAGGCGTACCTCACCGACGACGTTGCTGGAGTGCGAGAGCCGCTCGTCCTGAGAACCAGCGGCCTGCTCTCACGCTCGAACAAGGTGATGTACGACCTCACCTCCGGCTCGATCATCGACACCTTCACCGGAGAAGCCATGTCGGGGCCGCTGGGGGAGGCGATGGTCACCCTCGGGCAGGTCTCGGTCGTCACGTCCACCTGGGGTGACTGGCGGCAGGCCCATCCGGGCACCACCATCGTCGCACGAGATGGCGGGATCGGGCGGAGCTACGACCTCGACCCTCTCGGGGGCAGGGACGACAACGGGGCGATCTTCCCGATCGGCGACGTCGACGAGCGGCTGGAAGCACAGGCAAAGGTGCTCGGCGTGGTGCTCGAAGACGGCTCGACGGTCGCGGTCCCCGTGGCAGCTGCTCGCGAGCACCTCGATGCCGGCGGCACGATCGACTTCGGGCCCGTGGAGGTGGTCCGAGACGCGTCCGGGCTGAGGGCTGTAGCGGCGGACGGATCCGACGCTGGTGGACACGAAGCCTTTTGGTTCGCATGGAGCCAGTTCCACCCCGACACCGTGCTCTGGCAGCCATCGCAGGAACCGGTGACGGGCGACTGATCGGTGTCTGGCGCCCGAGAATTGCTGGTGCCGGGGATGGCTGGTACCGGATGGCCGGATCTCAGGCGATGTCGGAAGCAGGGGGGATGGCCTTCACTCCTCGGGTGGAGCGGGGTCGCACTCGGATGCGCCGGTGCTCGATTGAGCGACCACACCGTTCTCGATGACATCTTGCACCTTCGCCCGCATGCGTGAGACGTTCGGGATCGGGTACTTGCCCGGCGTGCGGCCTGCGCTGTACCGGGGAGGCGTCAAGCCGACGGTGGCGATGTTGTCGTAGTCGATCGTCCCGGCGATGCGCACCAGGTCGGGTAGGAACGACACGGGGATGTCCGTCGTCACATACTGCTCCATGAGGTCGAGCAGCTCCGGCAGGGTCTGGACCAGGGTGAGCGTGTCGGCTTGGGTCACGGCCGCCTTGACCACGCAGCGTTGGCGTCCCATCCGGTCGTAGTCCGACGAGCCGATGCGCCATCGGCTGTATGCGAGTGCCTCGAGCCCGGACAGCCGGTTCATGCCGGGCTCGACGTTGATCTTCGCCTTCGGTTGGCCCTCTTCGGGCGCTGACACCATCACGTGATACGGCTCATCGACGTACACGTCGACGCCGCCGAGCGCGTCGATGGTCCGGACGAACCCGGCCATCTCGACCATGAAGTAGTAGTCGATCTCGATGTCGAGCAGATGGCTGACCACATCCCGGAGCGCGGCCAGTCCCGGATCGACCTCGTTCGGGTATGTCCGGGTCCAGTCGTACGTCTTCTGGTGGACCTTGTTGAGCATCTCTGGGAAGCAGCGGCAACTGACGAACGGCGGCTCGTCGGGTATCTCGTCGCCGTCACGGTCGACCCACGCATCGGGGTAGCCGTCGAAATCGGCGTCCCTGAGGTCCCGTTCGCGTACTCGTTGCTCGTATCGGACGAACGATCCGCGCAGATGCCTGGGGAGCGGGACCTCCTTGAGGTTGCGGGGGAGCCCGAACATCGCAACGGCACCGGTGTCCAGGTCGATCGTGACCACGTTCATGGAGTCTGTGCGAAGACCGTCCCTCCCCGGGCCTGCATCTCCCCCCACGAGCAGGATCGTCAGGCGGTCGGTGTCGACGCGCTCTTCGACCGGCACGAATGGGGCGAAGGGGGTGGCCGGTGCGTAGATGTCGCCGAGCGCGGCAATCGCATCCGGATCACCGACACCCTCGCGGAAGATCATGTTTCGCGACGATCGGGGATCCACGTCGGGTATGTCGACGAACGCAGGGTGGCGCACGTTGTCGAGACTCGTGGTGAAGACCGGATCGACGACGATCGGTCCCGGATCCTCGATGACGGGCGGGCTTGCCACGAACACCGTGTTGAGCGCGGCGATCGCCCGGGCTCCGTAGACCCATCCGACGATCTGGGGGAGGGCCAGGACCCCCAGGATCGTGATCAGCGCCACGGCGAACACCGGCGAGCGGCGATTCCCTCGGCTCAGGATGAGGTACGCATCGACGGCAGCCGCGATCCGCCACACCAAGACTGCGGCATTGGCTGCGAGCAAGCCCGACAGGAAGGCTGGCTGGACGAGCAGCTCGCCCATCCCGATCGTTCCCCGATCCGCGAACGAATACAGACCGGTCACCACGAGGACAGCGGGGGAGAAGACGATCGCCGCTCGATAGGGGTCCCCGGCGTAGAGCTGGCCGGCGCCGGGGATGACAGCGGACAAGACCGCCCCCACGAGTGGATGCCGCCTCATCGTTCCCTCCTGCTCCGCCCGCCCTCGGCGTCGCCTACGTCAACCATACCGCCCCGATCTGCCCTGCGACCTGGGGAATCTGAGGCTGGCATCGCCGTTCGTCTGCGGGGCGAGTGTCGGGCGGATGGCGCGATCAGATCGCTCGTGGGATGTCGTCCCATGCAGCCCGGACGTGTCGGCGAATGGCGAGCTGGGCGAGCACGTCGTCCTCGTTGTAGGCGAGGATGCGCCGCCGCATCTCGAGGTCGTGGTCGAGCTGGGCCTCGAACCACAGCTCCGATTGGAGGCCGCCGGGATCGTCATCTCTCCATCGGAAGCCGCACAGCGGTGCGATCGTCTTGAGGCTGTGACCGTTCGGGGATACCAGATGACGCCGGCTCCAATCACACAGGTCGATGGCGTGATCGGCGAACCACGATTCAACGGAAGCCGCACCGGGGATCGCCAAACCGTGTCGGTGCGCACCCTCGGACAGGCGCATGATCTCGAAGCCGGTCCAGTGGTACACGGTTGCGCCCCGCGCACCGAGGTCGGCGAGGGTCGCGAACAGCTCGGTGAGGACGCGTCGTTCGCCGTCGGTTTCGCCGGTCCAGTCGACGATCGCCCGGTACTCCGTCGACCTCCCGGTCGTGATGGCCAGACCTGCGAGATACGTGAGCTGACCGTAGGTTTCGATGTCGAGGTCGACTTCGAGTGGAGTCGTCGTCAGCCCCAGAGGTTCGGAGCCGTCATCGGCTCGCAGCAAGCCGCCCGCCGTGACGGCGCGCGCCTGGAGGATCGCATCCGGCTCGACGAGGGCGGACAAGAGGTCGAGATCGGCAACCTGGGTGATCGTGTGGATGCCCTCGGCGCGCAACTCGTCCCGCAGGCCAGCGTTGACACCGCGAAGGAGTGTCGGATCGTCCCTGCGAGCGAGCTCGGGCAGGCACAGGCTGCGCCAGGGGCACGTGTCGCATGCCGGCTGACGTGCCGCCTCCACGAGCGGCCGGCCGGGATGGGCCCGACCGTGGTCGATGACACGCTGTGCATCGCGCACGTAGTCCCGGTGGAGCAGGGTGAGGTCGGGGTCTGCGTCGGCGGTATCGGCCCACACGCACATGAGCGGCTCATCGGTCCCGATGATGCCGACGAGAGAGCGGTCCGAGCCCACCCCCCGGTCGGCGAGGATCGCCGCATAGTGGGTCACCTGGAGCAGGTCGGCCCGCCGGCGTGCCCGGAACGGGACGGGCTCACCATGCGTGGACAGCAGGTCGTCGATGGGTGCCGGTGTGACCGGCGCACCCGCAGCGCCGATCACCTTGTGGTGCTTCACGTCGATGGGCAGGTATCCCGTGCCATCGTGGATGAGGATGTCGGGCATGCCGACGAGCGTTCCGTCGGTGCTCACCAACCTCCCTCCGAGGATCATCGACGCCCCCCGGGACATCGCCGCTTCGGTGTCGCGCCTCGCCAGCTGCGTATCCCCGGTACGCAGATCGACCGCATCCGGATGGGTCGCGACCAGGTGGGCCAGGACCGCGTCCTCGTAGGCGATCCCCTGCGACGCGGCGCGCTCGCGTATGGGGTCGGCCACCATCTCGGCGGGTGTGAAACGGTCGTGGTGCACGCGGGTCAGGCAGCGACCGATCTCCGAACCGCCGATCGGGCGACTCGCCCCTGACCTCGCATGGACTTCCGCACCCTCCGAAATGGCGCCTGGCACCGTGGCATCGACCATGGAGTGATTGTCACACCGGGGTGTGACAGATGCGAACCTGCGCTCGGTCAGGCGGGGACGAGTTCGATGACGGGGATGGTCCGCTCGGTGTTCTCCTGGTACACACCGAACCGGCTTGGTTGTTCTGCGGCTTGGCGTCCGTAGATCTCGTCTCGTTCCGGTCCGGTGATCTCCACCGCCGTGGCGGACATCGTCTCGGTGCCGACTTCGACGGTCACCTCGGGATTCGCGACGATGTTGTGATACCACGCCGGGTGCCTCGGGTCACCGCCCTTCGAGGCGAAGATGAAGATGCGATCCGCCTCGCGGCGGTACAGCAGGGGCGTGATGCGTTCCGTGCCCGACTTCGCTCCACGGTGATGAAGCAACAGCAGGGTGTCTCCGTCGAAGGGTCCGCCGACGGTGCCACCGTTGGTCCGGAACTCCTCGATCACATTCGTGTTCCAATCGCTCATTCATGCTCCTCGGTCGCCTCGGGAAACACCATCGGGCGAGCCATATTCCACGGACCAGCGGCGACGCGATATGGAGAACGGCCCCATACGCTCGGACCATGGTCGCCGTCATCGCCGCCATCATCTTCTCGCTTCTGGTTCCGGTCACTTCGGAATCGTCGGACTGTGCCGACGTGTACGTCATCGGGGCACGGGGATCGGGTCAGCCCGCCGGATACGGCGACCAAGTCGCCCCGGCGGTCGACGCCATCGTGAGCACGCTGTCGGGCTCCGGCCTCGATGTCGCCCCCGAGCCGCTCGACTACCCGGCGATCTCGGTGAGCGATTCGTTCGGGCTGGTGCTGCTCACCGGCGACTACGCCCGTAGCGTCCAGGCTGGTGCGATCGAGCTCATCGCACGGCTCGCTCGCATCTCATCGGCATGTCCGGAGTCCGACATCGTCCTCGTCGGGTACTCCCAGGGGGCCCAAGTGATCAAGACCGCGCTCGACGGCGTTCCGCCTCGCTACCGCATCTCGTCGATCGTCCTGCTCGCAGATCCCACCCGCGACCCCTCGCAGGCGGGCATCGTCCGCCTCGGCGATCCCTCGGTCGAGCGCACCGGCTCGTTCGGGCCGATCGGGCTCGCTGACCATCTCCGGGCCGTCGCCATCGACGTCTGCGCCGATGGCGACGGCGTGTGTGAACGAGGCCGGTCGAGCCTCGTCGCGCACACGGAGGGGTATGCCGGGGCCGGAGCGTGGATTGCCCCGGTCGTGGCGGCCGAGTTCGCCGATCGGCTGCGAAACCTGTCCGGCATTCGCTAGCAACGGTTCACGGAATCGCAATCCGGCGCGACGATGGTTGATGATGCATCGGCGCACGAGGAGGCTCGGCATGGACGTCCTGGTTGCATACGGTTCCAAGATGGGCGGCACGGCCGAGATCGCCGAGGCCGTCGGGACGCGGCTCACCGAGCGCGGTCACGCTGTCATCCTCACAGACGCGAGCTCTGCGTCGGATGCGTCCTCTTTCGATGCCGTGGTGATCGGCTCGGCGCTCTATTCGGGCCGTTGGCGGACCGATTGCGTGAAGGTCATCAAGCGGCTCGAACACGCCGCCTACCAGGGCCCGGTCTGGATCTTCCACTCGGGTCCGCTGGGAGACGAAGATGCTGACGAACCCCAGCCGCTGCCCGGAACGGTGGGGGCGGCGGTCGACTCCCTCGATGTCCGCGACGTGAGGACCTTCCCCGGCCGATTGGTGGACAAACCGAGCGGCATCGTCGCCCGGCTGATGGCGAGGAGCTTCGCCGGAGACTGGCGAGATTGGGGAGCGATCGATGCGTGGGCCGACGGGATCGCATCCGCTCTGGACGAGTCCCAGGCGGCCTGATCCAGGTCGCCCGAAAGGCGATTGACAACGATTGCGTTCTGAGAGACGGTGATCACAGAACGACACCGATCGCCGGTGACGGGGGATCGCCAAGGAGCAGGCACCGGATGTGCCTGAGACCCGAAGTCGGTCAGTGACACTGATCCCCGTTGCCCGACCGGTGAACGAGAGAGGAGCCCCAGACGGGGCTCCTCTCGTGTCTGTGTGAGAACTCTGTGCGAACGCTCCGGAGTGCCGGCACCGGCGATCGGTGTGGGTCAGCCGCCTGACGTCGTCGTGGTCGTCTCCGGCGCGGTCGTCGTGGTCGTCTCCGGCGCGGTCGTCGTCGTTGTCTCCGGTGGAGCCGTCGTCGTGGTCGTCCCGCCTTCCGGTGCCGTGGTGGTGGTCGTCTCGCCCTCGGGTGCGGTCGTCGTGGTGGTGGGCTCGGGATCCTTTGGCCTCGGCTTGCGATAGTTCCAGGTCCACTCCTGGGTGGTCACCTTCCCGTCGGGCCATTCCATGATGCGGGTCACGGTGTTGCCGCTGCGCTCGGCCGTGCACTCTCGTCCGCCGTTGTTGCCATAGAACGTGACGGTGATGGAGCCGCCCGTGTAGGACGTGTCGATGTAGACGATCGCTTCGGAGTCGTTCCGGAAGATCACATCGGGGAGCGGGTACCCGAGTGTTGCCTCTCGAACGAAGGGATAGCGCGAGAAGTAGAGACTGTGCGGCTGGTGGAACACGTCCTCGTAGCAACCGAAGAACACGGCGTTGTAGAACGTCGTTGCGAACTGGCTCGTGCCTCCGCCGATGTTGACGGCACTGTCGCAGCACTCCACCCGGCCGTTGATGATCGCCCCGGCTCGCACATATCCCTCAGCGATCGTCCGCTTGCCTGCGTGCTGATTGATCGAGAACTCCTCACCGGGCATGACGATCGCACCACGGATCTCGTCGGCGAGCAGTTGGATGTTCCTGACCCGGCTCGCACAGCAGGGGTGGTAGGTCGTGAACGTCGAGACCTCACCAAGCGGGCCCATCGCCTCGGCCATCGCGGTCGTGAAGGCGGCTTCCTCGCCCGTCGTCATCGGCAGTGCTCCCGTGCCCGATGACAACGCCGCCCGGGTGACAGCCTCGGGTATGGCTTCGACATCGACTCGCTGGCCCGGAATGGAAGGAACGATCGACAGCGTCTTGGTCTCGTCGTCGAATGAGAACGTCGCATCGACCGGCGGGATCACGAACGCCTCTGCCTGTCGCTCGGCGATGCCCCGGAGGATCTCCTCGTCGAGACTCACCTCGACCGTTGCGGGGGAGTTGACCACCACTTCGGAGCGCAGCGCTGACGCAAGGCCATCGGGGGTGATGATCAGTGTCTTCGGAACGCCGGGCCGTCGGAGAGTCACGGCGGTGTCGATCAGCTTGTTCGCCTTGACGACCGCCACGTCGACGTCGCCCGGCTGGACGATCGGCTCGAGGGGCTCGAGGGGCACCTCGACCACCTCGCGATCGGGAGTCACGAGCTGCTGCCCGATGAGGGGAACGGCGGCATCGGCATCGATCATGAGCCCGGCACGCGGATACTCCGGCACCGCTTGCCCGCTCTCGATGCGGACGGCACCTTCGTACGCCGGCTTGTCGATCTTCGTGAGGGACCACTCGGCGAGGAGAGCCCGAAGGGCCTCCTCGTCGTAGGTGACGGGGACGTCGACGGTCACCGACGAGGTGAACGTGCCGAGCCACGAGGTGACGTTTGCGAATCCGGCTTCACGGCGCACAGCCATGGCGTCGGCGGCCACGGCTGCTTCGTCCACGGTGAGGCCCACGGCGGCGGGATCGAGCTGGACGGCGTGCCCGTCGATGATGAGTTCCACGGGCTGGCCGACCAGGGTCTGCTCGTACGTGGCGATGGCGCTTGCGGCATTCTCCTCGGGCAGCCGGGACAGATCGATGCCCACCGCTTCGACGCCTCGGCTCACCCGATCGTCCGACACGACCTCGTCATGGACGTAGCCCGCACCGAGGAACGCGAGTGCGATGAGCGGTAGCGCGATCGCGGTGACAATGACGAGACGCATGGGCTCCAGGCCTGGCTTCGGAGTTGGTCGGGGAGTGTATGTGAAAGGCTACCAAAGCGAGCGGATTCCCGGCCTTTTCGGGCTCTGATGACTAGTCAGTTGTCAGCCGTGAGCCTTGAGCCTTGAGCTATGAGTCTCGAGTCTTGAGTCTCGAGTCTCGAGTTGTCAGTCTTCAGTCTT
>JASJCF010000061.1 GCA_030066265.1 Acidimicrobiia bacterium | reverse complement strand
AACTGAGAGCCGAGAGCCGACAGCTGACAGCTGAAGCTCAAGGCTCAAGGCTCAAGGCTCAAGGCTCAAGGCTCAAGGCCCAAGGCTTAAGGCTCATAGCTCATAGCTCATGGCTCATGGCTCATGGCTCACTTACACCTTTGTGATTCGATCAGGGGGCGTCGGTACACTCGGCGGCGATGTCCGAGTCGCCTCTCTTCGCATCGCTGAATCCCACCCAACGTGAGGCCGTGGCCGTCACCGACGGGCCGGTGCTCGTCGTCGCCGGAGCGGGTTCGGGCAAGACGCGTGTCCTGACTTACCGAATCGCGCACATGGTGCGCGACCTCGGCGTCAGCCCGTACGAGATCCTTGCGATCACCTTCACCAACAAGGCGGCCGGAGAGATGAAGGATCGGGTGCAGGGGCTGATCGGGATGATCGCCAACGACATGTGGGTGTCGACGTTCCACTCGGCGTGCGTGCGCATTCTCCGACAAGAGATCGACAAGTTCGGCTACCGATCGGCCTTCACCATCTACGACGAGGCTGATTCCAATCGGCTGATCACGATGTGCATCAAGGATCTCGATCTCGATCCGAAGCGGTTTCCCCCACGTCAGATCAAAGCCGTCATCTCAAAGGCAAAGAACGAGCTGGTGGACTACGAGACGTTCGCAGCAAGGGACTCGGGGTACTACCACGAGCGGGTCGCAGACATCTACCGCCTGTACCAGCAGCGGCTCGTCGAGGCATCGGCCGTCGACTTCGATGACATCCTCAAGCTCACGGTCGAGCTCTTCCAGGCCTTCCCCGAGGTCTTGGAGCGCTGGCAGAACCGCTTCCGGTACATCCTCGTCGACGAGTATCAGGACACCAATCACGCGCAGTACATGCTGGTGAAGCTGCTCGGTGCCAAGCATCGCAACATCTGTGTCGTGGGGGATTCCGACCAGTCCATCTACGCCTTCCGTGGCGCGGACATGCGCAACATCCTGGAGTTCGAGAAGGACTACCCGGACGCCCGCATCGTGCTGCTCGAGCAGAACTATCGATCCACGCAGACGATCCTCGACGCTGCGAATGCCGTCATCCAGCACAACGCAAGCCGGAAGCCGAAGCGACTGTGGACGGACCACGGAGCGGGCGAGCCACTCGTCCTGTTCGAGGCAGAGGACGAGCACGAGGAGGCTGCCTACATCGCCGAGGAGATCGCTCGGCTGCAGGACCGTGGCGCGTCGCTCGAGGACATCGCCGTCTTCTACCGGACCAACGCGCAGTCTCGCGTCATCGAGGAGCTCTTCGTCCGCTTCGGAGTCACCTATCAGGTGGTCGGCGGCCTGAAGTACTACGACCGGCGTGAGGTGAAGGACGCCCTTGCGTATCTGAAGGCCGTGGTGAACCCCGACGATCAGGTCTCGATCAAGCGGATCATCAACACCCCGAAGCGAGCGATCGGCGACACATCCGTCGCTCATGTCGATCGGCACGCCGAAGCGAACGCACTCACCTTCATGGATGCGCTGCGGAGCGCAGCCGACGTCCAAGCGCTGACCGCCAGGGCGCGCACGTCGATCCTCGAGTTCGTGTCCTTGATGGATGCGATCGCCGTGAAGGCATCGGCAGGCCCCGGCGCGGCGGTCGATGCGGTGCTCAACGACACCGGCTACCTCGACATGATCCGCGCCGAGCGCTCCATCGAAGCGATGGGGCGGGAAGAGAACCTTCGCGAGCTGCTGACGGCCGCAGCCGATTTCGAGGAGACGGGCCCGGCGTCGATGGGGCCGGACGAGTGGGAGAGCCTGGACGGGATCGGCAAGCTGGAGATGTTCCTCGAGTCGATCAGCCTGGTCACGGACGTCGACAGCATGGAGGATTCCACCGCAGTCACCCTGATGACCCTGCACAATGCCAAGGGTCTCGAGTTCCCGGCTGTCTTCGTCACGGGTCTCGAGGATGGCGTGTTCCCACACATGCGGGCGCTCGGGGATCCAAGGGAGCTCGAGGAGGAGCGGCGGCTCTGCTACGTGGGGCTGACGCGGGCCGAAGAGCGGCTCTATCTCACGCGGGCATGGAGCCGCAACCTGTGGGGGCAGAACAACTTCAACGGTCCGAGCCGGTTCCTCGGCGAGATCCCTGACCATCTCACCACCGCGGCCAAGCGGGTGCGGAGGAGCGCCATGCTCGAATCGCGGACGCCGGTGGCGACCGTCTCGGACGCGGACATCGCCATGGGAGACACCGTTCGCCACGCGCACTGGGGCGAAGGCGTGGTACGCGAGATCGTCGGTGCCGGTGACCGCGCCGAGGCCGTCGTGGTGTTCAACGGCCATGGCGCCAAGCGGCTGCTCCTGGCCTGGGCGCCTCTCGAGAAGGTTGGTTGAGTCTCGAGTCTCGAGCCGTGAGCTGAGGAGCTGAGGAGCTGAGGAGCTGAGAAGCTGAGGACCTCGCATCAGCGACCTGACAGCTGACAGCTGAGAGTCAGCTTGCCCCCTTCTCAGCATGCCGGACTTGCGGGTCCGGATGGGTATCTCCCCACCGGCGGTAAGGGAGAGTCTGAGATCGGTCAACCGGCACTGAGAACTGAGAACTGAGAACTGAGAACTGAGAACTGACAACTGACAACTGACAACTGACAACCGATCACGCTTCGATCGGCTTCAATCGCTGATCGGAGGTGAACGCCCTTTGGGCCGTGATGACCGCTACCACTGCGCTCGACATGGCAACCGACCCCAGCACCAGGAACATCACCACCAGCTGGACGACTGCAGCCTCCAGGGGAGCGACTCCGGCGATGAGCAACCCGGTGAACGCTCCGGGGAGCGCAACCAGGCCGACGACCTTGGTGCGCTCGATCTGGGGCAGGATGGCCACGCGTGTCGCTTCAGACACCATGAAGCGGCTCGATCGACGCGCATCGATCCCGAGGGCGAGGAGTGCCTCGACGGTGGCCCGGTCCTCGGTCAGTTGACGACGGATCTGATCGGTGCCGAGCACGGTGGCCGGCAGTGTGTTCCCGATCGTGATGCCGGCGACCACGATGAACTGGATCGGCTCGGCTGGTAGAACACCGAACCCGAACACGACGGCCAGGACGATCACCGTCGGTATCCCGATTGCGAAGATCGCAGGGACGAGCACCGCCTGGGAGCCCGCTCTTCGGGCGACCACCACGGCGGCGATCACCACCATCACTGCGATCCACAGCGGCGCAAGCAACGCCTCGAGGCCCGAGTCGATCACCACGGTGAGCAAGACACCGACGGCGATGAGCTGGACGGACGCACGGACGGCGGCGATCACGATCGATCGCTCGATATCGAGATGGAGCCACCGTGCGATGGCGATGGCGATGACGATCAGGACGGTCGATGCAGCGAGCACGACGAGCGGATTGGCGTTGAGCACAGTGGTGTCCATGTGCCCAAGTCTCGCAGCTGCGGCGGCCGCTACCTTCCCAGCATGACGCGTCACGTCGTGCTGGTGGGACCCATGGGAGTCGGAAAGAGCACGATCGGGGCCGAAGTCGCCGCCCGGCTCGCCCTGCCCCTGCTCGACTCGGATCGTGAGATCGAACGGGAGATGGGCCGCACCGGCGCCGCGATCGCAGCGAGCGAGGGCGTCGACTCCCTCCACGCGATCGAGCTGGCCGCCTTTGCCTCCATGACCCGTCGTCCTTCGCTGTCTGTCATCGTGACCGCGGCGAGCGTGATGGATGATCCTGACGGGCGCGACCTCCTGCGCAATCATCTCTCCATCTGGCTCGACGCCGACGAACGGACGCTCGCTCAGCGCCGTCGCTCTGGATCACATCGCCGTCCTATCGAGCGCAGTGAGTCCGTCCGGCTGAACAGAACCCGTGCTGAGTCCGCGAGGGGATGCACGGTCGCCACGGTGGATGCCACCGCCGGCGTCGACGAGTGTGCGATGTCGGTGATCGACGTCGTAGAAACAGCCTCCCAGACGCCATGATCACGGTGAGTGTCGTATCGTGGAGCGATGTGGCCGGAATCGGCCGCAGGAAGGCTCAGTTCGAAGGAACACCATGACGCTCAACGCAACTGATTTCCCGGAAGACTTCGTATGGGGTGTCGCGACGTCCGCCCCGCAGATCGAAGGGGCTGTCGACGAGGACGGGCGTTCGCCGTCCATCTGGGACACCTTCGCCCACACTCCCGGCAAGATCGATCGAGGCGAGAACGCCGACACCGCAGCCGACCACTATCACCGCTTCGAGGAAGACGTCGACCTCATGGCAGAGCTCGGCATCAACGCCTACCGGTTCTCCATATCGTGGTCCCGACTCCTCCCCGAGGGCGTCGGGGAAGTGAATGAGGCCGGTGCAGACTTCTACCGACGGCTCTGCTCCGCGCTTCTCGCCAAGGGGATCACGCCCGTGGTGACGCTTTACCACTGGGATCTGCCCCAAGTGCTCCATGACCGCGGCGGATGGCTCAACCGAGAGTCGGTCGACTGGTTCGTCGAGTACGCCGTCGCTGCCAAGGAAGCGCTCGGCGATCTCGTCCGCGTCTGGACGACGTTCAACGAGCCCCATTGCACTGCGTTCCTGGGGTATGCAAGCGGCCTCCACGCCCCCGGTGTGACCGACCCGGGCTCGGCGTACATCGTGTCTCACCATCTGATGCTCGCTCATCACAAGGCCGTGAAGGCGATGCGCACGACAAACCCGCACGAGGACGACCAGTTCAGCATCGTCCTCAACTTGATCCCGGCATGGGCAGCGGAGCCGAGTGCCGAGTCGAAGGAGGTGGCAGCGGGTGTCGACGCCATCCACAATCGGCTCTACGCCTCGGCCGTTCTGGACGGTCGGTACCCGTCGGTGATCCTCGACTACATGGCCAAGTTCGATGTCGTGGACCGGATCGATCTCGAAGAACTCGAAGCTTGTGTCGAACCGATCGACTTCCTGGGCATGAACTACTACAACGTCAACCACATCGGACACGCTCCGGGTGCTCCGCTGCTTCCCGATTGGCCGGGGCCCGAGAATGCAGAGCTGATGCGCCCACCCGGGCATCTGACCGAGATGCACTGGGGTGTGGAGCCGGTCGGGCTCACGTGGATGCTCAATCGCGTCAGCCGATGGGCGCCCGATCTGCCGATCTACTTGATGGAGAACGGTGCCGCCTATCCGGACGAGCCCGATGCCGATGGGGTCGTCCACGATGCCCTGCGCCAGGAGTACATCGAGGCCCACCTCGCAGCTGTTCGCCAAGCCATGGACGACGGTGCCGATGTGCGGGGGTACTTCGTGTGGTCCCTCCTCGACAACTTCGAGTGGGCATACGGGTACGACAAGCGGTTTGGGCTCGTCCGCGTGGACTTCGACACGCTCGAGCGCACCATGAAGGATTCGGGCCGCTGGTACCGGCAGTTCCTGGCGAGCTGAACGACCGCGAGGTCCGCTTGCTCGTCGTCCGATCAGCTTGCGGCCCGATCCGTTTGCATCGCGCTCAATGCGTGGTCCGGTGAGAGCATGGCCCGCTCAGGTCGATCCGGGCATGGGTGAGGTGACCGGTCGCCGGTAGCATGGCGGACCATGCCGATCCGCATCCTGATCGCAAAGCCCGGGCTCGACGGCCACGACCGCGGCGCAAAGGTCGTCGCTCGTGCCCTCCGCGATGCGGGTTGCGAAGTCATCTACACCGGGCTCCATCAGACCCCTGCGGACATCGCCAGGGCGGCGGTCCAAGAGGATGTCGATGGCGTCGGCCTGTCCGCCTTGTCGGGAGCGCACCTCACGCTCTTTCCCGCTGTCGTGGACGAGCTCGCTGCCCAGGGCGCCGATGACATCGTGGTCTTCGGCGGCGGGATCATCCCGGAGTCCGATGTCGCCGTTCTCGAGGAGGCAGGGATCGCCCACGTCTTCGGGCCCGGCACCTCGCTCGAGACCATCCAGTCGTGGGTGGCCGAGCAGTTCCCAGACACCGACGAGGGCGGCTGACCATGTCTGAGAGGGAGGACGCGTGAAGATCCACGAGTACCAGGCGAAGGCGCTGATGGCCGAGCGCGGCATCGCGGTCCCCGAAGGTCGCGTGGCGACGACGGTCGATGACGCCGTAGCCGCGGTGAGGCCGCTCATCGAATCGACCGGGAACCCGGTGGTGGTCGTGAAGTCACAGATCCACGCCGGGGGACGGGGCAAAGGGCGCTTCGTGGAGCATCCCGATGTCGGCGGCGTCAGTGTCGTCCTGGATGGCATCGACGGCGGGATCGAAGCGGTGGAGGCCAGGGTGCGCCAACTCGCCGAGCAGATGCTCGGTTCGACCCTCGTCACGATCCAGACCGGGGAGGCGGGCAAGACCGTCAACCGCCTGTACATCGAACAGGGCATCGACATCGAGTCCGAGTTGTATCTGTCGGTGTTGCTCGACCGCGCAACGAGCCGCAACATCGTCATGGCTTCCACCGAGGGGGGAACCGAGATCGAAGTCGTTGCCGCCGACACACCCGACAAGATCCTCAAGGAGGAGATCGATCCCGCCTTCGGGCTCCTCGACTTCCAAGCGGCCCGGATCGCAACGGGACTCGGCCTCGAAGGGGACGCCCATCGCAACGGCGTACGGTTCCTCAAGGCGCTCGCCCAGGCCGCTGTCGACCTCGACACCGACCTCGTGGAGATCAACCCCCTCGTCGTGACCACCGAGGGCGACGTCATGGCGCTCGACGGAAAGATGTCGTTCGAGGCGAACGCGCTCTATCGGCATCCGGCCGTGGCGGGGCTCAGGGACGAGTCGGAGGAAGATCCGGCGGAGGCCAAGGCCAAGGAGTTCGGGCTCTCGTTCATCAAGCTCGACGGCACGATCGGATGCATGGTGAACGGCGCGGGTCTCGCGATGTCGACCATGGACATCATCAAGCACGTCGGGGGGGAGCCTGCGAACTTCCTCGATGTGGGAGGGGGTGCCGACAAGGATCAGATCGCCGCAGCGTTCAAGATCATCACGGCTGATCCGAATGTGAGAGGGATCTTCGTGAACATCTTCGGGGGGATCATGCGCTGTGACACGATCGCTGAGGGCGTCGTTGAGGCCGTCGAGGAGGTCGGTCTCGAAGTCCCGCTGGTCGTCAGGCTCGAGGGGACGAACGTGGAGCTCGGAAAGCAGATCATCGATGAGTCGGGACTCAACGTGGTGAGCGCATCGGACATGAAGGACGGTGCGGCCAAGATCGTGGAGTTGGCGAAATGAGCGTTCTGGTCGACATCGACACCGCCGTGATCGTGCAGGGCATGGGGAAGACGGGCAGGTTCCACACCGACAAGGCGATCGCCTATGGCACGAAGACCGTCGGCGCGGTCCACCCGAGTCGGGCGGGGCAGACAGAGCGATTCACGGGCGCTACGGACCACACCGGCGTCCAGGGCCGTCCAGATTCGTACGACGTCGAGGTCCCGATCTTCGGATCGGTTGCCGAGGCTGTTGCCGGGACGGGCGCAGTCGCCTCGGTGGTGTATGTGCCCCCGCCGTTCGCTGCTGACGCCATCATGGAGGCGGCAGACGCCGGCGTTCCGCTCGTGATTGCCATCACCGAGGGAATTCCCGTCGCCGACATGGTCGTCGCAAAGCGATACCTCCAAGACCGCAACACTCGGCTCGTTGGGCCCAACTGCCCCGGAGTGATCACGCCCCAGCAATGCAAGATCGGCATCATGCCGGGCTACATCCACACACCCGGCAAGGTCGGTGTCGTGTCGCGGTCGGGCACCCTCACGTATGAAGCCGTCCACCAGCTGACCCGGAACGGACTCGGCCAGACCACGGCGATCGGGATCGGCGGTGACCCCGTCAACGGCACCAACTTCGTCGACTGTCTCGAGCTGTTCAACGACGATCCGGACACCGAAGGCGTGATCATGATCGGCGAGATCGGCGGTACGGCTGAGGAAGAGGCCGCCGAGTGGATCGCCGCGAACATGACCAAGCCGGTTGCCGGCTTCATCGCCGGCATGTCCGCACCGCCCGGCAAGCGGATGGGTCATGCCGGCGCCATCATCAGCGGAGGCATGGGCACCGCCGCAGCGAAGATCGACGCACTCGAGGCGGCCGGCGTGGTCATGGCGCCCACCCCCACGGACATGGGCGCCGCGATGATGGAGGCCCTCGGGGCCTGACGCCCCGAATCGTTCCCGACGACGAAGCCAAGCTCAGCGTGTTCGAGCCACCCATCGGTGTGGGAGCGTCGGTGATGCTCGCCACACCGCCGGTCGCGCTGCGTCCCGATGCCGACCGGAACGGTGCCCTACGCTCTCCCTCGTGCCCGTCTACCAGCACGATCCCGATGCCGCGCCGGACTCGGAGTTCGAGGCGGGTTCGGTGGATCACATCGTTCCGGGGAACCGAGGACGGATGCTCGATCCACGTCGCACACCGGTCTCGATCACCGACCTCGAGTACGACACGGGGATGTTCGGGCTTCGGATCGACGACTTCGAAGACGAAGGGGCACGGTGGGAGCTTCCCTTCGAGGAGATCGATCGGTTCCAGTTCGCTCTCGGCAGCGATCGCGCCGCCCCAGACGACCTCGATCGGATCCAGGAAGCCATCGATCGACTCGACGTGATGGTCGAGATCGCATGCGAGGCCGCTGCCCGAGACGAATCTCGTCGTCGCATCGTCGAGCAGCGCGGCCGGGCGGTCACGTGGCTCACCGATCATTCGGAGTTCCTCGCCGGTGATCGGAAGCTCCCCGACGTCGAGACCCGCATGGGCGAACCCGTGCTCTGGCGCGATCTCACAGCCTGGATGGAGACCCTCGATCTCGTCGATGTGGAGGGTGCGTTCACGTCGCAGTACGTCAGCGCCCCACACTCGGGCGAGGTCGTCAAGGGTCACCGCATCGTGCTCGCGGAGCTCGGATTGGTCGACTACATCGGGAAGATCGTGCGAGACCCTCGCACGTTCGACGGAGCATGGAGCCGGCGGAGACGAGCTGACCACATCGTGGCGAGACTTGCCTTCGTATCGGCGCTGTTCGCGTGCCTGGATCGAACGCACCTCACGCTCTATCGCGGGCTGTCGACACCCCACACGCTGACGCCGCCCCGCCGAACCAGCTTCGTGTCGACGAGCTTCAGCCGTGCCGTGTGCGAGAGCCACTTCGAGGGAGCAGGTCCCGATTCGGCGGGCTTGCTCCTGCGGCAGGCGGTGCCGGTCGACCGTGTCTTCATGACGTACTTGGAGACCGAGGCGATGAACCGACAGTTCCTCGAGGCGGAAGCTGTGCTCCTCGAGTCGCCCGAGAACCTGCTGTTCTGATCGGCTGAGCCACGCCGGTCGCGTGCGGTTGCTGGCGGAACCGCTACCGCCGCTCGCAGTTCACGGCGATGCAGATCAGTCGTGGACGACCGGAAGGTCCGTGACGGCCCCGATGAACTCCGCGGTTCGCTCCACGGCGGCAGCCGGTCGTTGGCGACCCAGGACCACCTCCTGCACGAGGCGCTGGAGCTGCTTGGTCACCGACGGGTACCCGGGGACGATCGGGCGTGTCCATGCGTTCTGGAGCAGCAGGCTCAGGTCCTCCGCGGACACGTGCTCACTTCCGCCGATGCTGCCGGCGGTACCGGTCGGGCTGATCGTCCCATGCCGGATCGAGCGCGTGTCGAGCTCTGCCGGCTGGGTGATCGTCTTGATGAGGTCCAGGGCGCTGTACGGATCGCTCGACTGCCGGAAGACGGCGAATCCCATGCCCCCGAGCACCGTGGCTTCCCTTCCTTCGGGGCCGGCGGGGAAGGGACGGAACACGAATCGCTCGGCGAGGTCCGAGACCGACATGTCGCTCCGGCGTGCGATGTGCTCGGTCTCGTAGCTTCCCCCGAACGAGATCGTTGCCTCACCGCTTCCGAGTGAGCGAGGAGCGGCGAGCCAGCCAGCATCGACCGATGTCCGTGGCACCAGGGCCGACTCGGCGAGAGACCGCAGGAATCGCAACGTGTTGACGCCGTTGGACGAGTCGAGCACCACGTCTCCATCGATGATCCCCGACCCGTTGGACGCAAGCAGCACGGTGAGGCAATACGTCGTGGTCTCCCGTGCGGCTTCCCCCGCAGGCATGGCGATCGGGAAGTGCTCCGGCCGCCGCTCGCGGAGGGACGTGGCGACCGAGACGAGGTCTCGCCACGAATTCGGGATGGGTGCGCCCACGAGATCGAGCGCCCCGAGGTCGTACCACAATCCGGCGAGGTTGACCTCCTCGGGGACGGCGTAGAGGTCGCCTCGATAGAGATATCCCCGGGCGACAGCTGGGTGGATCACGTCCCGGAGCATGGAGTCCGCCCATGTCGGATCGAGGTCGTGGAGGGAGTGGATCATGTGCGCCGCCGTGAACTCCGCCACCCACACGTGGTCGATCATCGCAACGTCCGGAGCGTTTCCCTCGGCGATGGCACGCAACAGGTAGTCGCGGATCTCGTTGTACGCCACGACCGTCACGGTTGCCTCACGGTCCGGTGGGATGAGCGAACGGATCTCGTCTTCCCGGAACCGATCCGAGAGCACCAGCCTCACTTCGTCCTGTCGCCGCGCCTTTCGCCACCTGGGGTTGACGATCGTCCCGCGCCTGCGGGCACGGATGAGGATGTCGTCGTCAGCGAGCAGTTGGAGGGCCTGGCGCGCCGTCGTTCGTGAGACGCCGTATGCGTCGCAGATCTCCATCTCCGTCGGGATGCGATCACCAGGCCCGAACTCGAACGACTCGATTCGTCTGAGGAGCTCCAGGCGCAGCTGGTGATAGAGCGGTTCCGGAGCGTCCGGATCGAGGATCGTCATGACGATGACGAAGCCAGCTCTGCCTCGACCGGGAGGAACCACGCCGTGCCCCACGGGCCGATCTGCGCCCCGTCGTCGGTCGTGGACACTCGAAACCCCACCAGCCTCGATCCCGGGAGACCTTCGACGTGGACTTCACGTCCCGTCACGTTCACGAAGACTCTGGCTCTCTGGCTGCTGGCTCTCCGGCTGCTGGCTCCCTGGCTATCGCCGCTCTGGCTGTCGGTGCCGAAGCGCTCGATGCCGATCACGTCCGGGCCGGTCTCGAGAACACGTTGACCCCCGCTGGGCCCGAACAGCGGCGTCGATGCTCGCCAGGCCAGCATGTCGGCGATGCCGGCAACGCTTCGGGCAGTCGTCGTCGACGGGTCGGACAGTCGTTCGCCGAGCTCTGCGCTGGAGAACCGTGTTCGGTTGATGGATCGGGCCGCTCCGGTCTGTTCGGCGAGTCCGACGTCGTTCGGCTCGGCGATCATCGCCTGGAGGTAGATGGCAGGTTCGCCCGCGAGCGCGAGCATCACTGCATGCGACGCGAGGTGGCGTGCGAGCGCATCATCGCCGTCCGTTGGACCGCGGATCAGGTCGAACCACGTGGCGTTGAGCTCGTACGGTGTCTGTCGCCCATCGGGCCCGGTGCGATGGTTCACGAGGCCTCCGTTGGCCAGACATGCCGTCACGAGCTCACCGACCTCATCTCGGGCTACGAGTCCCTCGAGCGGCCGAAGGCCGACGCCATCGTGGGAAGCGAGGAAGTTGAAGAATCGCACGTGGTCGGGGAGGTCTTCGAGGGAGCGCAGCCACGATGACAGGATGGTGGCGTCGCCGGTGGTGAACGCATGGAGCGTGAGCGGGGGTAGCGGGAACTGATACACGAGGTCGGCTTCGGCGACCGATCCGTCTCCGAGGTAGGAGATGTTCTCCACATGGGGCACGTTCGTCTCCGATATCAGCACCACATCCGGGTAGGTCGCATCCAGGACGGCGCGCAAGAGCTGGATCAACTGGTGGGTCTGGGGGAGATGGATCGAAGGCGTTCCGACCTCCTTCCACAAGAAGCCGACGGCGTCGAGGCGGATGGCGGTGGCGCCGTGGGCTGCGTACTCGACGATCACCTCGGCTGCGGCTCGCGCGACTGCGGGGTTGCGATAGTCGAGATCCACTTGATCTGCGGAGAACGTCGTCCACACCCATCGAGGTCCCCCTGCCGTGGGGAACTCGGTGAGCAGCGGGTGCTCGCGCGCCCGCACGATGTCCGAGAGGTCAGCGTCGGGGTTCTCGGTGCGGAAGAAGCCCGCCCGTGCCGGGTCGCCCTGCCGCCAGGCCGCGAACCAGACGCCCTGTGCAGATGCGTGGTTGAGGACGGCGTCGAGCATGAGGTGGCGTTCCTCGGCGAGCGCTGAGATGTCGTCCCAGGTCCCGAATGCCGGATCGATGGCGTGGTAGTCCATCACCGAGAAGCCCTCGTCGGAGCTGGACGGGAAGCACGGCAGGACATGGATGCCCTCGACCTCGGATGGCAGCCAGGTGTCGGCGAACGCACCGAGCTCGCGCAGCGGCGTGTGTTCGCCGGTGATGTGGTCGGGATAGGCGATGAGCCAGGCTGTCGGGCGGTCGGCAGTCGGGCGGGTGGTGGCCTCGGGCGTGCGGTTCCGATCCTCGGCCGTGACGATGAGGTCGGCGAACGCGGCCTTCAACTCCGGCGTCGATCGATCCCCGTAGAGATCATCGAGGAGGCCCTCGATGCGGAGCTGGGCGGGAGTGCCGGTCGTCGTCATCGGTCTCTGTATTTGTATGCAAGCTGTAGCAAATTTCGGCCACCATAGCAGTCTGGGTCGGTTGCACGCCAGAGGCAATTGTGTGTAGGGTGAGCCAAATCGTGGTGCGGTCCGGCGTGCCGGTCCCGGCCACGCCCGCTATCGGGCGGGTGACCGAAACGATCGACAAGGAGAGCGATCCCATGAAACGTATGCGTGTCGTGTTGCTCCTGGTGCTGGTTCTCACACTCGTGGCGAGTGCGTGTTCGTCGGATGATGAATCCTCGGACACCACCACCACGACGGCGGCCAGTGGCGGAGACAGCGGAGACAGCGGCGACAGCGGCGACAGCGGCGATAGCGGCGATAGCGGCGATAGCGGCGACAGCGGCGACGACATGAGTGGCGGAGAAACCGTCACGATCAAGTTCTGGAGCACGGAGACTCAGCCGGCGCGTCTGGAGAAGACCCAGGAGATCATCAACGGCTTCACGGCCGCAACGGGGATCGAGGTCCAGCTGACGGCGACCGACGAGGACGCCCTCCCGCAGCTGATGATCACGAACGCCGCTTCGGGCACGCTGCCCGACGTGGTGTTCCACCCGCTCGACTTCACGGTCGGATGGGCCGCAGCAGGTCTGCTCGACACGGCCGCATCCCAGGAAGTCGTGAACAACCTCGGTGCGGGCACCTTCTCTGAAGGTGCACTCGCCCTGGCGACCGTCGAAGGCACCGTCGCCGCCGTCCCATCGGACGGCTGGGGACAGCTGCTGATCTATCGCCAGGATCTCTTCGACGCGGCGGGCCTGGAGGCCCCGGACACGTTCGACAAGATCGAGGCTGCCGCGGCGGCGCTCAATGATCCGGGCAACAACCTGTTCGGCATCACGGCGTCGAACGACCCGTCGGCAGTGTTCACGCAGCAGACGTGGGAGCACTTCGCTCTCGCAAACGGCTGCGAGCTCGTCGATGACGCCGGCACCGTGACGTTGAACACGCCGCAGTGCACCGAGGCGCTCGAGTTCTACACGAACCTGCTGGAGAACTACAGCCCTGCTGGTCTCCAGGACGTCGTCTCGACCCGTGCGACGTACTTCGCCGGGCAAGCGGCCATGATCGTGTGGTCGCCGTTCATCATGGACGAGATGGCCGGCTTGCGCGACGCCGCGTTGCCGACGTGCCCCGAGTGTGGTGACAACATCTCGTTCCTGGCTGAGAACAGCGCCTTCGTGCCCTCGTTCTCGGGCCCGAGCGGCTCGCCGGCTCAGTACGGCCAGGTGTCCTACTTGGGCATCGGAGCCACCGACAAGACGGATGCCGCAAAGGCCTTCGTCGAGTACTGGCTCTCCGAGGGCTACGTCGACTGGCTGTCCGTTGCCCCCGAGGGCAAGTTCCCGATGCGCCGTGGCACCTCCGAAGGTGACACGAGCTACATCGAGGCATGGCGCGGTCTGTCGACAGGTGTCGACCGGCAGGCTCCGTTGGCGGACTTCTATGCGGAGGACGTCATCAACAACCTGATCGAGGGCTCCTCGAACTTCGCACGCTGGGGCTTCGTCCAGGGCGAAGGTGAGCTCGTGGGTGCGGTGTACACGACGCTCGTCGTTCCGCAGGCCATCGATTCGGTGCTGAGTGGCACATCGGCGGCAGACGCGACGGCTGACATGCAGGCAGCCGTGGAGCAAGAGCAGGCCTTCCTCGAGGAAGAGGGCTGATCGACCAACCGAGCATGCGTGGGGCCGGGCAGTCGCCCGGCCCCACCGGCTCAACGGGAATCGAGGAGACGGGGGTCATCCGATGACGATCCCGGAAGTACCGCCACCACCGGCGGAACTCGACGATCGCGAACGAGAGCAATATCGCGAAGGCATGAGCCCGAGGCGGCGCCTCCGGCGCCGCAAGCCGAAGTCGGGCTTGAGCAAGCGGGAGTCGCGTCTTGGTGTCGCCCTGATGATTCCCACGGTGCTCGTCATCGTGCTCCTCGTGATCCTGCCGCTGGTGTGGAACGTCGC
>JASJCF010000060.1 GCA_030066265.1 Acidimicrobiia bacterium | reverse complement strand
GGCATCGGTCGCCCCGTCCGACGGTACCTCGGGTGCCATGGCTCGGACTGTACCCTCCGCCTGTGACAGGAAACCCACAGTGGTCCGCACGACTTCGGGTCACCTCCCAGCTGGTGCACCTCGGTGCGCTGTTGGCGGCGGTCGTCGGAACCATGGTCTCGGACGGCCTCACCGTGGAGACGGCTGCAGCCACCCTGTTCGCATCGCTCGGGGTGCTGCTGTCGTTCGTGGTTCCGATCCCGATGGATCGCAACGATGGCCGCGCCTTTGCGGCGCTGATCGGCGGCATCGCGTTCTACACGGCCGCCATGGCCCTCACCGGCGGGATCGGGAGTGCCTTCGTCCTCATGCCGCTGGCGACCATCTTCCTCGCGGCGATCGCCGGCGGTGCGGCGTCGGCAGCTCCGGTGACCATCCTGGGCGTAGGCGGCGTGTTGCTCGCCACATGGATCTCCGGAGCCGAAGCCACCGTGAACGCCCTGGTGGGCGTTCCGGCCATCTATGTGATCACCGCCATCGCCTTCTCCGAGATCCAACGAGCGCTCCAGTCCGAGTCCGAGCGCGCCCAGGATCTCGCCCTCGCCACGACGGCATCGGCGCACCGCAGGGCCCGGATGGAGGAGACGCATGAGCTGTTGGAGGATCTCCTCTCCATCGCCACCTCGCCGGACATCAACGCCGTGGCCGCCTCACAGGACGCCCTCCGCGGTGTGGGGCTGGTGCTCCCGGAGAGCCCTGCTCGGATCACCGGGCCGGGGAGCACGGTGCTCGCCCGTCGTGGGGAGATCCCCTCATCCGAACCGTCGGATGCAATCCCGATCGTGCGGTCCGGCCAGACCCTGGCGGTCCTCGAGATCTGGCACGCAGGAGCACCCCTGACCCCCAGCCAGCGCACGGCGGTCGAATCCAACGTCACCTCGGTGGGTCTCGCACTGGAGAACGATGCCATGGTCCAACGGCTGGCAGGGCTGACCATCCAACGCGAGCGGGTGCGGCTGGCTCGGGAGCTCCACGACGACATCGCACCGTCGATCGCAAGCGTGGGGCTGGCGCTCGACATGGTGATGTTGGGGGGCGACCTGAACGAGGACCAGGAACGAACACTCGACGCGACTCGATCGAACGTGACACGTCTCGTGGACCGGGTCCGCGACCGCGTGCAGGATCTGCGGGCCGACCGCAGCGTGAGCGTCGTCGAGCGGGCGCACACGTTGGTTGCGGAAGTCGATGCCGACGGTCCCACGGTGGTGGTGGACATCGAAGAGCGAACACCGCCGCGCCCTGCGATCGCGACGGAGGTCGGGGCGCTCATGACCGAGGCCTTTCGCAACGCTCTGACACATGCAGGGGCAAGCGTGATCCGGATCTCCGGCCGGATCGACGATGCAACGGGCGTGGTCCGCGTCGAGGACAACGGCGACGGCTTCGACCACGAGGATCCGGCCGATGGGCACTACGGTCTGGTGGGGATGCAGGAGCGAGCGAACTTGATCGGTGCGACCCTCGAGGTCCACACGACACCCGGTGAGGGGACCCTCGTCGAGGTCGCCTGGGAGGATTCGCGATGACCGACACGATCCGCGTCGTGATCGCCGACGACCACCAGCTCATGCTGGATGGCCTTCGGCAGGGTCTCGACAGCCTCCCGGACATCCAGGTCGTGGGCACCGTCGTCGACGGCGCCGAGCTGCATGCCGAGGTCCAGGCGAAGGGCCCGGATGTGCTCCTGGTGGATGTTGAGATGCCCAAGGTCACCGGACTGTCCGCCATCAGCAGGATCGACGATCTCCCGCCGACCCTCATCGTCACGATGCACGCCGCCGAGGAGTACGCCGCAACGGCTCGCGAGGCCGGTGCGAGGGGATTCCTGTCGAAAGGCCTCCCGCTTCCGCAACTCGCGGCCGCGATCCGCGCCGTCGCCGACGGGGTGGATCTCTTCGAATCGGACCCGCGCGTCCTCGATGCGTATTCCGCCCCGCAGCTGTCGTCGCGTGCTGAGGCCATCACCGGTCGCGAGCGCGACGTCCTTCGCTGCCTCGTCCAGGGCATCTCGAGCACCGACGACATCGCAGACGAGCTGTACATCTCGCAGAAGACCGTCAAGAACCACCTTGCATCGATCTACGAGAAGCTGGGCGTCAATGACCGGGCGCAAGCCGTGGTGGAGGCGATGAAGCTGGGGCTCGATCGGGACTGGGACTGAGTGTCTAGTCCGGACTAGGCACCGTCGATCACGGGCTGCGTAGTGCATCTGAATGGGCCGAAAGACCCATTAAGTTCTCGGCCCTTTTGCCGTAATTTGATGTACGGATCGCCTTGTACTTAGGAGGTACAACATGCTTCGTCTGGTGACGGCCTTCCAGAGCCGCTTCGTCAACGATGAAGAGGGTGCCAGCATGGTGGAGTACGCCCTGCTCGTCGCACTCATCGCAATCGTCGCTATCGCCGCGATCATCCTGGTCGGTCAGGCAGTCAGCAACGAGTTCGACACGGTTCAGACCGAGCTCAACAACACTCCCTGAGCACGTCGAATAGACACCAACTTGGAGAAGGGGTGCCTCTGGCGCCCCTTCTTCGCGTCCGGGTGCCTCTGGCGCCCCTTCTTCGCGTCCGGGTGCCTCTGGCGCCCCTTCTTCGCGTCCGGGTGCCTGCGGCACCCCGCAGCTCCCGTTCGGGGGTGCCTGAGGACGACACCAGGCACGCAGCGCCGACACTCGGCCTTCTGCCTCGATCGTCGGGCCGATCAGTGGAATCGGGTCCGGACCGGGCTTCAGGGACCGAGCTTCAGGGACCGGGCTTCAGGGACCGGGAACCATGACCACGTGGGCGTTGTCCTCGCCGAGCGTCCGCCAGCCCGATGCCGTCAAGGCCGGGACGAGATCCCAATCCTGCCGGGCGAGCACCGCATCGATCCCCCACCGCTCGAACGTCCGCTCAAATGCCCCGTCGATCGTCGCTTGGTATTCGTCGAACAGCCCGATGCCGTACAGCTCGGCTCGATCGTCGATGTACACGCGGCGCTCCGGCCACTCGGCGTAGATCAGGTACCCGCCCTCGGCATCTCCGTGGAAGGCACGCCGGTCCTCGAGGAGCGCCACCAACGCAGGGGCCGGGAAGCGATCCGTGTTGAGGACACCGAGTGGAGCCACGGCCATCGGTAGCAGCGCGAGCGCTCCCACGGCTCCGATCAACACGAGCCCTGCGCGTGCGGAGATTCGCGAGCGCGGGAACCGGATCGACGACAGCGCCAGGGCGGCCCACGGCGCCAGGACGATCGTGGCGGGGACCACGGCCCTTCGCGACGTCAACCCGAGGATCGCAAACGGGATGATCACGACGAGGTCACGGAGGGTGATGCGCCTCATCGCGAGCGCAATCGCCAGGCCTGCGAGCACCAGCAGGTACGGGGCTTGCGTGTAGTTCATGAGTTGTGGCGGTGCCCACTCCTGCATCCTGCCGAGCATCTCGCGGGATTCGAGGAACGACAGGACGATCGCCCACGTCCCGATTCCGTGAGCCGTCGCCAGGGTTGCGATGCCTCCGATGCCGCCTGCGAAGAACAGACGGCGATCTCCGGTCCGTATCCACTCGAGGGCGACCAGGAGTCCCCCGAGGATCCACGAGCCGTGCACCCCAGCCCAGAGCCACAGGATGGGGATGACGACCCAGACGAGCTCGTCACGTCGAACGAGCACGACGACGAGCAATGCCAACAAGAAGAAGGAGAAGATCACCGGTCGGGGCTGGACGAACGGACCCATCAGCCACACGACGACGGCGAGCACGAGCCCGACACCGAATGGGCTCGGGAGCGACCGCCACACGGCGAGCCCGACCAGCCCGAGGGTGCACGCTGCGACGATGAACGTCATCCAATTCGCCCACGCCAAGCCGCCGAACGTCGTCTCCAACGAGGCGTACAGCAGCTCGGCCAGCCATGATTGCGTCCTCCATTCCTGCGCGAAGGCGGTGAACGAGAACGGATCCGCCGAGAGCACGGACTGGGCGTCCTGCTGGAGCGACCCGGCCCGGATGTGCCACAGGAACGAGTTGTCCCGAATGGGGCGGGATGCCAACACGGCCACCACCGCCAACGGAGCCAGCGGCGCAATCGCCGCGAGTGGCAGGGTTCGACGGCGCGGAGACGCCGTGTCGCCCTGAGCAGACACGGTCAGAGCAAGGCGCCCTGGATGTTGATGACCGCGGGACCGAGGATCACGATGAAGATCGATGGGAAGATGCAGAAGAGCATCGGGAAGATCATCTTCACGGGAGCCGCAAACGCCTTCTCCTGGATCCGTTGGCGCCGGCGAACACGCATCTCGTCCGCTTGGACTCGCAACATACGGGCAATCGACACACCGAACTGATCCGCCTGGATCAGCGCGAGGATGAAGGAGTTCAGGTCGTCCACATCGGTTCGCTCTGCCATGTTGCGGAGGGCCTCATGGCGGGAAACGCCGACTCGGGTCTCCTGGAGGGTCCTCTGGAACTCACGCGAGAGCTCACCCGGCACGTTCTGCACCACACGCCCCATCGCCGCTTCGAACCCCAAACCGGCCTCGACCGAGATGACGAGCAGATCGATGATGTCCGGCAGCTGCCGCTCCATCTGCTTCCGCCGCTCGTCGATGGCTCTGTTCAGCGAGGCCTCCGGGCCGAAGACGCCGATGAGGATCAGGAGACCGCCGACGACGAGCTTCATCAAGGGGCTCTCGATGATCGGGACGAGGATGAAGGCGAGCACCACCGACACGACGATCGCAATGATGCGGATCGCAGCCCAGGTGTTGCCGTCCATTCGTTCGGCCCACCCGGCCAGCACCAGCTTGTGCTGAGCCTTGTTCACCCACCCGGTGGGCGTGAACCGCAGCGCAAAGCGCCCGATCCCCTGCACCACCGGAGCGACGGCCCGCTGGGAGAAGTCCTCATCGAGGCGATCGTCTCTCGTCTGCAGGCTGGCCAGCCGGTTGCCCGACGAGCGATTCGCCTTGAGGACGCCGTTGCCGATGTACACCGTGAGGGCACCGACCGTGACCGACACGGCCAGCACCACGAACATGAGACCGCCGATCATGCGTCCACCTTCACGATCCGGGACATCCAGTAGATGCCGATTCCTATGAACACGATCCCTGCGCCCATGACGACCAATCCGATGGTGTTCTCGAGCATGGGCTTGAGGTAGTCGGGATTGATGACGGTGATTGCGCCGAACAGCAACAGCGGAAGGGCGGCGAGCACGTAGGCCGAGATGCGACCTTCAGCCGTGAGCGCCTTCATCTCCCGACGCAGCCGGTTGCGCTGCACCATGGTCTCAGAGGTCGTCTGGAGCACCTCGGCGAGGTTTCCGCCGACCTCTCGCTGGATCCCGATGGCCATGACCGTCCACTCGAAGTCCTGGGAGTCCATGCGCTCGGCGATGTCGCTCAACGCGTCGTTGATGGGTCGGCCCAGTCGGATCTCCGCCATCGCACGGCCGAACTCCCGTCGAGTCGGCTCGGGGGCCTCCTGGCCGACTGCCTCGACTGCCTGCAGCAGTGAGTAGCCGGCGCGCAGCGACGTCGCCAACAGGTTGAGGGTGTCCGGCAGCTGCGTCTCGAATCGCTTCCGCGTGCGAGCAGCCACCTGGTTCACGAACACCAATGACCCCACGAGCACCAGGGTCGCACCGATGACGCCCCAGATGAAGGATCGGGTGATCGCCGACAGCAGGATGAAGGCGAGCAGGGCCACCAGGATGGCGGTGATGATCGCCTCACCTGGCTTGAGCGGGATGTTCGCTTGCTCGAGCGCCGACTCGATCATGTTCGTGGCGCCACGCTGGGCCGCAGCGGACTCGGCCGATCGGGCAGCCCTCCGCAGGAAGGCGAACCGGCCGAAGACACCCTTCGATGCCGATGCGTTGCCGAGGCTTCCGAGCCGTTGCTGGACCCCGCTGGACGATCTGGTCTTGCCCAGCAGGATGATGATCAACAGGAACACCGCCACGGCAGCGCCGACCGCAGCCATCAGCAGCAGCATGTCGCTCGGACCCGAAGCGCCCGCGCTCGACTGCGCAGCCGCAGGTGCGGCGACCAGCAGCACGCTGGTTCCGAGGGCGAGGGCAGCGAGGCGTCTCATCGTCGTGCGAAGGCCTCGGGCTGGAACAGCTCGGGCGGCAGGTTGATGCCGTAGTTCTCGAGGTGCTCTGAGAACGTCGGGCGGATACCCGTCGCCTTGAGGTGTCCAACGTACTTGCCGTTTTCGTCGACGCCCATGCCGTAGTCGAACAGCATGAGGTCCTGCAGGGTGATGATGTCGCCTTCCATGCCGACGACCTCGGTGACATGGGTGACGCGGCGCGTCCCGTCGCGCAGACGATGGATGTGCACCACGAGGTCGAGGGCAGAGGCGACCTGTTCACGGATGGCACGCACGGGGAGATCCATACCCGCCATGAGCACCATGGTCTCGACACGGGCGAGCGTGTCGCGCGGTGAGTTGGAGTGCACCGTGGTCAGCGATCCGTCGTGACCGGTGTTCATCGCCTGGAGCATGTCCAGGGCCTCACCACCACGAACCTCACCGACGATGATGCGGTCCGGACGCATACGCAGCGTGTTCCTGACGAGATCTCGGATCGTGACCTGTCCCTTCCCCTCGAGGTTGGGTGGGCGCGACTCGAGCGTCAGGACGTGCGTCTGATTGAGCTGGACCTCGGCGGCATCCTCCACTGTGATGATGCGCTCGTTGGCCGGGATGAAGTTCGAAAGCACGTTGAGCAGCGTCGTCTTGCCCGAACCAGTGGCTCCGGACACGATGACGTTGAGTCGTCCCTCGACGCATCGCTTCAGCAGACCGGCGACCTGCTCGGACATCGAGCGGTTGGCCACCAGGTCGTCGACCGTGAAGGGATCGACGGCGAACTTACGGATCGTGACATATGGTCCGCCGATCGCCAGCGGGTGGATGATGGCGTTGACACGAGAGCCATCCGGGAGGCGGGCATCGACCATCGGGTTCGACTCGTCGATGCGACGGCCGACCTGGCCGACGATCTTCTCGATGATCCGCTCGAGGTGGTTGGCATCGACGAACCGCGTGTCGGTCTTGGAGATGCGGCCTGCGCGCTCGAGCCACACCGCGTGTGGTCCGTTGACCATGACCTCGGTGACCTCCGGGTCTGCCAAGTACGGATCGATCGGCCCGTAGCCGAGAACATCATCGGCGATCTCCTGCAGGAGTGCGAGCCGATCGGCGCGGGCGAGGGGGACCGACTGCTCTTGCTCGAGGGCCCACTCGAGCATCTCCATGACGCGGAGCTTCAACTCCGCATCGGACATCTGGGAGTTGTACAGCGTCGGGCCGAGACCCTCGACGACCTTGTAGTGCAGCTTCCGCCGCAGGTCGGACTTGACTTCTTCTCGTTGGGTGTCAGACGACGTGTCGGCTGACTTCGCCGCTTTGACTCTGTCCGCAAGGCTCATGGTGTCGTCTCTCTCTCCGGTCTCGTCGATCTGGCCCTACCGGAACCAGCCACGCTTCTCTTCCTGTGGTTCGTCCATGGCATCGCCGTCGAGGACGAGCGATGTCACATTCCGTAGATCCTTGGCGACCCGGGACCGCGGATACAGACTCACGACCGGCTCACCCTCGTTGACGGCACGAGGAACGAGCTTGTCCGAGCTGATCGCAGCCTGCACTTCGAGTCCGAGCGAACGTTCGAGCTCGTCGATGTCGAGGCGAGCCTTCGAGTTCACCCGGTTCAGGATCAGCTTGATCTTCTCGAACGGGAACTTGATGAGCTTGAGCGTGTCGAGGGCCAGCTTGGCGTTCTTGACAGCCGGGAGATCCATGTCGACCACCAACAGCACGACATCGGATCGCTCGAGGATCGAGAGCACCGGTTCGTCGAGGAACGGTGCCGTGTCGATCACGACGTAGTCGAACATGCGCTTGAGCATGCCCAGGGTCTTGACCACCACCTGGGTGGAGACCTCGTCGGCGAGTGACGGCTCGAGCGGGGCCGACAGAACTCGCATCCCGGACACATGCGTGGCGAGGAGCGAGTCGAGCAACTGCTCATCGAGCTTGTCGATGTCTCGCGCTGCGTCGACGATCGTGTGCTGCGGCTCCACCTGGAGCGAGATGCAGATGTCGCCGAACTGCAGATCGGCATCCATGATGACCACCCTTTCGGGTGTTCCCGACATCATGGCGAGCGAGAGCCCGACGTTCGACGACGTCATCGTCTTGCCGGCCCCTCCCTTGGGCGACATGATCGTGATGACCTTGCCGATCTTGGTCTTCGGCTTGAAGTCAGGAGCGACCATCGCCTCGGCACGCTCGATGTGCTGGAGCATCGAGTCGATCTTCGACTGATTGAGCGGCGCGTCGATGACGTCCTTGAACCCGACCCGGATCGCTGCCCGCAACACGTCGGTGGTGAGCCCGTCGGCGACGAGCACGATCGGCAGCGACGGCTGGATGTCGAGCAGGAGGCTCGCCTCGTTCACACCGGCTTCGTGGGCGAAGCCAGGGCCGATCACGGCGAGCTCGATACCCTCTTCCACGAGCTTGCGCTGCGCATCGGAGATGTTGCGCGCCTGGTAGACCTTGTGGCCGTCCAGGAGGGATACGGCGGCGTCCATCGCCGCCGTATCCGTGTCGACCACGAGGATCGACCGAGTGCTGTCGAGATCAGTTGCCACTGCCCACCTGGCCAAGTTCGAGCTCGATCCGGTCGAGCAATCCGAAGATGTCGTCGACCACGATCGGCTGTGCGTCGTACGGCACGTAGTCGCCGGCTGGCAGCAGTGCCATCGAGACGGCGGTGTACTGACGTGCGTACTCGATCAGCTCTGCCTGCTGAGGCGTCACCTCGAACACGAACACGCCTGCGATCGGCGTCAAGCCGGTGTCGAGCGGTGCAGGACGGGTGTCGGCGTTGACGGCGATGACCTGGACGTTCTGGAGGATCGTCTGGGTCACGTCGTAGGAGCCCGCGATCGCCGTACCGACGTTGCCGGGTGTCGTCGGCTGTGCCGTCGGGTCGACGGTCTCGCTCTGCGGCGTGTCGTCCTGCTGCGTCGGATCGACCTCGAGCTCGACCAGCAGGTCGCGCAGGTCGTCGTTCGAGATGATCTCGAGGAAGTCGAGCGGAGCGAGCGTCGCCGAAGCCATGACGTTCACGTTGTCACCGGGACGGATGAATCCGCCTGCGGAGCTCGGCACGTCGGCATCGATGGAGATCGCCACCTTCCCGGGTGCGATCGCATCGGAGAGACGCTGCTGGAGGTCACGGGTGTCCGCGAACGAGCTCGTCGCAATCAGCTGACCGGCCGCAATCGGACCCGATGCGACCTTGCCGTCGAGAACGGCATTGAGGTCGTTCGGGTTCGCCGGACAACCCACCTCGTTCGGGTTGCCGTCGGCGTTGGTACCGACCGCTCCGGTACAGAGGATCGTCGAACCTTCGAAGACCACGGACTCACGCAGAGCCGTGTCCTCGATGATCAGTGGCCGGGCTTCCTCACCCGGCGTTCCCGAGGCGATTTGCTCGCTGGCGCGGTAAACCCCCACCTCGGCGATGTCGGCCCTGATGTCGTCTTCGACGTTCGTCAGATATTGGTAGATCGCAAAGCCCGAAATCGCAGCCAGGGCGACCGCGATGACGAGAACGAGTGTACGCCGGCCCATGTCAGTCGGTCCTCCCCATGCTGATACACGACTTGGTTACGTGGGGAACCTCGTATCCCCACGTGCGGCGCACGGAGGTTCGCATACGACCCTCGCAAGGGTCAAGGACCCGAGAGTCAGGAACGACCGATGCCGCGTTCTTTGAGTTCCTGGAGGATCGCCTCGAGAGACGAGTCCGCGTTGAAGCTCGGAGCTTCTGTGGTCTCGTCTTCACGCTCGAATTCCCTTCGGCGTGGCCGTGATGGCTTTCTTTCGCTCCACGACGAGCGCTCCTCCCATTCCGGAAGTGCCTGCTTGATTGACAGGCTCACTCGTCGTCTGTCGGCATCGATCTCGGTGACCTTTACCTTTACTTCCTGCCCGATCGACAGCTCCAATTCAGGGCTTTCGACATGGTGCATGGCGATCTCGGACACGTGAACGAGGCCCTCTACGCCGTCGCCCACGGACACGAACGCACCGAACGGAACGGTCTTCGTCACCCTGCCATCGACGATCGATCCAACCGAGGCATCCCGGGCGAAGGTCTCCCACGGATCCTCGGCCGTCTGGCGGATCGAGAGCGAGATGCGCTCACGGTCGTAGTCCACCTCGAGGACCTTGACCTTCACCTTGTCCCCAACGGTCACGATCTCACCCGGATGGTTGACGTGGCGCCACGACAGCTCCGAGACGTGGACGAGGCCGTCCATACCGCCCAGATCGACGAAGGCACCGAAGTTCACGACGCTCGACACGACACCTTCTCGGATGTCCCCCTCCTTGAGGTCCGCCAGGAAGGCGTGGCGCTGCTCGGCCTGTTCCTCCTCGAGGTACGCGCGGCGTGACAACACCACATTGTTGCGGTTCCTGTCGAGCTCGATGACCTTGGCCTCGATGGCCTCACCCACGAAGGGTTGGAGATCGCGAACCCGGCGCAAGTCGACGAGGGATGCCGGAAGGAAGCCCCGCAGACCGATATCGACGATCAAGCCGCCCTTGACGACCTCGATGACCTGGCCCGAGACCGTCCCACCCTCGTGCATGATGCCCTCGATCCGGCCCCAGGCACGTTCGTACTGCGCACGCTTCTTGGAGAGGACGAGCCTGCCCTGATCGTCCTCCTTCTGGAGCACGAGCGCCTCGATCTCATCTCCCACCGAGACGATGTCGGCAGGGTTGGAGTTGTTGCGCACGGAGAGCTCGTAGGGCGGGATGACCCCTTCGGACTTGTACCCGATGTCGACGAGCACCTCGTCTGGATCGACACGGACCACGGTGCCCGCAACGATGTCGCCCTCTTTGAACTCGAACACCGTCTGCTCGACCGCGGCAGCGAAGTCGTCGGCCGTCAGCTCGTTCGGGACATCGCCGATGTCCTTGGGTGCGCTGATCGCCGGGCGATCTCCACGCACCACGGGAGCCTCACCCTCACTCCCTTCGGGTGCACCTTCCGCCGATGCGGCCGTGTCGTCCGCTGCGGCAGGAGCGGGCGTCGCGGCGGCTTCACCGGCCTCCGATGGCTCAGGCAGGGCATCGTCGGCCGAAGGTGTGGAATCCGCCGCGTCGGAAGCGGCGGAGGCCGCCTCGTCAGATGGGGCGGGCGCCGCCTCGTCGGATGCGGCAGCCGCCGGCTCCGGGGACGGCTGTTGAGACGACTCGGGCTCGGTTGTCGCAACGGCGGCCTCAGGGGCCGCAGCCGTCTCGTCGGTGGTGTCGGCGCCGCCGGTATCGACGTCGCGGTTGTCTGTGGACATGAAAGGGTGGATCTCCTTGAATACGTATTCGCCGGCGTGCGCGCTGACGCGGCCCACCGGGCCTCGGCATGGTAGGGGATGAGAGGGCGTTTCCGCCACGCAGACCGCCCGGGCGGCGTGGCCGAAGCCGGTGTCAGTGCGCAGCCTCGGCGAGCGTCTTCCCCACCCCGTAGCTGACCTTCAAGGGCACCGAGAGCTCGACGACCCCCTCCATCACGTCGAGCGTGGTGCTGGTGACGGCTTCCAATTCGTCGTCTGGCACCTCCACGACGAGCTCGTCGTGGATCTGGAGGAGCATCTCGGCTGATCGGTGCTCGTCACGCAGGCGCGCGGCGAGCTGGATCATCGCCTTCTTGATGACATCGGCAGCCGAGCCCTGGATGGGTGCGTTCAGCGCCATTCGCTCCCCCGCCTGGCGTTCGCGCGTGCTGCGAGCGTGCAGTTCGGGGAGGTATCGACGCCGGCCGAGGATCGTCGTCGTGTAGCCGGTCCGCCTCGCCTCGTCCACGATCCCCGACATGTAGGCACGAACGTCGGGGAACTGCACGAAGTACTCGTCGATGTGGCGCTGCGCCTCGGCTCGGTCGATGTCGAGCCGTTGCGCCAACCCATATGCCTCCATGCCATACAGGAGGCCGAAGTTGATCATCTTCGACGTCCGGCGCATGTCATCGGTCACGTCGTCGAGCCCGACACCGTTGACGCGAGCCGCCGTTGCGGCGTGGATGTCGACGTCAGCTGCGAAGGCTTCCACCAGTCCGGGGTCCTGGGACAGGTGAGCGAGGATCCGGAGTTCGATCTGGCTGTAGTCCGCAACGAGAAGGGAGGCATCCGGTCTCGCCACGAATGCCTTCCGGATCGCACGGCCTTCCGCCGACCGCGTCGGGATGTTCTGGAGGTTCGGCTGCTCCATCGACAGGCGCCCCGTGGCGGCCCCGGTCTGGTTGAAGCGGCCGTGGAGCCGGCCATCCTCCCCGACGAGCGATAGGAGCGACTCGACGTAGGTCGAGCGGAGCTTGTCCAGCTCGCGGAACAGCAGCAACTTCGCCACGATCTCGTGTTCACGCTCGAGCTTCTCGAGCACCGACGCATCGGTGGAAGGAGCACCCTTCGGCGTCTTCTTGAGAATGGGAAGGCCCAGCTCGTCGAAGAGCACGGATCGCAGCTGCAACGTGGAGTTCACGTTGAACGAACGCCCGGCGAGGTCGTGGATCTCGCTCTCGAGCGCCGCGATTCGGTGAGCCAGGTCATCTCCGAACGCTCGCAGGAACTCGACGTCGAGGCCCACGCCGGCATCCTCCATGTCGGCCAGGACGCCGACGAGAGGCAACTCGATCGATCGATACAGGCTGAGTGCGCCCCGAGCGTCGAGCTGATCCGACAGCGGATCCACCAGCGAGTGAGCGGCGCGTGCGCGTCTGCCTGCGCGATCCACGTCTGCAGCCCCCGTGTCCTCAGCATCGAAGGAGAAGGCTCCCTGCGGACTCTCGCCGGAGGCAACGGATCGGCCGATGTCGACGCCGATCTCACGGTACGCCAGGTCCTCCAGCTCCGGTGCCCGCTGGGCGGGGTTGATCAGCCACGCAGCCAGCATCGTGTCGAAGGAGATGTCCGGGATGGCGACCTCGGCCTCGAGCAGCGCGCGGAGTGTCGGCTTCGCATCGTGGATCACGGCGGAGAAGTCGCTGCGCACGAAGAGCCCATCCGCATGCTCCAGGGGGACATTCGCCAGACCGGTGTCCGTCGTCACGACCACCGCTGCGAGGGCGTCGTCATCCCACACGGGCTCCAAGCCGGCGGGCACCGTCACGCCCAGGCGCGCAACGCTCTCGGCATCGGTGATCGCTACGACCTCGACATCCTCGAGCACCGTGTCCTCTGCACTCAATCCCCCGAGCTCCTCGAGCCGGGTCCAGAGGCTCCGGAAGGCGAGGTCGTCGAACAGCGATCGCACCGTGTCGCGATCGAAGGGACGCAAGATGAGATCCTCCGGATCGATGTCGTCAACCGGCGCATCGTCGACGAGCGTCATGAGTCTGCGATTCAAGAACACCTGGTCGCGACTCGCCGCCAGGTTCTCGCGCAGCTTCGGCGTGAGGTCATCGAGGTGCTCGTAGAGGGCTTCGAGGCTCTCATGAGCGTTGATCAGCTTGGCTGCGGTCTTCTCGCCGACTCCCGGCACCCCGGGGAGGTTGTCGGACGTATCTCCGCGCAGCGCCGCGTATTCCACGTAGCGCAGCGGGTCGATGCCGTAGCGTTCGTGAATCCAGGCCGGTGTGGCGTGCACGGTGTCCGAGATCCCGCGCCGGGTGTACATCACGGTTACGTCGTCGGTCGACAGCTGGAACGCATCGCGATCGCCCGTGACCACGATGACGTCGTAGCCGAGTTGCTTCGCCTCACGGACGAGGGTGGCGATGACGTCGTCTGCTTCGTACCCGGCAAGGCTCACCTGGGGTATCTCCATCGCCTGGAGGACTTCGTCGATCAACGGGAGCTGGCTCCGGAACAGGTCGGGAGCGGTCTCCCTCCCTGCCTTGTACTCGGCGTACTCCTCCGTCCGGAAGGTCGGCTCCTTGCGATCCCAGGCGACGGCAATGGCATCTGGGGCCTCGTCGTCCATGAGCTTGATCAGCATCGATGTGAACCCGAAGACGGCGTTCGTGACCTGGCCCGAGGGCGTCGCCAGATCGGGCGGCAGGGCGTAGAAGGCCCGATATGCGAGCGAGTGACCGTCGAGCAGCGCCAGCTTCGGCATGGCCGCCAGCGTAGCTGCGAGCACGGATGCGAAACGCTCCGAGATCGAGCGATGCGACCGAGCTACGCGATCGCGCGTCCGGATCGAGCTATGGGATCAAGTGGATCGGCTGGCCGTCGATCGCCGCCGCCCATGTCGTGCGGTCGGTGATGCTCCCCGAGACGGAGTAGGACACGAAGATCCAGCACCCCGGCGATGCCGGCGACGAACCCGTGCCGGCAGGGCACGTGTACTCGGGTGGGATGTCGAATCGGAACTGGAGCCACTCGTTGTTGTATTGGCGATCGGTGAAGTTGATACGGCAGGTGGTCCCGGCTCCCCCGTTGCTGTCACCGCCCCAGGCTCCCGAGCCCTCTCCGCCGAGCACGTTGGTGTTCTCCGGAAGGGTCCTGACCTGACAGTCGATCGGGCTGGCTCCACTCGTGGC
>JASJCF010000059.1 GCA_030066265.1 Acidimicrobiia bacterium | reverse complement strand
GTGGGAGGGGCGATCCTGTCCGTCTGGGCGTACCGCTATCACGGTGCGGAGCTGACGCCGTATCCGAAGCCGAACGAGGGCACGCGCCTCATCGATGCGGGGCCCTATCGCTATGTCCGCCACCCGATGTACTCGGGCATCATCGCTTTCACGCTCGGTGTCGGGCTGGCGTACGCCAACCCCGTCACCATCCTGTCCTCGATCGCCTTCACGGTGTTCTTCATGGCCAAGTCGGGCCACGAAGAGGATCTGCTCATCGCCAACGTGCCGGGATACCGCCGGTATCGATCGCAGGTGCATTGGCGCCTGATCCCCTTCGTGATGTGATCGGCGGCGATCGTCAGACGGCCTCGCCAGCTCGTGCTTGCCGACCGCATAATTCCTGAGTTAGTATCTCGGCAATAGCTGACGCGAGCGTCAACGGCTGCCGACATCCACTGGTGGCGACGGGGATCGCGGGACGCCGAAGAGGGAGTGCACATGTCTTCTGAACGCCATGAAGAGGACTTCAAGCCCAGGGGAACGTGGGCCTTCGTGATCGGATTCACGGTGCTGCTGGTGATCCTGTGGTTCACCGTCTACATCACCTTGCTCTCGCGTGGGGTGACGTCATGACCGACGACACGCCTGCTGCCGAAGGATTCGACGAGGATCCATCGGCGTCGAGCGAACCGGACGGCGGAGCAGTCGTCGTCGAGCCCGACGAGCACGTTCATGTGGACCCCTACGAGCGGAACTGGATGCGGATCGCCGCCTTCACCATGGTGGTCTTCGCCATCGCCGTGACCGTGGCGGGCCTGGCGCTGGGCATACAGGTGCCCACCGACGAAGGCAGGGTCGATCCCAACACGCTCGCGTCGACGCCTCCGTGGTCCGAGCCCGGTCTGCGGGAGATCGTGCCGGGTGAGGAATACGACCTCTACATCGTGGCACGCCGATTCGCCTTCCAGCCGATGGAGGTGGAGATCCCGCAGGGGGCGACGGTGAACTTCTACGCCACGTCCGCCGACGTTCAGCACGGCATCAAGCTCGGCTTGGCCGGAGCTGAGGGCAGACAGGCGTCGAACATCAACATCATGGTCATACCCGGCCAGGTGTCGAAGCTCACCTCGACCTTCGACGATGTCGGCGTCTACGACTACATCTGCCATGAGTACTGCGGACTCGCCCACCATCAGATGGCGGGTGTGCTCCGAGTCGTTCCCGCCGAAGGAGGTGAGTGAGATGTTGAAGGGACGCCCGACCCAGGTCGACTACCAGCTCGAGCAACGGGACCGGAACTTCGTCGGTTACCACCTGATCGTCGCCGTGGCCGCACTCCTGATCGGTTCGACGTTTGGTCCTCTCCAGTCGCTCGAGCATGCCGGCATCGACCTGTATCCCCAGATGACCTGGCTCGTGGACAACTACTACCAAGGCCTCACCATCCACGGCGTGCTGAACGCACTCGTATGGACGACCTTCTTCATCACGGGGTTCCTCACCCTCTGCATGATCAAGGGGCTCGGCCGGAGGCTGCGGTATCCGGTCCTGAACTGGATCGGTTTCCTGACGATGGTCGTCGGTCTCGTCATCACGGCGGTTCCGCTCCTGGCGGGCAACGCCACGGTGCTGTTCACGTTCTATCCGCCGATGCAGCCCTCGAGCCTGTTCTACATCGGACTGACCCTGGTGGTCGTCGGGAGCTGGATCGAGGGCCTCGGGTTCTATCTGACCTTCTACGAGTGGCGCAAGGACAATCCCGACCAGCGGTCTCCTTTCATCGCGTTCGCTTCCCTCGTGACCATGGTGCTGTGGCAGATCGCAACGATCGGCGTGGCAGCCGAGATCCTCGGGATGCTGCTGCCGGCATCGCTCGGGTGGACGTCAGGAATGGACCCGCAGCTCGCTCGCACGCTGTTCTGGTTCACCGGACATCCTCTCGTGTACTTCTGGCTGCTCCCGGCCTACCTGTCGTGGTATGCCATGCTGCCCAAGCAGGTGGACGGCAAGATGTTCAGCGACCAGCTGGCTCGGTTGGCGTTCTGGCTGTTCCTGCTCCTGTCGGTGCCCCTCGGCTTCCACCATCAGTTCGTGGACCCCGGCATCCCGAGCGGATGGAAGTACGTTCACTTCGCCCTCACCTACGCCGTTGCCATCCCGTCCTTCATGACGATGTTCACGGTGATCGCCAGCCTCGAGTACGGGGCCTGGCGACGCGGGGGGAGAGGCTTGTTCGGCTGGGTGCGTGCGCTGCCGTGGGGCAATCCGTCCGTCACCGCGCAGTTGCTCGCCGGGATCCTCTTCGTGTTCGGAGGCATCGGCGGAATCATGAACGCGTCCTACAACGTCAACCTGGCGTTGCACAACACGGCATGGGTGCCCGGGCATTTCCACCTCACGGTTGCCTCTGCGGTCACCATGACGTTCTTCGGGATCTCGTACTGGTTGGTGCCCTACATCGTCGGCAAGCCGCTGTGGGCGCCGAAGCTCGCCCTGGCTTCGAGCTGGATCTACTTCGGTGGCATGCTGGTGTTCTCCAATGCCCTGCACACGGTCGGCCTGCTCGGAGCCCCACGCCGTGTGCCCCTGGGGCTTGCTCCCTACATCCCGTCGGAATGGTCCGGTCACCTGTGGCGAGTGGGGATCGGTGGGACGGTCATGTACATCGGCCTGATCCTGTACGTCGTCGTCATCGTCGTCACCGCGCTGCGGAGGAAGCGGTTCGCAGAGGACGAGGGGGTGGAGATCCCGGTGGCGGAGTCGCGACGCGATGTCCAGGCCACTCCAGTGTGGCTCGACCGTTGGGTCCCGTGGCTCACGGCGACGGGATTGCTGATCTTGTTGGCTTATGGACCACAGCTGTACGAGCAGATCGTCAACGCACAGCTCAACTCCCCGAGCTTCCCACCGTGATCGTGATCGGCCTCGGCGAAGTCAGTGAGCACTCCCCACGCTTCGACGACGGCCGATAGCGCAGACGGAGGTCCGACCCGGATCGAACGGGTCCGGGTCGGTCTCCGGCGGCTCGAGCGCATGACCCTGCGGGTCGAGCGACCGGTCAACCGGGCGCTCGGAACGGCGAGCCTCAACCCGCTGCACCACACGGGAACGCTCGCCGTGCTGTTCTTCGTCGTGGTGTCCATCACCGGCATCTATCTCACAGCGTTCTTCTCGTACGGGTTCGTCGAGTCGTACGACGCCGTTGCACGCCTCGAGGCAAACCTCATGGGCCGCTTCATGCGGGCACTGCACCGCTACGGCTCGGTGGCCTTGGTGATCGTGACCGTGCTTCACGGCTGGCGCGCATTCGTCCAGGACCGCTTCCGTGGAGCTCGATGGCTCGCTTGGGTGACCGGGATCGTGATGCTCGCCATGTTGTGGGTCATCGGGGTGACGGGGTACTGGCTCCTGTGGGACGAGCGCGCCCAGGCCCTCAACGAGATCCTCATCAGCGCGCTGCGAGGGACGGCGTCGGGCCTCGACTTCCTCCTCGACTCACTGCTGACGCCGGCGGCGGGGAGCGGCTGGCCGTTCCTGCTGATCGTGTTCCTCATCCACCTCTTCCTGTCCATTGCCGTCGGCGGCTTCCTGGTGATCCACGTGATCCGGCTCACGCCCAGACAGTGGTTCCCTCCGAAGGCGTGGACCGTCACGGCGGGCGGTGTGCTCGTGCTCCTGTCGCTGGTCTGGCCGGTCGGCCTGCTGCCGGCATTCGACGGTGCACGAATCCCTGCGAGTTTCCCGATCGATCCGTTCTATCTCTTCCTCTTCCCGCTCGGGCTGAACTTCTCGCCCTGGGTGGTGTTCGGCGCCTTGACGCTCCTCGGCGTCGCCGTTGCCGCCCTGCCGTTGCTGGGGCGATCCACGACACCGCCCGCCATCGTGATCGACGAGGATCGATGCACGGGCTGCACGCTGTGCGTCGCCGATTGCCCATACGGGGCACTCGAGATGATTCCACGAGAGGACGGGAAGCACCGGCAGCTCGCAGTGCTCGTCCCGGATCGGTGCGTCTCGTGTGGCGTGTGCATCGGGAGCTGCACCGATGACGCGCTGTCGCTCCCGGAGGAGTCGATCGATGAGACGATGGCGACGGTGGTGGCGCTCGCCGTGCGCGAAGACGGTCGGAGAATCGTGGTCGGCTGCGAACGCCATCTCGATCACGCCCAAGGGGATCCGTCGGTTCACATCGTCCCGGTGAACTGCGCAGGGGTCATCCACCCGCACCTCGCCGAGCGGGCGCTCGATGCTGGAGTCGCCGACATTCAGATCGTCGGATGTGCGCCCGCGGATTGCGCCAATCGGTTCGGCAACACGTACGACCAGGAGCGGCTCGATCGTTCCCGTGTCCCGAGACTCAAGCGGCGCTACACCGACGCCCCGATCGTCTCCGATTGGATTCCGTCGATCGACATCGGCCGGGCTCTGGAACAGCCCGGCACCCAGCCGGTGGCGGATCCGACGGCTTCGCCCTCGACCAACGGGTGGGTCCGGCTTTCGCTCGTCACCCTGGCCCTGGCGGCGATCACCATTGCACTGACGAACCTCCCATTCACACCCGGCTTCACCGACCAGGCTGTGGTGTCGATCGCCATGGATCATCAGGGTGGCGCCGCCCTCGTCGGATACGACGGCGAACCTGAGCTCGACCAGGGCGCCGCAAGCCGGCTGGTCGTTTCGCTCGATGGTGCCGTCGTGCTCGACCAGACCTATCCCACGGTTCGCCGCGATGGTCTCGACGTATCCCAGGCGTTGGAGCGGATCGAGATGGCCCCGGGCCGAAGGGCGCTGCGCATCGAGCTGTTCGACCGAATAGATCCGGCAGCGAAGACCGTGCTGTTCGATGAGAACGTGAGCGTGCTCGAGCGCGACGTGCTGGAGTTCTCGTTCATCGATCAGGTCGTGGAGACCCAGGCGGAAGCCGGTCGATCGCTGTTCCTTCGGAACTCGCTGGGCGTGGGGGCGGGATGCCGGGTCTGCCACTCGCTCCGAGCGGGCGTCACCATCGTCGGTCCCTCGCTGGCGAATGTCGCCTCCGAGGCCGGCTCGAGGGTCCCCGGCATGACCGCAGAGGAGTATCTCCGCCAATCGATCGTCGACCCGAACGCATACATCGTCGAGGGTTTCGACCCGAATGTGATGCCGCAGTACTTCGGTGAGACCCTCACCGAGGACGAGCTCGATTCGCTGGTGGCATTCCTGCTGACGCTGGAGTGAGCATCACTTCAGCGTGACCGGGAAAGCCTCCTCGTAGCCGGGCTCGTCGAACCGGTCTTCGAATCGCTCGCCGATCAGGCTCCCGTCGTCCTGCAGCTCGTAGCGCGCCGTCCCACGCGACTCACGCAGCCCCTCGACGGTCTCCCAATCGGCCTCGAGGATGCCGGCGCGGAAAGTGCCGGTCCCGCGCTGAATGGATCCGGTGATGATCCAGTCGAGCTCGTACGTCCGATCGCGCACCTCGGTGATGATGAGTTGCCCGCCGTATTCGGCGCCCCCCGGATCGACACCGTTGATGTAGTACGTGCCCCCGATGCGGCCCGGCGTGTCGGTGCCCTGCTCCACGAACGCGCATCCGACCGCAAGGAAGGAGAGGACACAGAGTGCGGCGAGGCCGGTGATGCGTGCGAACATGATCGTCCCCGCTCGCTGGAAATCCTTAGCCCGTTACTCTAACAATATGGCGGAAGACGCATCCGGGCGGACGACGCGGGGGAGATGGATCCTCCGGCTGGCGATCCCCGGAGCCCTCGTCGTGATCGGCGTTATGGCCTTCGCCATCTTCGAGCCGATCCAGGTGCTTCCTCGCATCCGGCTCGGCCCAGGCTTCTCATTGACGGATCAGGCTGGCGCACCCTTCACCTCCGAGGATGTGCGAGGTGACATCGTCCTGTACTCGTTCGGCTACGACGACTGTGGGGACCGCTGTGCCGGCATGGAGTCCACGGTGACCGAAGTCCGAGACCGCCTGGGTGAGGTCGACCTCGGCGACGTCGACATCCGATTCGTCACGATCTCCCTCGATCCCGCCAGCGAGGGTCCCGACGAGCTGACCAGGCAAGCGCTCAGGGTGTCGGCCGATGGGGAGCAATGGCGCTATGTCTCCGGTGACCCCGATCACGTCGAGAACGTGATTCGCGCCGGATTCCGGACCTGGTACGAGCCCCGGGACGATGGCTCGGTTGCCTTCGACCCGGCCTTGATCCTCGTCGATGGGTGGGGAGTCATTCGAGGCGAGTATCGCTACCAGACAGTCGCATCAGATGCCGACAAGATCATCCGGCATCTCGATGTCCTCGGAGAGGAGCTCAGGAACGCCACCGGAGCCGCCACCGTTGCGTACGAAGCCGCCCACTTCTTCCTGTGCTACCCATGACGAAGTGGCTCATCATCGTCGGTGGATCGGTCCTGGCGGCGCTGCTCGTCGGGCTTGCCGGCTGGTTCGTGGTCGTGCCGAGATTGCAGCCACAGGTGTTCAACGCTCAGGTGATGCAGGGGGTCGACGCTCCGGACATCGAGCTACAGGGCAGCAACGGGCAGCCGGTGTCGCTCGCTGACTTCGAGGATCAAGTCGTCGTCGTGTACTTCGGGTACACGTTCTGCCCCGATGTGTGCCCCATCACATTGTCGAAGCTGGCGAGGGCCAGGGCCATGCTCGGTGACGACGCAGACGATGTGCAGGTCGTCATGGTCACGGTCGACCCAGAGCGGGACACGCCCGAGGTGCTGCGTGAGTACGCAGCGAGATTCGATCCCACCTTCCTCGGCCTCACCGGCGACCCAGCCGACATCGATCGTATCGCCACGATCTACGGCGTGTACTACCAGACGGTCGACACGGAATCGAAGGCCGGGTACCTCGTCGACCACACGTCCACGGTGATGGTCATCGACCGGTCGGGTGAGTTGAAGCTGCTCGTTTCGTTCGATGCAACCGACGACGAAATCGCCGAAGACCTCTCGTACCTCGTGAGCTAACAGAAAGGAATCAGGCCAGAGATGAAGATGATTCGACACACCTTGGTGGTCATCGCGCTCGTGATGGTGGCTGCGGCATGCAGCTCGGCAAGCGAGGGCGTGGAAGTGAGCGATCCATGGGGTCGGCCTTCGCCGTCCTCGGCGAGCAACGCCGCCTTCTACATGCAGCTCGAGGGCTCGGACACCGACGACCGACTCGTGTCGGCGGAATCCCCTGCGTGCCAGGTGGTCGAGCTCCACGAGACCCAGATGAGCGACGGCGTCATGTCGATGCAATTCCTCCCCGAGGGAATTCCGGTGCCAGCCGGTGAAACGGTCTCGCTGGAGCCAGGCGGCCTGCACGTCATGTGTCTCGGGGTCACCGAGGCACTGGTGGAGGGCGAGTCGGCAACGGTTCAGCTTCAGTTCGAAGAGTCCGGGCTCGTGACCGTGGACGCCGAGATCAGGCAGAGCTGAGCACCGCTGCGCCATCCGGAATGCTCCGTCGTCCCGAACGGTTGGAGCGTCTTCAGTCGAGCGAACGGATGGATGATGGCGACAGCAACGTGGAACGGGCAGGTCATCGCTGAGAGCGATGCCACGATCGTGGTGGAGGGAAATCACTACTTCCCACCCCAGAGCGTCAGCCGAGAGAACGTGAGCCCGTCCGATGCCAGCAGTGTGTGCCCGTGGAAGGGGACTGCCAGCTACTACGACGTGATCGTCGACGGTGATGTCAACCCCGGCGCAGCCTGGTACTACCCGGACCCCAAGTCGGCGGCATCCGAGATCAAGGGCTACGTGGCGTTCTGGCGGGGAGTCCGCGTCTCGAGCTGAGCGCCGACGACGGATCGTCGTGGGCCTTGCCGTCGACCGTCCGCTCTCAGATCGGACCTTTGGCGCCCGCATTCCGATGTCACCGGTGTGCGCGCTAGCGTCCTGCACATGCTGCCGATACGGCTGATCGAAACCGAGCGCGAGGACTTCGATGGGCCCATCGTCGAACTGTGGCGCGACGACGACTTCGTCGGCCTCGTGTTCTGGGACGGGGAATCCACGATCCTCCAGGTGTACCCAGACGGCGAGGGGGACGTTCACGACCTCGACGTCCGCGAGCTACAGATGCTGCTCGACACCGCCCTCAGGATCGTCGATCCGGATGCGTTCGACACCGAGATGGACGAGCTGCGGGACGCCGTGTCGAGTCAGGAGTGGGGCGACGAGCACCCGGCGACATCCGAGCTCCTCGCCGACTACGACGAGCTCGCTCGGCATCGCAGCGAGGACGGCGAGGCATTCTTCCCCAAGGACGTGGCGGGTCGCTTCATCCGCTCATGCGACGAACTCGATCTCGCGGTCATGGAGATGGAGGGGCTCGATCTCGTAGACGATCAGCTCAAGGCCGACCAGTCCCTCGTGCTCGAGACTGCGGAGCAGCCGATGATGACGTGGTCGCAGTTCAGAGCGTTCGCCAACACCACGGCACAGCACACGCTTGCGATGTGGCCGGAGCGGGAGTCGCTCGTGGTCGCCTTCGTGTTTCGCCAACCCGACGGTGCCGACATCGTCGCGTGAGCGATCGGCGGCCGGGTGATGGCTGCATCGCAGCAACCATCTGGATGTGCGAGCCGGGATGTGTGAGCGGGAGTCCGGTGGACGCCGATTGATTCCCCGGCGTCGTGGGTGGATGATGGTGGGAGCGCTTCTCGGGGGGAGGCACCATGCTCACGACACGGAGGATTCCGGCGCCAGGGAGGAAGGCGGCGTGACGTGGCCCATCGCAGCGCGTCGCAGTCTGCTCCATACCGCATTCGCTGGTGTCTGATCGCGCTTGTCGTCGCGGCGGCATCCGTCGTCGTGACGGGGTCCGAGCCTCACCGGGTCGATACGCGGATTCTGATCCCGCTGGGATGGTCGGCGGTTGCGGGACCCAACGCGTACGAGGTGTCCATCGAGGGTCAGGCGTGGACGGGTCCGGTGGTGGACGACGGCTACGGCGGCTACTGGCTCGACGTCACCGCTGTTGCGCCGGATGCCCCGAGTGTCGTCCTGCGGATCATCGTTGCGAAGATGCCGTCGACCCACTCCCACACGGACGCGTCGCACGTCGACTGGTTGTCACCGTCAGCGCTGATCGACTCGACCGATCCGCTTGTGATTGCGGTTGCCGAGCGAGTCACCCCCGAGAGCTCGACGGCAGCCGGCGCGGCTCTGTCAATCCATGACCACCTGGCATCGACCCTCACATGGCGCAAGGAACCCGGACACCAATCTCAGCCTGCATCGACGACCCTCGCCCTGGGCCGCGGCACCTGCGGCAACTTCGCACGCGCGTTCGTCGCCCTTGCCCGAGCCGTCGGTGTCCCTGCGCGAACCGTCCAGGGAGTGATCTACGACAACGCAAACGACGACTCATATCACCAATGGGCGGAGTATCGGGACGAGAACGGCACGTGGCACCTGGTCGATCCCACGACGGCGACGGACTTCGACGCCACGTCGCGGGCCTACATCGACCTGATCTACGCAGCCGAGGAGAATCCTCTCTGGTTCGAGCCCAACACCACCATCGTGGCCGATACGACCCACCGAGCACACGACGGGAAGCTCGGATTCCGGCTGCTCAGCGAGACGCCGACCAGCTACACCGTCGAAAACACCTATCACCTCGCAGCTGAGGGCACCGACCGTTGAAGCACCATTCGGGCACTCTCATCGAGGTCTGGGTCGGTGACGGTCGGAGTTCCGGACCTTCGGCGGTCATCGCTCGTGAAAACGGCCCGTGATGTGGAAGTGTGTCGCTTCGGAGTCGTATCGGGTGAGGACGCTCTCGACCTCGTCAGGGATGTGAGCGCGCCGATAGTCGTCTCCCATGAAGTTCTTGACGCTGTCGAGATCGTCGAACCAGATGATGGTGGTGAATTCGACTTCGTCGTCGACGACATCCTCTGCACGCATCAGATGTGCGCCGAGCAAGCCGGGGACCTGCCGCTCGATGATCGCGGGGAACACCTCGCTCTCTGCGATCCCCTGGTAGGTGTCTGCGTTCTCGGCTGTCGTCCAGCCGCGCCAGATCCTCGCCACGGTGGCGCCCGCCGGCCAGAGGCCGCCCTCGTGGCTCAAGGGCGATTCGTCCTGTGCCAGGAGGCGGGTGAGCATCTCTGTGCGCTCGGTCATGCCGAGCTGTCCGGTCTTTGGCCATTCGTCGATCTCGCTCCTCGCGAAGTCGATCCAGCGTTCCATCGTCTTGAACACCTCGATCTGGAAGGTGGCGAAGAGGACGGAGAGGTGCGTGCGTTGGGGGAATGGGTGCCCGCCGTCGAGATAGGAGCCCATGAGCTCGACGATGGCTCGGTGGTGTTCGCCGATGTCTGATTCGAGCTCGTCGAGTGCTCCGAGGACGTCGTCCTTGGACCCGTGGTCGGCGAAGAGAAGTCGAAGCAGCGCCTCGACCTCGAGCCTCGGCGGTTGTGTCCGCGTGGTGATCCACTCGCGCAAGGCCGCCCGGCCCTCGGCCGTGATGGTGTAGATGCTGCGACTGCGGCCGGTCTGGAGTTCCTCTTCGACGGTCGCGTACCCCAGCTCGACGAGCTTCTTCGGCTCGGAGTAGAGGAGTCGTTCGGACTTCGGCCATGCGTATCGGAGGCTTCGCTGGGCCTGGTGGGTGAGTTCATACGCGGACCACGGCCTGAGGTCCAAGAGCGCAAGGACTGCGTATGACGAGGTGGTCATCTTCGATGGCATGCCCTTGACATTACTGCAGGATGCAGTATAAGGTCTACTGCAAGTTGCAGTATTAGGGAAATGGCGAACCGGATCGACGTCTCGGCTCGCTGCAGGGCACTACCAACGGGGAGGCCACCATGGACGTCGCCCAACACATCGAAGCCATCGAGCAGGAGGGCAGGCTGTTCGCAGACGCAGCCCGTCGCAGCGGTCTCGACACCGAGGTGCCGTCGTGCCCCGGTTGGGACGTGCGGGACCTGGTCCGCCACCTGGGGATGATCCACCTGTGGGCCGCCGCCCATGTCGCCTATCCCCACGACGACCCCGGCTACGAGTCCGAGGAGGACGAGCATGCCGCTTTCGCCGCCTACTGGCCGACGCTGGGCGTCTTCTGGCCGGAGGACGGCGACCTGATCGACTGGTATCTCCGGACGAACGCCAATCTGATCGACTCGCTCGAGTCGGCTTCGCCGACGGTTGAGGCTTGGACGTTCCTCCCCGCTCCGTCGCCCCTGGCGATGTGGGCGAGGCGTCAAGCCCACGAGATCGGCGTCCATCGCTTCGATGCCGAGCATGCGAGCAACGCCGAAACGGGCTTCGAGCCGGATTTCGCAGCCGACGGCATCGATGAGATGCTCGCCGGCTTCGCACCCCACAAGGAATCACTTCCGGTCTCCGGCATGACCTCGATGTCGGTGCACGCCACCGACACCGGCGCTCGATGGCACGTCACGATGTCACCCGACGGCATTCGGACATCGAGAGGAGAGGAGGCAGCCGATGTCACGCTCACCGGCACGGCCTCCGATCTCTACCTGGCGGTGTGGAACCGCGGTGACGATTCGAACATCGGCATCGAGGGTGATCGGGACATCCTCGACGTTTGGCACGGCAACGTGCGGGTCCGCTGGTCCTGAACCGATTCCCCACCCACCGAGAACAGACGATCCACCCCATCGACCGACACCATGCAAAGGAGCACCGACCATGAGAACCACCGTCGAAACCCTGCCCATCGCCCACGAGAAGCTCGGAGAGATGATCCGAGGCCAAGACTGGGGAGGAATGACCAGCGCCTACATGCAGTATCCGACCGGGCTCGACTTCTGCCCGCTGCTCGAAGGCCTCGAGCGAGACCACTGCCAATGCCCTCATTGGGGATACGTGATCGACGGCCGCATCCGCGTGAACTACGAGGACGGCACGGAAGAGGTCGTCGGAACGGGTGAGATCTACTACTGGCCATCAGGGCACACCGTCGTAGTCGAGGAGTCCGTAAGGATGGTCGAGTTCAGCCCACACGACCAGATGTCGCAGGTCCTCACTCACGTCGTCGGCAAGCTCTAGCGCCACGTCCACGGCGGGTATCAACCGATCTCGGCGTCCGTGCGGGAGCATCGTCCCGCACGGCACTCCGAGGCTTCCGCCGACGGGTCCTGGAACCCGTCGATCGGAATCGTCAGGCGGTTGCGACGATGAGCAGGCCGGAGACGAGGTAGACCGCTCCGATCAGGACCGGCATGTTCGTGATGATGTTCTCGGTCCCTCGCGGTGTCTCCCATTTCGCCCCGTGGAGATAGAGGTCGATCAGGGATCCTGCGATGGGCCCGAAGATGATCGTCAGGAGGCCGAGCGCAATCGTCAGGTACCCGGCCATGGTCTGCACGCTCAGGTCCTCACACGGCAACCTCGTCTGCTGATCCTCACAGGCAGGCCACAACGGGGCTGCGACGGCAGCGACTGCGAACACGAGGGCGAAACCGAGCAGCGTCAGGAGGACGGTGCGGATCGGACGCGATCGGAGCGGATTCATGCGCGCAGGGTACGTCGAGTTCATCGGAGTGTTCCGTTGCTCTCGAGTACCGCTGACCGGGGCGACGCCGCGGTCCCTCGCGGACGTGGCCCGGGCCTACGGTGACGAGGTGCGCCTGAGACGCGGTGTGGCCGCGTCTCCGGTGATTCAGTTGTCGAGATCCCGGCGGATGGCGGGGAGTTGACGCTTCGACGTCCGCCCCATCTCGATGAGCATCGTCCCGGTGGTAGCACCGCGCCGACGCTCAGCGTCCTCGAGAAGTCGGCGGAGACGGTCCACCTGCCCGCGCAGTCTGCGATTGTCCGCCCGCAGTTGCAGGATCCGCTTGATCCCTTCGATGTTCACGCCTGCGTTCGACAACTCCTGGATGAGGCGCAGTCGCTCGAGGTCGGCGTCGCTGTAGCGACGCGTTCCGCCTGGCGTGCGGTACGGCTCGACCAGTCCCTTCCGCTCGTAGACCCTGAGAGTCTGCGGGTGCATGCCGACGATCTCGGCTGCGACCGAGATGATGTACACGGCGTCACTTCGTTCGGTCATGTCACACCCCCAACCGTGCTCTCGGTTGCCACTCGGCCTCTGCGGACTGCAGGGACTCGAGCGCCTGGCGCTCGCCTTCTGAGATCTCGGTGGGTACGGCGATCTCGAGGGTCACGAGCAGGTCTCCGGTTCCCTTCGCCGTCTCGACGCCCTTGCCCGACACCTTCATGGTCGTTCCGCTCTGTGTTCCCGCAGGCACGCGGATCTTGGTCGATCCGTCGAGCGTGGGGACGGTGATGACCGATCCGAGGGCAGCCTCGGTGTAGGTCATGGGCACGGTGATGGTGAGGTTTCGCTTGCCCGCTCGTCCGAAGACGGGGTGATCGCCGACGTTCACCGTCACGAGGAGGTCGCCGCTCGGGCCGCCGTTGGATCCCGGTCCGCCCTTGCCGCGAACCCGGACCTTGGTGCCGTCGGACACACCTTGCGGGATCTTCACCTTGACGGTCTCGTCCCCGATGGTGAACGATCGCGTCGGGCCGCTCAGCGCCTCGTGGAACGAAAGCGAGATGGTCCCGGACACGTCCTGGCCCTTCTGTGGTCTCGGCGGGGCCTGAGTTCGCCCACCGCGAGAGAAGAGGTCCTGGAACCCTCCGAAGAGATCGGAGAAGTCTCCGCCGCCGGATTGGGCGCCGCCCGGAGCGCCTCCGAAGAGGTCCTCGACCCGAACGTACTGCTGGCCCCCGCCGGGTCCACCGACGAAGTACCCCATCTCGCGTGCGTGGTCGTACTCCTTGCGCGTTTCCTCATCGTTCAGCGTGTCGTAGGCCTCGTTGATCTCCTTGAATCGGGCCTCAGCCGCTTCGTCTCCGGGGTTGTTGTCGGGATGGAGCTCGCGCGCAAGTCTGCGGAACGCCTTCTTGATCTCCTTGGCGGAGGCGTCCTTGGACACGCCCAATTCGGCGTAGTAGTCCTTCTCGAGCCATTCCTTACGCATGTCCGACGATGACGAGGCTCGGGCGGAGGACCCTTCCCCTCATCACATACCCCTTTCTCAGCTCCTCGGTCACGATCTGGTCGCCCTCGCCCGGGATCACCGAGACGGCCTCGTGCACTGCCGGATCGAACGGCTGCCCGACTGCGGGGATCGGCTCGAAGCCCTCGGCCTCGAGCGCCTCGAGCAGCAGCGCTTCGGTCCCTCGCATGCCCTCCAGCATGCGAGATTCCGTCTCGGATCCCGCCTCGATCGCCAGTGCCGCATCCAGGCTGTCGAGCGTCGGCAACATCGACTGGATCACGCGTTGGCTGGCCCGCTGGACGTTCTCGGCGTGGTCTCGCTCGGTGCGCTTCCGGTAGTTGTCGAACTCGGCGGCGATGCGTTGCAGGTTGTTCATGAGTTCGCCGGACTCCTGTCGCGCCTCGGTCAGCTCACGGAGCAACAGCTCGATCGCTTCGTCCGGATCGTCGGGAAGCGACAGGCCGAGTTGTTCGGCGTGCGCGTCGCCACCTGGGGTCTCGTGGCT
>JASJCF010000058.1 GCA_030066265.1 Acidimicrobiia bacterium | reverse complement strand
TTCGGCCATCCACACCCGGACATCGTCGCCGTTCTCGACGAATCGGGCGCCGACGTCCGGCATACGCATCTCCATGGAGATGTCGTCGTTCCGCTGGGCGACCCTTGAAGGGAACGCGCTGGTCGACCAAGCGGCGTCGGAGTCCGGGCCGTCGAGGCCCACTGTGTGGGTCAGCGCTACATTCACCGTCATGGGTTGGCATGCGGTCGTGGGTCCGAGAGAGGCGGGGCCCTCTGAGCGTGATCAGATGGTCAGTGCGGCGTCCGGACTACTCGCCGCAGACGGTGTCGACGATCCCACGCGCATCGATGTGCCTCCAAAGGGCACCAGCACCGAGGAGACCGGCGGCATGCGAGAGCCCGTTGCGGCGATCGTTCCCGCCCTTCAATCGGGCTCGCTGTTCGGAGGCACCACCGGCGTCATGGTCGTCGATGCGCAGTCGCTCCTGAAGGCCGAGATCGACACGATCGCCGAGCTCCTGGAGGCCTCGGATCCGGCCTCGTCGTCGGTCGTCTTCGTGGCGAGCGGGACGATGCCTGCTTCGATCAAGAAGGCCTTGGCGGGTGAGACCGTCACGGTCAAGGCGATCACGGAACGCGATGCAGCCGCCTGGCTGAGCTCGGAGGCGAAGGCCCGCAGCCTCAAGATCGATCAGGACGCGAGGACGGAGCTCCTCCACCGATTCGGATCTGACACGGCGGCCATGGGTCGTGCGCTCGACCAGTTGGCCGTGGGGGGACCCGCCGTGACCGCCGAAGATGTCCACGCCCGATTCACCAATCGGCCCGACGAGCCGATGTGGTTCCTCGGCGATGCGATCATGGCGGGTGATCAGGCCGAGGCTCTCAGACGCCTGTCTGACTTCCTCCAGCATCAGCACCCACTCGTCCTCTTGTCGTATCTCGAAGGCGAGGTGCGCAAGCGGTCCCTTGCGGCCGTCGCCTCGGATTACGACACGTTCGCGGACTGGGCGGGTGCCAACCCGAACAGCTATGCCACGAAGAAGATCTGGCAGTCCCGAACGAGGGCGAACGGCGAGGCGTTGTCCAACAGCGTCAGAGCCATTGCCCGGGCCGACCTCGCGCTCAAGACCCAACCCGAAGCAACCCATCGCGTCACCCTCGAGCGACTCACCGTCGCCATGTGCCGCTGGATGGGGCGATAGGTAGTACGTAGTACGTAGTACGTAGTAGGTACCACGCCGCTGGCACCTCGAACCACTTGTGGCATGTCTTGCAGCACGCCACGACCCTGGTTGCTAGGTGTGCCCGACCATGCCCTACGTGATACGTACTACGTAATACGTACTACGTACTACGTCCTATGGAAGGCCCACGGCCTTCACCGTGTAGGTGAACGTTCCGCCGGGGGCTTCGTAGCTCACTTGGTCACCGGGGTGTGCGCCCATGAGCGCGGCGCCAAGCGGGCTGTCGGGTGATGCCAGCAGCATGCCGGGCAGCTTGTTCTCGGCGGGAGCGACGAAGAACTCCATTTCCTCGCCCGTGTCGTCGACCACCGTTGCAACCGTCCCGATCGTCACGCCGGCGGAGTCGTCGGCGTCGATGATCTTGGCGTTGTCGATGAGATGGTTGAGCTGACGGATCCTGGCCTCCATGAGGCCTTGATCGTTCTTGGCCGTGTCGTACTCGGAGTTCTCCTTGAGATCGCCGTGCTCCCGAGCTTCGGCGATTCGAGCAACGACCTCTTCGCGGCCGGTGGTGGTCAGGTAGTCGCGCTCATCCCTCAGCTTCTCGAGGGCGGCAGGCGTCAGCCACGTGCCTTCGGTATCAGGCATGGTCAGCCGAGGAGCGATCGGACCTGTGCGGTCAGGCGAGACTTGCGGCGCGAAGCGGTCGACTTGTGGAGCACACCTTTGGATACCGCCTGGTCGAAGGAGCGCTGTGCTTCCTGGAGGAGGGCTTCGGCCTGGGCCGAATCGCCGGCTTCGGCTGCTGCGACCGCATGCTTGCTGCGAGTCTTCAGCTCGGACCGAACCGCTTTGTTGCGCTGACGGCGCACCTCGTTCTGGCGGTTGCGCTTCTCCTGGGACTTGATGTTGGCCATACGAACAGAAACCTCGTGAGGTCGTGGGAACCGCCGGGAGGTTAGCACCAGAGGAGGGCAACGGTACACTCCGTCTGCCGCACCGGCACCGAGTTCCGCCCTTGGACATCCCATGGATCAGTCGCGTATCCGCAACTTCAGCATCATCGCCCACATCGACCACGGCAAGTCGACGCTGGCCGATCGGCTCCTGGAACGCACGGGGGCCATCTCCGAACGCGACATGAGGTCGCAACTTCTGGACGAGATGGATCTCGAGCGCGAGAGAGGCATCACCATCAAGGCGAACGCTGTCCGGATCGACTACGACGCAGACAGCGGTGAGACATACGAGCTCAACATCATCGACACGCCCGGGCATGTCGACTTCTCGTATGAGGTCTCGCGCAGCCTCGCCGCCTGCGAGGGGGCCCTGCTGCTCGTCGATGCATCGCAGGGCATCGAGGCGCAGACACTGGCGAACGCATACCTCGCTGTCGAGAGTGGGTTGGAGATCATCCCGGTGATCAACAAGATCGATCTCCCGGCCGCTGATCCCGATCGGGTGGCCGAAGAGATCGCCGCCGTCCTCGGTGGCAGTCCGGATGAGGCCATCCGAGTGTCTGCCAAGTCCGGTGAAGGGATCGACGAGCTCCTCCATGCGATCGTCGATCGTCTCCCCGCCCCCGATGGCGATCCCGACGGAGAGTTGAGGGCGCTCGTCTTCGACTCGTACTACGACACGTATCGTGGGGTCGTGTCGCTGATCCGTGTGGTCGACGGCTCCATCACCAAAGGTGACGCGATCCGCCTGATGGCACATCGGCACGACCTCAACGCCGACGAGATCGGGGTGCGCCGCCCTGCGATGGAGCCAACCGGTGGACTGGAGGCCGGTGAGGTCGGGTATGTCATCACCGGAGTGAAAGACATCGACCTCATTCGGGTGGGGGACACGGTCACGTGGGCGGACGTTCCGTCGGAGGATCCGCTGTCCGGGTACGCCGAGCCGAAGCCGATGGTGTTCTCTGGCCTCTTCCCCACGGATGGCGACGACTTCGAGCGCCTGCGCGAGGCGCTGGACAAGCTTCGCCTCAACGACTCATCCCTCGTGTACCAGGCAGAGACCAGCCGGGCGCTCGGATTCGGGTTCCGCGCCGGATTCCTCGGCCTCCTTCACATGGAGATCGTGCGCGAGCGGCTCGAGCGCGAATACGACCTCGATCTCGTGGCGACAGCACCATCGGTGCAGTACATAGCGCACCTGACGGACGGAACCGACCGAAACGTGCAGAGCCCGCAGGACCTGCCGGAGTCCGGGAGCCTGGCGTCCATCGACGAGCCCTACGTGAAGGTGATGATCATCACTCCGTCCGAGTACATCGGCACGGTCATGGAGCTGGTCCAGGCCAAGCGCGGGATCATGGGGGAGATGACCTACCTGTCTCCTGAGCGCGTGGAACTGCACTACGAGATGCCACTCGCCGAGATCGTCTTCGACTTCTTCGACCAGCTCAAGTCACGAACCCGCGGCTATGCGTCGCTCGACTACGAGCCGAGCGACTACCGGCCGTCGGACCTGGTGCGCGTCGACATCCTGCTCAACGGCCAACCGGTCGACGCCTTCTCAACGATCGTCCACAAGGACGGTGCCTATTCCTACGGCAAAGCCATGGTGAAGAAGCTGCGTGAACTGATCCCGCGCCAACTGTTCGACGTTCCGATCCAGGCCGCGATCGGATCCCGCATCATCTCGCGCGAGACCGTCAAGGCCAAGCGGAAGGACGTGACCGCCAAGTGCTACGGCGGTGACATCACCCGCAAGCGCAAGCTTCTGGAGCGCCAGAAGGAAGGCAAGAAGCGGATGAAGATGGTCGGGTCGGTCGAAGTGCCGCAGGAGGCCTTCGTGGCGGCGCTCAAGATCAACGATGAGTGATCGACAGGCCGACAAGTCCATCGCCCGCACCCTTCCCGCCCGAGACCCCCTGCTCGCAGATGCAGCCCACGAGTGGAAGTCCGCCTACATCCACATCCCCTTTTGTCGCAGGCGATGTCCCTATTGCGACTTCGCCATCGTCGACGAGTCGGCCGTGCGGTCCGACCATGCCCGCTATGCCGAGGCGGTGCTCGCCGAGATCGAGATGGAGGAGGGGATCGGGAGGCTCGACGCAGTGAACGTCGGCGGTGGGACGCCATCGCTCATCGATCCGGCGCACCTCGCCGACATGCTCGATGCGCTCGAGCGGCGCTTCGCCTTCGCACCCGACGTCGAACGCTCCCTCGAGATCAATCCCGAGGACTGGACCGTCGAGCGCGCCGACGCATGGGTCGCGGCGGGATTCGACCGCATCTCGATCGGGCTCCAGTCGCTCGACGACGAGGTGCTCGGAGACCTCGGGCGGATGCACCGGGCCTCGATCATCGCAGAGGTGGTGTCTGAAGCTCGGGCCGCCGGCTTCCGCTCCATCAACGTCGACCTCATCTTCGGTCACCCTGGCGAGCCCGCGGCGTCATGGCGGTCGACGGTGGACCGCGTCATGGACCTCGACGTGGACCACGTGAGCACCTACGCCCTCACGGTCGAGGCCGGAACAGAGCTCGGGCGGTCGGTGAGCGACGGCGCACCTGCGCCCGACGACGACGTGCAGGCCGAGCGCTACGAGCATTTCGTTGCAGCTGCGTCATCTCGTGGGATCGTGGCCTACGAGGTGTCGAACCATGCACGGGACGGGCATGCATGCCGATACAACCTCAGCACCTGGGCTCATGGCGAGTACCTCGGTTTCGGGCTGGCTGCGCACGACCACCGGTGGGGGATCAGGGGCCGGAACCACCGCCGGATGGACCGCTATGTCGAGGACATCGACGCCGGTCGCCGCCCCCGCCTCGGGACCGAGACCCTCGATCGGCGAGATCAGGAGCGCGATCGGCTGATGCTCGGCCTACGTCTCGCCGCAGGAACACCCATGACCGACACCGCCGAGGCGTTCGTGCGATCCGAGGCGGGTGCTCGGTTCGTGGACGCCGGCGTCATCAGGATCGAAGGAGGGCGGCTCGTCCTCTCGAACCCCCTGGTCGCCGATGCGGTGGCCCGTGAGGCGTTATCAGTCTCGGCCTCCGATTGCTAACTTCACAAGATGATGGACGACCGCAGATCGAAGGTCCTCAAGGCCCTCGTCGAGGAGCACATCCGCACGGGTGAACCCGTCAGCTCCCGAACCGTGCTCGACGTCACCGGTCTCGACGTGTCCTCGGCCACGATCCGCAACGACCTCGCCCGCCTCGAGTCGTATGGCTTCGTGAGTCAGCCCCATACATCGTCAGGGCGAGTCCCGACCGACCAGGGCTATCGGTTCTACGTCGATCACCTGGCTCCGGCGAAGCTGCGCGAAGCGACGAGGCGGCGCATCGACGAGTTCTTCCAAGAGGTCCACCGGCAGGTGTCGGACGTACTTCGCGACACGTCGAGCTTCGTGAACGAGCTCACGGCGTACCCATCGGTCGTCGTGGGGCCGACCACGACATCCGACGTCATCCGAGAGGTTCGCATCGTCCCGATCGGCGGATCGGTGGTGCTCGTCGTCGCCGTCGCCGAGAACGGGCGGGTGCATCAGGAGTTCGTGGACGTCGAGTCCATGCCCGACCGGGATGCGCTCGAGTCGGCGGAGCGGCTCCTCACGGCGGCGTTCGAGGGGCACGCTCTCGGCGCTCCAACCGAGGAGTTGAGGTTGTCGCGCTCCGATCTGCCTGCTGCCGTGAAGCGGGTTGTCACGCCCGTCGCGGACCAGCTCTCGACGTCCGGTTCGGGTCGAGAGGTGTACGTGAGTGGAACGTCCCAGATGGCAGGCCTCTGGAGCGACCTCGCCATGGTCCAGAGCCTGCTGTCCATGCTCGAGGAAGAGGCAGCGCTCGTCGAACTGTTCACCGACGACGAAGCAGGGACCCATGTCCGGTTCGGCTCGGACATCGGACAGGGTCAGGACCTCGCCGTGGTCACCCGCACCTACGAGACGTCGACGGGCGGAACAGGGCGCGTCGGGGTCATCGGGCCGATGCGCATGAACTATCGCCGGACCATCCGGGTGGTCGACGAGGTCGGTGAAGGGCTCGAGGACCGGTTCGGAGCCGAGACGTGAACGACTACTACGAGATCCTCGGTGTCGACCGGGGCGCAAGCCAGGATGAGATCAAGAAGGCCTTCCGGCGGCTCGCACGCGAGACGCACCCCGATGCCAATCCCGGTGACCCGGAAGCCGAGCACCGGTTCCGTGCGATCGCTGAGGCCTACGAAGTGCTCTCCGATCCTCAGAAACGAGCGCGATACGACCGCGGTGAGACGTTCGGCGGCCAAGACCTGTTCAGCCAGTTCGGCGGGCTCGAGGACATCCTCCAGCAGTTCTTCGGCGGCGGGTTCGGTGGCTTCGGCGGTTTCGGTGGCGCTGGCCGGCGCGCGCCTGAGCGTGGGGCTGACGTGGCGGTTCGCGTGGACCTCGAACTCGTCGACGCCGCTTTCGGGATCGAGCGGGACGTCGTCTTCGGCACCCAGGTGGAGTGCGAGCATTGCGGCGGCGTTGGCTCGGAGCCGGGTCACGATCCGGTGACGTGCCCCACATGCGGCGGTCAAGGCCGCGTCCAGGCCGCCCGACAGACGCTGCTGGGGACCATGATGACGGTGACCGATTGCCCCGACTGCAACGGCAGCGGTCGTCGAATCGACCATCCCTGCTCGGTGTGCAGCGGAGAGGGGAGGCATGCAGGCGAGCGCAAGCTGACCGTCGAAGTGCCCGGGGGCGTCGAGACCGGAACCCGGCTACGGCTCTCCGGCAAGGGCGCAGCCGGTCGGCGGACGGCTCCCGCCGGAGACGTCTACGTGGAGATCCAGGTCGTCGAGGACGAACGGTTCCAGCGCGTCGGCGACGATCTCCACCATCGCGTGACCATCGGGTTCACCGAGGCCACCTTCGGGACCGAGGTCGAGGTTCCCCTCCTCGACGGCGAGTCGGAGACCCTCGAGATCCCCCGAGGGACGCAGCCCGAGACGGTCTACCGCCTCGGCCGCAAGGGCGTGCCACACCTGCAGCGCCGTGGACGTGGCGACCTGCTCGTGCACGTCGAAGTGGCTGTTCCCACCGACCTCGCCGACGACGAAGAGGAAGCCCTCCGCACGTACGCCGACATCAGAGGTGAGAAACCCGCCGCGAGGAAACGCGGGCTCTTCCGCCGATGAGGCACCGGCCTCATGTGTATCTGCCACGGCCGTGGCCAGATGGCCCGGTTGCGCTATCGACCGAGCAAGCCCACCATCTCACCACCGTCGTCAAGCACGTACCGGGTGACTCGATCAGCTACACCGATGGTGTCGGAACGTTCGGCATCGGGGTCTTGGGCGCGGTTGCGTCGAGCGGAGCTCCGGACCGCGACCGATCGGGCCGTGATGGCCTGACACTCGAGAGGGGAGCCGAGTCACAGGTGCCCCATCGCAGGCCTCGACTCACGTTGGGTGTTGCGCCTCCGCGATCGAAGGACCGGCAGCGGTTCGTGGTGGAGAAGCTCCAGGAGCTCGGGGCTGCGCATCTGGTGTGGGTCTCGACGGCATGGACGCAGACGCGACCTCCCAAGCCGGAGCGCTCGCATGGATGGGCGGTCGCAGCGCTCGAGCAGAGTCGGGGCTCGTGGTTGATGGCGATCGACGCGTCCCCGATCGACGACATCGCAACTCCGTACGTCGCTCTCCCCGGCGGTGAGAACCGGCCCGCACAGCTGCGACACCACGCCGAAGTCACGGTGCTCATCGGTCCCGAAGCAGGGTTCCGGCCCGATGAGGTCGCGAAATCCATCGGTCGGATCGACTTGGGGCCTACGATCTTGAGGACCGAGACGGCGGCTATCGCAGTGGCGGTGGGAGTCCTCGGTGGAGATGCCTAGCGCGTTCGGACGAGTTGAGCTAGTCTGGTATCGACATCACTGTTAGTGGTCGCGGTATTACTTTCAGTGGTGTGAGGGGAGCGCAGATGAATTACAACGAACGGGTCGGCGAGCGCCTTCGGTCGATCCGACAGCAGCGTGGGATGTCGCTCCAAGACGTCCACCGGGCGACCGACGGCGAGTTCAAGGCTGCGGTGTTGGGTGCCTACGAGCGGGGCGAGCGCAGCCTGTCCCTGCCCCGCCTCCGGCGCCTGGCGATCTGCTACGGCGTGCCGATCAACCAGTTGCTCCCCGAAGAAGACACCTACGAGGTCTCGAGCAGCGCCGCAACGGGCGTCACCATCGACCTCAACCGGGTCGACGACCTCGACGATGCCGTCGCAACGGTGATCGCCCGGTTCCTCCAACACATCCAGGTGCAACGTCAGGACTTCAACGGCAAGGTGCTGACCATTCGCGCATCCGATGTGGCGATGCTCGCAATGCTGCTCGATGTCGAGGATGCCGAGCTGATCGCCAAGCTCGAGAAGAACGCCAATCTGGGATAGGCGAGCCGCGGGTGGCTTCGGCCGGGTCGACGGCCGATTCCTCGCCTGATTCCGGGGTCTGCGGGATATACTCGCACCCACTCTTGATACGCCACCCATCCCCCGGATGCCAGGAAGTACGAGGAGTTAGGTCTTGACCTACCCGCCGGACACCGATTCCAGGGTGCGCGTTCCGTCCAACCACTTGATGGTGGAGCTCTTGGGAAACAGGGACGTGCACTTGCGACGCGTCGAGGACGCGTTCCCCGGCGCGCGCCTGATCGCGAGGGGGAACGAGATCGACATCGCCGGCGACGAGCGCGAAGTCGGCCTTGCGCACACCGTTCTCGAGGAGCTCCTGGTGCTCGTCCAGGAAGGTCAATCGCTCGATGCGGATCGGGTCGATCGCGTCATTGCGATGGTGAAGGCCGACATTCCCCAACCCTCGGGGGTCTTCACCGACGCCATCCACGTCGGTCGCGGCAAGGTGGTCAGGGCCAAGACCCTGGGCCAGAAGGGCTACGTCGATGCAATCCGCGAGAACACCCTCGTGTTCGGAGTCGGGCCCGCCGGCACGGGAAAGACGTATCTGGCCATGGCGTGCGCTGTCGAGTCGCTCGTATCGGGATCCGTTCGACGAATCATCCTCTCGCGTCCTGCAGTGGAAGCGGGCGAGCGGTTGGGCTTCCTGCCCGGCGACCTCGCCGCGAAGGTGGATCCGTATCTGCGACCCCTCTACGACGCCCTGTACGAGATGCTCGGCCCCGAGGAGACGAGCAGGCTCATGGATCAGGGAACGATTGAGATCGCCCCACTCGCCTACATGCGGGGCCGCACCCTCAACGATGCGTTCGTGGTGCTCGACGAGGCGCAGAACACGTCGCCAGAGCAGATGAAGATGTTCCTGACCCGCCTCGGCTTCAACTCCAAGATGGTCATCACCGGAGATGTCACGCAGATGGACCTCGGGAACGGCAGGCCTTCAGGTTTGAAGGTGGTGCGGCGCGTGCTCAAACACGTCGACGGCGTCGGGTTCATCGAGCTGTCGGGTGATGATGTCGTCCGGCATCGCATCGTCGCCGCCATCGTCGATGCCTATGCCAGGTACGAAGCGGAATCCAAGGAACGCGCATGAGCACCTGGATGGCGCAGAATCGTATCGCCGTGCACGGCGGGATCCTCGGGCTCACGATCATCATCGTCGCCACGATCCTGCTCCTCGGGTACGACAGCTCAGAGCCGGCACCTCCCGAGATCGCGGTCGGGGAACCCTCGCCGGAGACCTTCTTCGCCAACCGCTCCACGTCGGAGATCCCCGATCCGGATGAGACCGAGAGACAGCGCACCCTCGCCGAGAACAACGTACCGGCTCCCTATGTGATCGAGAATCAGACCAGTCAAAGCGTCATCAACGCCATCAACGCCCTGTACGCCGATCTGGAGGAAGGAGCGTTCGAGGAGTTGCCGCCACCGGAGATGACGACCGTGCCTGACTTCTCCGGCCTGACCGTCGCCGATGCCGAGGATCGCGCCGCCGATGCGAATCTGTTCGTCAACGTGGCGAGGACCATCGACACGGCTCTGCAGGAACGGGACGGCCTCGTGGCGACCCAGCTTCCCGATGCAGGCGCTGAAGTCGAAGAGGGCACCACGATCAGCCTCTTCGTGTACGTGTGGGAGGAGTCGTCGACCACCACCGAGCCGCCGACCACCACGACCACGATTCCGGAGGAAACCGGTGCGCGCCGGTCGGTCACCGACCAAGTGGCGGATCTGCTCGGTGTCCATGCCGTTGTCGGGGAGGACATCCTGCTCGATTTCGTGCTGCTCCACGACAAGGACCTCGATCGCGTCGAGGCGGGCGAGCCGAGTGTGTTCCCCGACATGCAGGCGACGTCGATCGGCTGGGCTCAGGACGAATTGAGCGCCGGAATCCGGAGCACGATCGAGCTCAACGACGTGCAGCAGAAGTACCTGCTGCCCGAGTCGCGTCCTCCGATGTTCATCTCGGGCATTCCCGAGGAAGATGTCGACACGACCCACACGGCGATCGCCACCCTGGTTGCGCGTCGGCTCCAGGTCAACGAACGTGTCGATGCGGTGCAGTGGGAGCAGGACAAGCAAGCTGCCCGGGACTCGGTCCCGGAGCAGACGGTCACGTATGCGGCGGGCGAGACGATCGCCACCGAAGGTGAAGTCCTCGACAGCGTTCAGGTCGCGGCGATCAACGAACTGGGTCTGTACGACCCGGAGATCGTCGTCGTGGCGCCGGGGTGGGCACTCGCCATTGCGGGAGCGGTCGCCGTTGCGCTGTTCGCCTTCCTCATGTTCCGCATGGCCCCCAAGTACCTCGAGCGGACCCGCGACATCGTGCTACTGGCGATCATCCTCGTCCTGGCGGCTCTGACCGCCAAGATCCCTGATCTCGTCACGAGCACGGACAACCATTCCATCGGTTACGTCATGCCGGCGGTGGCCATCGGCGTCATGACGGCGATCCTGTTCGACCAGCGCACGGCTCTGCTCATGGCCATCCCCATGGCAGGGTTCACCGCGATCGCCACCACCGACATCACGTTCACGGTGTTCGCAGGCGTCGCTGCTGCGATCCCAGCGGCCTTCGTGTCGAGCGTCTCGACTCGTTCCCAGCTGCGGCTGTCCGTGCTGAGTTCCGCCGTGCTGGTGGTCCCGGTGGCTGCCAGCCTCGAGTTCTTGTTCTTCTACGGGGCGGAGAACGCATCGGTGTGGGAGGCCATCCTGTGGGCGTTCGTGGGTGCCGTCATCGGCGGGTTCCTCGCACAGGGCCTCGTCTCGTTCCTGGAGAACGCGTTCGGCGTCACGACCACCATGACGCTCCTCGACATCCTCGACCGGAACCACCCCGCCCTTCAGGTCCTCGAGGAGAAGGCACCCGGGACGTTCAATCATTCGATCCTGGTCGGATCGCTGGCCGGTCGCGCCGCCAAGGCGATCGACGCAGACCCGCTCCTGGCCCAGGCGGCAGCCTGGTACCACGACCTCGGGAAGACGGAGAATCCGCAGTACTTCGTCGAGAACCAGCTCGGCTACAACCCCCACGACGAGCTCACGCCCGTGGAAAGCGCCGAGATCATTCGTGGCCACGTCACCGATGGTCTTGCGTTGGCTCAGGAGTTCAAGATCCCCGAGGACGTCGCCAACGGCATCCGGATGCACCATGGAACAAGCCTGATGCGCTACTTCTACCACCAGGCCCTGCGGGACGATCCTGAGGTGGACCCCGAGCAGTTCCGCCACAGGGGCATCAAACCGACGTCCAAGGAAATGGCCATCGTGATGGTGTCGGACGCAACCGAGGCTGCGGCACGGGCCTACGCACAGCAAGGCCAGCCCACCGAGGTCGGGCTCGTCAAGCTCGTGGAGGACATCGTCTCCGAGAAGCTCGACGACGGGCAGTTCGACGACTCGTCGCTCACCTTCGCAAACCTGACTGCGATCAAGCGGGAGATCGTCGCCGGCCTGTCGGCGTACTACCACGCTCGCATCGACTATCCCGACTTCCCGACCACCACGGAGACCCAGGTGATCTCCGAGCCCGGCGAGTCGGTACCCCTCGAGTCGGGCCCGCTCGACACCACTGAGCCGACCGAGGTGTCATGACGGTCGACGTGTCAGAGCCCCCGATATCGTCGATCGACGTCGACGGGCTCACGGGCTTCGCCGAACGCATCCTCGCCAGTGAAGGCATCGACGGCGAGGCGCATCTCTCGATCGCCTTCGTCGATCTCGAGACGATGGCTGCGCTCAACGAGGAGCACATGTCCAAGTCCGGGCCGACGGACGTGCTGTCGTTCCCCATCGAGGACGCTGCTCCCGGCGATCCGCCGACGGTCGACCCGGACGGGCCGCCGCTGCTCCTGGGCGACATCATCCTGTCGGCCGACGTCATCGCCGAGCACGCCACCGAATACGGCGTCTCGTTCGATGACGAGCTGCACCTGATGGTGTGTCACGGCGTGCTGCACATCCTCGGTTGGGACCACGAGACCGACGAGCAAGCGATGGCGATGGAGCACCGAGAGGCCCAGCACCTTGCGACGGTTGGACGGGCCAGACGATGATCGTCGTGGCATGGATCATCTCGATCGTCATCTTGTTCGTTGCTGCGCTCCTGCGAGCCGGCACGGCGAGCCTCGTGAGAACGCCGAGAGCCGATGCGCTCCGCGCCGCCGCCGATGGCTCGCACGGGGCGGCCGAAGCAGCGAAGCTCCTCGAGGACCGGGCGAACCTCCAGCCCTCTCTCGGCACGACGGTGACCTTCCTGATCGTCGCTGCGGTGATTCCCTTGACCTGGGCCATAACCGACTCGCTGTCGGGGCCGCCGCTCGCCTTTGCGCTGATCGGGATGGCCATCGCGCTCGTGATTCTCGTGGATGTGATTCCCCGGTGGATCGGCAGGAACCGGCCCGGTTCACTGGCGTACCGGCTCGCGCGGCTCTTGCGCATCGGATACGTGGTCGGGTCGGCAGCGAGCGACCTGATCGTGGACACGGACGACGAACCCGAACCGGAGGAGCCGAATGGTCAGGCCGGGGCGGGTGAGCGGGAGCTGATCATGTCGGTCATCGAGTTCACCGACACGATCGTGCGTGAAGTCATGGTGCCGCGCATCGACATGATCACCATCTCCGGGACGGCCTCCACCGACGATGCCGTCGACCTCGTGCTCAGCTCCGGCCGCTCACGGATACCGGTGACGGGCGACTCGATCGATCACGTGCTCGGCATCTTGTACGCACGAGACCTGCTCGAGATGTTCGACAGGGAGGCCGGCCCCCGCTCGGCCTCGACCTTGGCGCACGACGCGTACATCGTTCCCGAGACCAAGCACGTGGCGGAGCTGCTCCGGGAGATGCAGGCGAACCAACAACATCTCGCCATCGTCGTGGACGAGTTCGGAGGCACGGCCGGTCTCGTGACGATCGAGGACCTCGTCGAGGAGATCGTCGGCGAGATCGCCGACGAGTACGACGAGGAGGAGCCCATGATCGTCGTCGACGGCGACGGGTGGATCGTCGACGCAAGGCTCGATGTGGATGAGCTCGCCGAGGTGGTGGGGACGGAGCTTCCGTCGGATGAATGGGACACGGTCGGTGGCCTGGTCCTCGAGCTTGCCGGACGCGTGCCCGACGAGGGAGAGCAGTTCGACCACGACGGGCTGACCTTCACCGCAACGGCGGTGCAGGGCCGCAGGGTGGCCAAAGTCCACGTCAGCCGGCTATGACCGAGTGGTCCACGCGCTCGGGGTTCATCTCCGTCGTCGGGCGGCCCAACGTCGGCAAGTCCACCCTCGTCAACGCCCTCGTGGGGGAGAAGGTCGCGATCACCTCGTCGCGGCCCCAAACCACGCGGAACACCATCCGTGGCGTCGTCACCCCGTCGGGGCGAGATGCCCAGATCGTGCTCGTGGACACGCCGGGGATACACAAGCCGCGCACGGCATTGGGTGAACGCCTGAACCTGCTGGTTGCGGGATCACTCGCTGAGGCCGACGCCGCCCTCTTCGTGCTGGACGCCCGTCAGCGGATCGGCCCGGGTGACCGCCTGATCGCCGAACGATTGACCGAGGCCGGCACCGACACCGTTGTCGCGGTGAACAAGGTCGACGTCGCCAGCAAGGACGAAGTCGTCGTGCAGCTGGCCGAGGCGGGGGAGTGGGACTTCGATGCCTACGTGCCGGTCTCGGCTCGCACCGGCGAAGGCCTCGACATCCTCACCGACGAGTTGATCGACCGGCTCGAACCCGGCCCCTTCTTCTTCCCCGAAGACGCCACATCCGACCAACCCGATCGGCTGCTCGCCGCCGAGTTGGTCCGCGAGAAGTACCTCGCACGCCTGCGGGAGGAGCTGCCGCACTCGGTGGCCGTGGTGGTGGAGGAGATGGAGACGCAGGACAACGGGGTGCTGCGCATCGAAGCGACGGTCTACGTGGAACGGGACTCCCAGCGCGGCATGGTGATCGGCAAGGGTGGCGCAACCATTCG
>JASJCF010000057.1 GCA_030066265.1 Acidimicrobiia bacterium | reverse complement strand
GACGACGACGACGACGACGACGACGACGACGACGACGACGACGACGACGACGACGACGACGATGACGACGACGATGATGATGATGATGACGACGACGATGATGACGACGACTGATTGTCATTTGTCCTAGGCATTACCAGAGGGGGCGGACCGCCGGTTCGCCCCCTCGTCGCGTCACGGCTTCCCGGTTCTTGCGTCCGTGCGTCCCGTATCTGGGACGGAGGGACGCCGAAATCCATGCGGTCTTCGGTTCTTGCGTCCCTGCATCCCACATCTGGGACGGAGGGACGCAAGAACGATCACGAACAGCTGGTCAGGCGATGAGGCTGATGCCTCCCCAGAGGGCGATGAGCACCCCGACGGCGAAGAGACGCATCGATCATCGGACCGCGCCTGAAGCCGTGCTCGCCGGTCCTGACTCGGAGCGCGAAAGACATTTTCAGCTTCACCTTCATCTCGCAGAACGTGCGCGTACGCTCAACGATGGCATCGGATTGCGATCACCCTCCGTGCGGGCGGTGCCGTGACGACTCAACCCGTTTCGATCGGATTGAGCATGCTGATCAGGCGGAGGGAGTAAGGGAGACGTGATGGTGCAAGCCATTGGTAGTCGCCGTTGGCGGCCGTTGGCGCTGCTTCTCGCTCTGGTGCTCGTATTGAGCGCTCTGGCGTCGGGCATTGCCTACGCAGACGATGATGATGACGACGATGACGACGATCGCGATAACGAGATCGAGTTCGTGCTCACGGTCCTGCACAACAACGACGGTGAGTCGGATGTGCTGGCCGACCCGGTCGACAAGGACGATCCTTCGGCTGGCTACCAGAAGGGTGCTGCGTACTTCAAGACGAAGCTCGACCAGACTCGATGGCTCTCGTACCTTCCATGGCTGAGCGACTTCGGCGACCACGACGATGACGACGATGGCGCCCCACGCGGCAACATCTTCGTGTCGTCCGGCGACAACTTCCTTGCCAGCGTCTCGTTCGAAGCAAGCCTCCGAGACGGCGTCTACTACGACGCCATAACGCTCGATCGTCTCCGTTATGACGCGATCGCATTGGGCAACCATGACTTCGACTTCGGCCCCGACCTGCTCGCCGACTTCATAAGCGAGGGGTTTCGGCGTCCCGGCAAGCCGCCCTATGTGAGTGCGAATCTCGACTTCAGTGGAGAGCCGGCTCTGCAGGACCTGGTTGATGACGGGGTGATCGCTGCGACGACGATCGTCAGGGAGCGCGGCGAGAAGATCGGCATCATTGGTGCAACCACGCCGAACCTGGCGACGATCTCCAGCCCCAGGAACGTGGTCGTTGACCCGAATGTCAAGGACGTGGTCCAGGCCGAGATCGACAAGCTGGAGCGCAAGGGCATCGACAAGATCGTGCTGATCTCGCATCTGCAGGACATCGACGCAGACAGGCTGCTCGCCCAGCAGCTCAGCGGTATCGACATCATGGTGGCTGGCGGCGGTGACGAGCTGCTCGCCAACCCCGACGATCGGCTCTTGCCAAGCGATGAACCAGGCGACATCTTCGGCCCGTATCCGATCCTGGCCCAGAATCTCGATGGCATCGACGTGCCGATCGTCACAACCTCTGGAAACTACGGCTACGTTGGCAGCCTGACCGTCGGCTTCAACGAGGACGGCGAGATCGTCGCCATCGACGAGAACAGCGGCCCCAGGCGCGTGGTCTCCAAGGAGGTCGGTCGTGACGGAGTTCGTCCCAACTGGTATCTGAACCGCAAGGTGATCAAGCCGGTCCAGGAGTTCACCGACGAACTCGGTTCGGAGATCATCGCGAACTCGGAGGTCGACCTCGACGGCCGTCGTAGCACCGTCCGAGCGGTCGAGTCGAACCAAGGCAACCTGATCGCCGACTCACAGCTGTGGCAAGCGAAGCAGGTAGCTGGCGATTTCGGAGCGCCACAACCCGACGTTGCGATTCAGAACGGCGGCGGCATCCGCAACAACATCATCGTGCCTGCTGGGCCGCTGAGTCCGGCCGACACCTTCGATATGGTGCCGTTCCCGAACTTCCTCACCGTGGTGCCTGACATCCCGAGGACCCAGTTCAAAGAGATCCTCGAGAACGCCGTGTCCCGGACGCAGCCGACTGATATCCCCGGTGGTACAGGGCGCTTCGCCCAGGTGGCTGGTTTCGAGTTCATTTACAGCGCTTCCGGGACAGCTCAGGTGCTCGACGACGAGGGCAACGTCGTGACGCCCGGTACCCGCATCCAAGAGGTGGTGATCGACGACGGGACGCCGGCTGGCCTCACGATCGTCACTGGCGGGGTTGTGCAGGCAGGTCCTCCGATCAACATCGCCATCGTCAACTTCCTCGCCCGTGGAGGAGATCAGTACCCCTTCCGAGGCGCTCCGTTCGTGCCTGTGGGAGTGTCGTACTGGCAGGCGCTGAACAACTACATCGAGGCGCCGGTCGTCGATGGCGGCCTTGCCGGTTCGATCACGGCGGCCCAATACCCCGTGGGAGGAGAAGGGCGGGTCATCGAACTCCCGTAGACGCGCAGACACTGCATACAAAACGAGGGGGCGGACCGCCGGTTCGCCCCCTCGTCGCGTCACGGCTTCCCGGTTCTTGCGTCCGTGTGTCCCGTATCTGGGACGGAGGGACGCCGAAATCCATGCGGTCTTCGATTCTTGCGTCCATGCATCCCATATTTGGGACGGAGGGACGCAAGAACGATCGGGATTGGCTGGTCAGGCGATGAGGCTGATGCCTCCCCAGAGGGCGATGAGCACCCCGACGGCGAGGAGCCAGTAGGCGCGGCCGGGGCGGAACTCGCCCTCCTCGTCCTTTGGCTTCTGCCCCTTGCGGTTCTTGTAGATCGCGTATCCGTTGCCCAGGACCATCGCCAGGCCGAGTGCTAGCGCAAGCTGCTTGAGAAGGAGATCGAGGTTGAGGATCTCCTGGATGTCGGTGTTGGCCTGCAGGAACGTGATCACCGGCGAAAGGTACTGGCGCTCCCCGGACACGGAGTAGCGCACGGCCCGCGCGTCGCGAAGCGGCAGGTGAGTAGGTTGCTTCCAACATCTGCCGGGACGACTGATGCTCTCCACCTCTCGCCGCATACTCCAGTTCTGGAAGCCTCATCGAGCGCTCGGTCTCGGCCTCGTGGTGACGATGATGCTTCGCGCGGTGTTCACGGTCGTCCTGGCGATGGCGATCAAGTTCGTCATCGATCAGGTCATCGAACCCGACCCGGACACGTCGGCGTGGACCATCGCCGGGTTCCTGCTGATCGGGTTCGCCGTGTCTCTGGTCGCCGGGCTCGTTGCCGCACGGCTGACGGCACGGGCGACCGCGGACATCATCGCCGACGTGCGACTAGCTGTCTTCTCGCACCTCCAGCGGCTGCCCATGAGCTTCTACGACAGGGCGGCCACCGGGGACCTCATGGCCCACTTCTCGTCCGACATCGCCCAGCTGTCGCGCGGAGTCATCCGCACGCCGCTCATCGGGCTTCGCGCCATCACCGCGATGGCCCTCTACATCCCGGTCATGTTCATCCTCGAGCCCCGTCTCGCTCTCATCGCCGTGATCGGGATCCCGCTCGTCATTTGGCTCGTCTACCGATTCGCGCCGAAGTCCGCAGATTCGCTCGATGCCGAGAAGCAGCACATTGCGGATGTGCTCGGGGAGGTATCCAGCAACCTTCGTGCGCAGCGGATCATCCGTGCCTACGCCCTCAACGGCCAGTCCCGTCGTCGCTTCATGGACCGTATCGCAGCCCTGCGGGATTCCTCGGAGAAGGCGGAGCGGCGAATCGCCCTGGAGATGGTCATCGCCGAGTACGCGGTCGAGTTCACGAAGCTCGCGATCATCGTGGCCGGAGCCGTTCTCGCCTTCTCCGGTGACCTCGACCCCGGCAGCTTCGCTGCCTTCGCAGCCATCCTCACCGAGTTCGCCTACCAGGCATCGGTTCTCGGGATGGACGTGTTTCCGTCGGTCAAGCAGTCGGAGGCGGGCATCCGCCGCATCGACGCACTACTCGCCGAGGAGGTGGCACCCGATCACACCGGCACGAAGCCGGCACCGGCGATGTCGGGTCCCATCCGCCTCCACGAGGTTGTGTTCCGGTATCGAGAGGACCAGGAGCCGCAGCTCGACCGGGTATCCATCGACTTGCCAGGTGAGTCCTACATCGCAATCGTCGGGTCGAACGGGGCGGGGAAGAGCAGCCTGCTCAACGTGATCCTGAACCTCTACGGGCTCGAGTCGGGCTCGGTGACGGTGGCCGGGGTCGACCTCGCGCAGGTCGATCTGGATGACATGCGTCGCCGGATCGGGATCGCCTTCCAGGACACGGTGCTGTTCGAGGCGTCCCTGCATGAGAACCTCACGTTGGGAGGGAACGGCTTCTCTCCAGACGACCTCGATCGGGCCGTGTCCGAGGCCGGGCTCGGGCACATCGTTGAGCGGCTCCCCGGAGGGATCGAGGCCGACCTGGGCCCTGGCGGAGTGACCCTCTCTGCCGGCGAGGCCCAGCGAGTCGGTATCGCACGTGCCCTCCTCCGCAACCCGGAGTTGCTGCTACTCGACGAGGTGGCTTCGGGCCTCGATCCGTCATCCGAGTCCGAGCTGATGGGCCAGATCGAGCACCTGCGAGAGGGACGGTCCATCGTGTCGGTCACGCACCGGCTCGAATCGGTCAAGACCGCCGACCTCATCGTGGTCATCGACGACGGTGTCGTCGTGGAGACGGGGACGTTCGAGGCATTGCTGGCTGCTGAGGGTCTCTTCGCAGGCATGTGGACGAAGCAGCACGGGTTCGACGTCAGCGCCAACGGCCTTTCAGCGCGAGTGCATGCCGATCGTCTCAAGGGCATTCCGGTGTTCGCCGACCTCGACGACGACGTCCTGTCCGATCTCGCCGCCGTGTTCGAGTCGCAGTACGTCGACGCCGGCGAGGTCGTGTTCAAAGAGGGTGAGCAGGGCGATTCCTTCTATGTGATCGCACGGGGAGCCGTCGAAGTGGTGCGCGGCCTCGGTACGCATGATGAGGAGTCCGTCGCATGGCTCGAGGACGGGGACTTCTTCGGTGAGATGGCATTGCTTTCGAGCAACCGACGGAATGCCAGCATCCGCGCACGGGGAGCAACGACCCTGCTGCGTCTCGACCGCAGGTCCTTCAGTCAACTGATGGCGACGGTGCCTGAAGCCAGGATCGTCGTAGAAGATGCGGCTGCCGCCCGGGCAGCGGAGAACGAAGCGGTGCTCGACCGCTGATGCTCGTCACCGTCCCCTACCCACGGCCAAATCGGGTCCGCCGGTCGGCAACTAGGTTGCCTGCCGGAGGAAGGCGGTACCGGTGACGGTCGAACATGTGGAGTGGTCAGGGGACGATGTCGTCCGCCACCTGCGGGCGAGTCCGGTGTTCTCCCGCCTCGCTGACGACGCCCTCGCTGCGGTCGCACAGTGTGCAACGGTGCGCATGGTGACGGCCGGTGATGCCGTGATGATCGAAGGAGAACCCGGCGACGAGGCCTTCGTCATCATCGCTGGACGTCTCGACGTGCTCACTCGGACGAGCAACGGAGGCCAGAAGACCGTCAACACGGTGGGTCCCGGCGACGTGGTCGGCGAGATGGCGCTCATGACCGAGGAGCCTCGGTCGGCCTCGGTGAGAGCTCGCCGAGACTCCGCGCTGATGTGCATCGGCGCAGACGACTTCCGCACGATCATGGTGGATCATCCCTCGGTGCTCCTCGACATGACCCGAACCGTGATGGGTCGACTCAACCAGTCGATCCATGACATGCAACCCGAGGGCACGAGGACGGTGATCGCCGTCCTTCCAGCCGGTGAGCGTCCTGCGCACTACGAGTTCGCTTCCGGATTTGCCACGGCCCTGCAGCAACAGGATGCGGGTTCGCAGGTGTCGGTCGAAGCCGTTTCCGCCGAACGGGCCCGGCGCGACCTCGGCGACGACGCCACCACGGCAGCCATCGCCGAGTACCTGCACCATGTCGAAGATCGCAACGACGTCGTGGTGCTCATCGGCGAAACGGGCAATGCCGAATGGACGGAGTTGTGTCGCCGCCAATCCGACGTCGGCCTCCTCGTCGGCTATGCGGATTCGCTCAGGGAGTACGGCGACTACGAGCAGGACCTCGAGACCGCAGGAGGCGACAGCGTGCAGCTGGTGCTCGTGCACGACGCCACGCAGCCCACGGCAACCGCCGAGGTGCTCTCCCTTCGTCCGTGCGGGCGCTACCACCACATCCGCCGCGGATCGTCTGACGACATCGCCCGGGTGGCTCGCATCGTGCGTGGTTCCAGTGTCGGGGTGGTGTTCGGTGGCGGTGGCGCTCGTGGGTTTGCTCACCTTGGCGCTGTGAGGGCGTTCCAGGAGGCGGGCATTCCGATCGATCACGTCGGTGGGACGAGCATCGGGGCGTCGGTGGCGTCCACCGTGGCGATGGGTCTCGACCTCGATGGGATGATCGAGCTGCTTCGCTGGGTCACCTTCGACCGGGGCAGCATCGTCGACTCGACGCTGCCCACGGTGTCGATCGCCAAGGGCCGGAGGCTCAGCACCGCGATGCACGAGGGATATGGCGACATCGACATCCGGGACCTCTGGATGGAGTTCTTCTGCGTGAGCGCCGATCTCACCGAGGGTGACGTGCACGTCCACCGCAGGGGGCCGGTGTGGGAGGCAGTCCGTGCCAGCGTCGCGATCCCCGGAATCTTTCCGCCGATGCGGTCATCGGATGGGCATGTCCTCGTCGACGGCGGTGTGCTCGACAACGTGCCGACGTCGGTCATGCGCTCGGTCTTCGCGCCGGCGCGCATGATTGCGATCGACTTGAAGGCGCCAAGCGCTCTCCCGTCCGCCGACATCCCGGATTCCGGTTTCGTCTCGGGCTGGAAGGTCGCCCGCCATCGAGCGGCGCCGTGGCGAGACGGGATGGAGATTCCCGGCATCATCGAGACACTGATCGCAGCCTCGACGATCTCCGGTGCTGCCAAGGACATCGATGCGGACCTGGTCATTCGACCGTCCGTCGCCGAGTACGGCTTCCTCGACTTCGCCTCGTGGGAGCAGATCATGGAGACGGGCTACCAGCACACCGTGGAGGCTCTGGAGGCGAGCACGCTCCCGGTGTAGGGCATGAGGTCGCCTCGCTCCAGCCCATGCCGTTCTTGCGTCCCTTCATCCCGTATCTGGGACTGAGGGACGCAAGAATCCACATGGTCTTCTGTTCTTGCGTCCTTCCATCCCGTATCTGGGACACAGGGACGCCAGAATCCCAACACCGTTGCCGGTGGTCTGTCCGCCCGATAGGGTCGCCAGCAGCGGAGGAAGGCAAACGTGGCGACCACGACCGAGCTTGATCGGTTCGTACCCGTCCGCGTTCTTGCGCGCCTCGAGCGCGACGACGAGATCTGGTCGTCGATAGACGGAACTCTCTGCTTCATCGACATCTCCGGCTTCACCGCCCTGTCCGAACGCCTCGCAGCGAAGGGGCGAGTGGGCGCTGAGGAGCTCACCGAGGTGTTGAGCCGAGTCTTCGGGGACATGCTCGATCTGGTCGCACAGCGTGGAGGCACCCTCCTCAAGTTCGGGGGTGACGCCCTCCTCTTGCTCTTCGAGGGGCCCGAGCACGCCATCCAGGCCGCATGCGCCGCCGTGGAGATGCGCGCCGCTCTGCGCAAGGCCGCCGACATCCCGACCTCGGTCGGCAAGGTGGCCCTGCGCATGTCCGTGGGGCTCCATTCGGGCTCAGTGCTGCTGTTCACGCCCGAAGGGACCCACCGGGAGTTGATCGTTGCCGGGCCGACGGTGACGGCGGTCACGGAGATGGAGGGCACGGCGGACGCCGGTGAGATCGTCATCAGCAACGAGACAAGAGCCTTGCTCCCGGAAGGTGCCGCTGCGGCCCGGAAGGGGCGGGGATGGATCCTGCGCTGGCGCAAGAGCCATGTTGCAGCATGCGGAGTCCCGGCGTTCTTCGGCGACGACACCGCCACAGCCTCTGCGTATGTGCCAACGGCGCTGCGCACCCACCTGGCTGCCGGGGCGCCGGAGCCCGAGCACCGTTTGGCGACCGTCTCGTTCGTCAAGGTGGTCGGTATCGATGACCACGTCGAGAACACAGACCCTGCTTCAACGGCGAGGGCTCTCCAGGAACTCGTCGCCAACATCACCAAGCTCGCCGACGCCGAGGGCGTCACCTTCCTCGCCACGGATGTGGATGCCAACGCATGCAAGGTGATCCTGGTATCGGGCGTGCCGACCACGCAGGTCGACGAGAACGGCAGGGCCCTCCGCGTTGCACGGCAGGTCGCCGACTTCACGACACCGTTCGACCTCAAGATCGGTGTCAACCGGGGCCACGTCTTCTGCGGTGAGGTCGGGTCGGGCGAGCGCTCCACCTACACGGTGATGGGTGACACCGTGAACCTCGCCGCCCGGATGATGGCGGCATCCGCGCCGGGTGCGATCCTCGCTGCGCCAGCCGTCGTTTCCCAGTCACGGACGGTCTACGAGACGGAGGAAGTCGAGCCCTTCCACGTCAAGGGAAAGACCCAACCGGTTCGAGCCCTCTCCATCTCACACGAGATCGGTTCTCGCTCCATCGACTCCTCGGCACAAGGCCCGTTCGTCGGACGTGAAGTCGAGGTCAGCAAGCTCCGGGAACTCGTTCGAGGGATCGAGGCAGGCACCGGAGCATCGGTCGCCGTCTCGGGACCCACGGGAATCGGCAAGACCAGGCTGGTCGATGAAGTCATACGTGGCAGTGACACTCGGATCCTCGAGGTCCGTGCCGAGCCATACGGCTCTGCCAACCCATATCGGCCCTTCCGAGACCCGATTCGCGAGCTGCTCGGCATTGAGCGCGGCAGCAACGAACAGATGGTCATCGACCTGCTTGCCGGCATCCGCAGGCTCGCCCCGCAGCTCGAGCCATTCGCCCCCTTGCTCGCCGACGTGGCCCACATCGACATGCCGCCGACTGAAGAGACCCGCGCCATCGAGGGCCGCTTCCGCCAGGAGCGAACGGCAGACATCCTCGGCGAGCTGCTCGGATCGCTCGATGAGCCCGGCCTGATCGTCGTAGCCGAGGACATGCATTGGGCGGACGCAGCCACCGAGGCCCTCGTGACCCGGCTCGAGGTGGAGACGTCCGAGCGACCGTGGCTGGTGATCACCACCACCCGCGAACCGCGTTCCGGGAACCGCGAGGAGATGGATCTCCAGCCGTTGGATCCCGACGCTGTCGAGGCCCTCGTTCATGCGGCCACGGAGTCAGCCCCCTTCCGGCCTGACGTGGTCAATGCCGTCGTCGACCGGGCCGGTGGGAGCCCCCTGTTCGCTGAGGAACTCGTGGCGATGGTTCGTGAGACGGGCGAGGTGTCGTCGCTGCCCACGTCGCTCGATGGAGTCATCGGCAGCCAGATCGACAGCCTCGAACCGCTCGCTCGGCGCACCCTCCAGTACGTCTCGGTGTTGGGCCGGAGTTTCCGCACCTCGGTTGCGCGGGAGCTGATCAAGTCGCAGGGCTTGGATCTCGATCCTGCCACTCGCGAAACGCTGAATGCGTTCCTCGAGGATGACGGTGCGGACCGGCTCCAGTTCCGCCACGCCCTGGTGCGCGACGTCGCATACGAAGGCCTGTCCTATCGGCGTCGCAAGGAGCTCCACCTCCGGGCGGGGGCGCTCGTCCTGAACCGTTCCCGCGGCTTGGAGGAGTCCGTTGCGGACATCCTGGGCCTCCACTTCTACCTCGGGGGTGACGCTGACAGCGCATGGCGATTCTGCACCATGGCCGGCGACCGCAACATGGAGCTCTATGCCAACGTCGAGGCTGCAACCCAATACGAGCGCGCCATCGACGCAGCAAGGAGGCTCGAGCTCGTCACCGACGACGACCGGCGGGACGTCCTCATCAAGCTGGGGGATGTTCGGGAGCGTGCGGGCGACTTCTCAGGTTCGCTCGAGGCGTATCGCAGGGCGACCCTGTTGACGAGAGACGATCCGGAGGCGACGGCGGGTGTGTTGCTCCGCAGAGCCCGGGCGAAAGAGCGGGCAGGGAGGTTCGCCCCAGCGCTGTCGGATGTCACACGGGCCCGGCGGGCGGCAAGCGAGGCGAATGGGAGCCGTCGCGCATTCTTGGATGCGCGTGCGTTGGCACTCGCCGCCACGATCCGTCAGGCCCAGCAGAACCCGCGAGCGGCGCTCGAAGTAGCGGCGGAGGCCGTCGACGCTGCTGAGACGGTTGGCGACGATCTCGCGGCCGCCCGTGCGTATCGGGTCATGGACTATGCGCTGGTCATGCTGGGCCGCGTCGATGAGGCGGTGCACTCCGAGCGATCTCTCGAGATATATCGCACTTCCGGGATGCTCGGCGATGAGGCAGCCACGGCCGCCAACCTGGGCGCGTACGACTACTGGCGCGGAGACTGGACGGGAGCTCTCGAGCGCTACGAGGAAGGGCGCGCGTCGCTCGAGAAGCTCGGGAACAACGTGAACGCTGCAGAGACGGCAGCCAACATCGGTGAGGTCCTCGTCAATCAGGGTCGCTTCGATGAGGCGGAGGAGCCGCTGGTCACCGCACGGCGGACGTATGTGGCCTCGGACTTCTCCGAAGGTGTCGCCTTTGTCGACGTGCTCCTCGGGCGCATGCACGGCCAGAGGGGTGACCAGGAGCTCGCCGAGCGTTACCTGCGGTCCGCAATCGACCTGTCTCGAGGTCTCGGCCTCGACGAGTACGTCTATGAGGCGTCGATCCGACTGGCGGATGCCGTATGCCGATCCGGTGACCCCGAGTCCGCACTCGCGATCCTCGACGAAGCTCGGAGCACCGCACCCGCGGACTTCCAGGAGTTCTTCGCGCCGCTCCACCTGCGGATCAGCGCTTCCGTGCTGGATGCAAGCGGTCGCCGCAGGGAGTCGATCGAGGCCTTCGACGCTGCGCACAAGGCGGCACTCGATCTCGGTGAGACCTTCGAGGCCGCCCTCGCCATATTGGCGTTATCCAACGCCGAGCCGGCGATGGTTGACGATCAGACGGTGGCCGAGGCCACGGCAACCCTCCGCACCCTCGGGGTGCGAAGGGTTCCGAGCCTCGGCCTCGTGATCGACCGCTAGCGGATCAGCCTCGGGTCGTTGTAGATGTAGAACACCTCAGTCGTCTGCGTCGCAAACACACCGAAGAAGTCCACGACCTCCGTGCTCTGCCGCACCAGGCAGATGTCTCCACCGTCCGTCGCCGACGAGTACACGGCATCAGCGGGCTGGAGACCGAAGTTGCCATCCCCGTCCGGCGAGTCCGTGATCCCGACAATGTCGTTGCACCACGGAATCACCGTTGCCGGGGCGCCGGTGGGAGTTCCATCCGGGTTCAGAGGGACCTGCTTGGTCCTGGCGATCGGAAGGAGGTCGCGCGGTGCGGCATCCCAGTACACCGTCAGGAGCCCAGTCGCCCCGTTGAACGACAGTCCACCGGCGGGAACCACGTTGACGACCTGGACCCCTCCCTCATCTTCGGTGTCCGTGGTGACGGAGACGGCAGCGGCACAGTCGTCCACGATCTCGGCGTTCTTGTTGCTGCCGTTGAAGAAGCCGGCGAATGGGTTGTCATCCAGGCCCGGGCCGCCCGAGTTCTGCGTTTCCTCGCACCCGAGTCCGCCGAACACGGGAATCGGAGCGCTGTCCTCGGGATCGGTGTTGTTCTCGTTCGGATCCGACCCGATCACCCGGAAGACCCGGACCTCTTGGCCCTCGCCGGCGTTGGTGTTGTACTCGCAGATCTCCTCGCCGCCTTCTCCGTTGAATGGCGCGATCACGGTGAACAGGCAGACGGGAGACTCTTGCTCCTCACCGTTGATGACTTCGATGACGCGCACGTTCTCGATCGGCGTGTTCCCGACGTTGCGGATCGTGATCGTGAATGTGAGCGGATCGCCTGCAACCACGAGCTCCTCGTCGGGATCGACCGTCACGTCGACGTCATCGAACTGGGCGACGAACCCGAAGTACGACGCGTCGTCCGAGTCCGTGATCTGGGGGCCGACGAGCGGCGATGCGGTCACCGTCCCGACGTTGACGTAGTTGACGCCTTCGGCGCTCGTCTCGGCGACGCCGGACGCCGAACATGTCATGGACGCGCCTGCAGCGAGGCTGGAGTGCGGACACGACACTGCGCCCTCTCCCAGGCGGTCGTCGCTGACTGCGATGTCCGAGAGCGCGCCGTTGCCCGTGTTCGTGACTTCGTAGGTCCACGTGATCGGGTCGCCGGCGGGGATGTTGATGAAGGCCTGGCTGCCGTTGGTCGCCTTGACGACTGAGACCCCCGGGAGCGAACCGAAGTACCCCGACCCGTCAGATGCCGAAACCTCGTCGCCGAATTCGCCAACGGCGTCGACGGTCGCCGTATTGGTGAACTGACCCGGCTCTGCCGTGCCCATCGCTGAGCAGGTCACAGAGTCGCCGGATGCGATCGAGGTTGCGTCGCATGAGATGGCGCCACCGATTGCTCCCTCCACGGCCGGGTCAGAGAGGGTGAAGGAGACGAGATCCTGATCGCCCGTGTTGGTGATCAGATATGTCCACAGCACATCGTCGGGCGTGATATCGCCGTCGTCGCGCGCCTCGAGCGTTGGGTTGTCCGTTGCGTTGGTGCGTGCGTCGATCTCGACGGAGGCCAGCGTGCCCTCGAGATGGAGGCTGCTCGATCGGAGACCGAACGATCCTTTCTTGGAGCTGAGGCGAAGGTGATCGAAGAAGACTCCTGGGTTGGCGTTGATGGTGCGGTATCCCGCATGCAGGCTCGTGACCTGCTCGCCGACCTTCTGACCCTCGCTGAAGAACTCGATCTTGACCTTGGCGTAGTGCCACACCTTGAGGTTGAGCGTTGCCGAGCTGATGACCTTGCCGTCCGAAGCGGGTGCGTCCGCCAAGGAGATGTCGAGTGATTCGGTCCTGCCGTGGCCGAGGTAGTCGATCTTCTTGCACCAGTGGCTGCTGCCTTGACCGGTTCGGTTGACGCCCAGGGTGCTGTTCTTGATACCGACGTAACCCGACACCGGGTGACCGTTCCAGGTGAACGACGATGCGGACAGGTCGAGCACCGGTCCATCGAGCTGCTCGTCAGGTACGCGACACGGGGTGTGCGGTGTCGAGAGCGATTGGACGGTGTCCCCGTACGTGAGCGTCGCAGAACGCCCGTCGATGTCGATGTGGATGACATCGGTCGTGTGGTCGGCCGCTGTCGCTGCCGACGATGCGAGCACGATGGTTGCCAGCAGTCCGATGATCCAGAGAGCGCGTCGACGCGCAAGATTCCCAAGCATTCTCAGCCTTCCTCCGCCTGCCACGCAGCGTAGCCGTCCGCTTCCGGCCGCGAAAGTGGCAATCTGGAAGACGGGCACCCACACCGTTTCTTGCGTCCCTGCGTCCCGTATCTGGGACGGAGAAGCGCCAGAATGCATGAGGTCCTTCGGTTCTTGCGTCCTTGGGTCCCGTATCTGGGATGGAGGGACGCCAGAATGGGAATCGGAGCTGAGCGCGGAGTCAATTGGGTTGCGTAGCATGGCGGTGGGGAATCCATGCTTAGGGGAGCGAAGGCGAGATGACCGACCACGTGCTCGATGTCACCGACCTGGAGAAGCGGTTCGACGACCTCGTGGCCGTCGGCGGTGTCAGCTTCAGCGTCGCCGAGGGTGAGACCTACGGGCTGCTCGGACCGAATGGGGCCGGCAAGACCACCACCATCTCCATGATCGCCGGGCTGCTCGAACCCGACGCCGGCGGCGTCACCATCGTCGATCAGGAGATGACCACCACCACCGTCGACACCAAGAAGCTGATCGGGCTCGTGCCTCAGGAGCTCGCCATCTACCCGGACCTCACCGGCAAGGAGAACCTCGAGTTCTTCGGGAGGCTCTACGGCCTCGGCGGCGACGAGCTCGACCAGCGCGTCGACGAGGTCCTCGACGTCATCGGGCTCACCGACCGGGCCGGCGACCGAGCCAAGGAGTACTCGGGGGGCATGCAGCGACGGCTCAACATCGGCATCGGCCTCCTGCATCGCCCCACCCTGTTGATCCTGGACGAGCCCACCGTGGGTGTCGACCCGCAGTCGCGGAATGCCATCCTCGAGAGCGTCGAGCGTCTCGCGGGCGAGGGCATGGCTGTGCTCTACACCACGCACTACATGGAGGAGGCCGAGCGCCTGTGCGACCGCGTCGGGATCATCGACGAGGGTGTCATCCAGGCTGAGGGGACGAGGCGCCAGCTCGTCGCCCTCGTCGGGGGTGAAGACCGGGTGCTGCTCACCGCCACCGGCTCCCTCGAACCGGCAGCAGCGGCAGTGAACGAACTCGACGA
>JASJCF010000056.1 GCA_030066265.1 Acidimicrobiia bacterium | reverse complement strand
ATGGATCGATCGACGTGGGTTTCCGCTGCGAAGTGCACGACCACGTCGTGCCCCGCCAGGATGTCGTCGACGAGCGCCCGATCGCGGATGTCCCCTTTGACGAATCGGTGGTTGGGGAACGCATCGAGCTCGGCAACCGTCATCTCGACGCCTGCGTACGTGAGGGCGTCGAGATTCGTGACCTCTTCACCGCGCTCGAGCAGCATGCGGACGAAGTTCGATCCGATGAAGCCGGCCCCACCCGTGACGAAGTATTTCTCAGCCACCGATCCTCCTTCGCTCAACCCTAGTGAGACCGCCGGTCGCCCCGGTCAGTCGAACAACTCAGCCTCGGCGAACACGGGTGCGGCCCGGTCCTTCGCGCTCACGAGGTAATCGGCGCCGACATCTGGCCACTTGACCGCGAGTTCCCGATCATCGAATGCGACCGCTCGATCGAGGGTGGCGTCGAAGACCGCCGTCGTCCGATACACCATGATGGCAGAAGGCGATGTGACGACGAATCCATGACCGAAGCCGGGAGGGAGGTACACCAGGTTGGCCGCTCCTTCCGAGAGCTCGAACCCGGCCCATCGGCCGAATGTCGGCGAGCTCCGCCGGAGGTCCACGGCCACATCCCACACGGCGCCGTGCACCACCGTCACGAGCTTGCCTTGGGCCGCCGGTGGGAGTTGGTAGTGAATGCCTCGCAGGACGCCCCGCTTCGACTCGGAGAGATTCAGCTGGACGAGCTCCGGGATGCCAAACGATGCCAACTCGTCCGCACGCCCGAGCTCGAGAAATCGACCACGATCGTCACCGAAGACCTGGGCTCGCAATTCGAGCACGCCATCGAGGTGTTCGGCGGTGATCTCGAGCACGATGCCTCCCCGGTCCTCAGCTTCGACCCGGTCGCGACCGCTGGAACACGTTGTAGCGAGCAATGGCGTAGATCGCACGGAAGCCGTCCTTCCAGCCGATCTTCTTGCCCTCTTCGTAGGTGCGGCCGTAGTACGAGATCCCGACTTCGTACACCCGCCACTTCCCTTGGGCGATCTTCGCCGTGAGCTCAGGCTCGACCCCGAAACGATCCTCGTGCAGCTCGATGGATTCGATGACCTCCCGGCGCATCATCTTGTAGCACGTCTCCATGTCGGTCAGGTTGAGATTCGTGGCCATGTTCGACAGCAACGTCAAGAAGCGGTTGCCCACCATGTGCCAGAAGTACACCACCCGGTGCGGCCCTCCGCCCATGAAGCGCGAGCCGTACACCACGTCCGCCTTGTCCTGGCGAATCGGGTCGAGCAGCAGCGAGTACTCCTGCGGGTCGTATTCGAGATCCGCATCCTGGACCACGACGACATCGCCGGTCACATGGGCGAATCCGGTGCGCAACGCCGCTCCCTTCCCGCGATTCACGTCGTGATACAGGACGGTGTCGACGCGGCCCTCGATGGAGCCGGCCAGGACCTCACGCGTGCCATCCGTCGAGTGATCATCCACGATGATCACCTCGAGGTCGCCGACGTCCGCCGCGAGGACGGCATCGACGATGGCGTCGATCGTCGACACCTCGTTGAACACGGGGATGACCACGGAGAGCTTCACGGGGACCATTCTGCACGCCGCCGGGCCGCAAGAGAGACCGGAGACGAACGAAGAGACACGTATGCTCCCGACGAGCAGTGGAGGAATCGTTGTGATCGTCGGAGTCATCGGAGCTGGGTACGTGGGTGTCGTGACGGGTGCGGGGCTCGCCGCGCTCGGCCACACCGTTCGGGTGGGCGAGATCGATCCCGAGAAGGTGGCCCTGCTCTCGGAGGGGCGCGTCCCCTTCTACGAAGCCGATCTCGAGCGGTTGACGTCGGAGGGCATCGCCAATGGGCTCCTCTCGTTCCACGTCGACAACCGAGAGGCAGTGAGCGAAGCCGAGATCGTCATCCTGGCCCTCCCCACGCCTCCCGCTGCAGACGGTTCTGCTGACCTCGCTGCGATCGAGCGCGCCCTCGAAGGCCTCACCGACGCGCTGAGGCAGGACGTCGTCGTCGTCACCAAGTCGACGGTGCCCGTGGGATCGGTTGCGAGATTCCAGCAGTTCCTGGAGGACCGGGGCGCCCGAGCAACGGTGGTGTCCAATCCCGAGTTCCTCCGTGAGGGAAGTGCCGTCGGGGACTTCTTCCACCCGGACCGCATCGTCATCGGGTCGCGCAACCAGCAGGCCACCGAACGGCTGATCGAGATGTACCGAGGCCTGCAGGCGCCGGTGCTGGCGACCGACCCCGAGTCCTCAGAGATGATCAAGTACGCCTCGAACGCCTACCTCGCCACGCGCATCACGTTCGCCAACGCGCTGGCCAACGTGTGTGAGCACGTCGGTGCCGATGCCGAGGCGGTGATCGAGGGCATGGGCTACGACCGTCGCATCGGCTTTCACTTCCTCAACCCGGGACCCGGTTACGGCGGATCGTGTTTCCCGAAGGACACGCGGGCGCTCGTGGCCATCGCTGACAGTGCCGGGTATGACTTCAAACTCCTCAAGGGGGTCATCGACGTCAACGAGATGCAGCTCCGCCGCATCGTCGACAAGGTGGTGAGCTCCCTCGACGGAGACGGTGATGCAAAGGTCGCCGCCTGGGGCCTGTCGTTCAAAGCGGGGACTGACGACACGCGGGAATCCCCTGCTCTCAAGATCGTCCAGAGCCTCATCGATCGCGGGATCCAGGTCGTTGCCTACGATCCCGCGGTGACGACGACGCCGATCGACGAGCTCGAGATCGTCAGCGATCCCGTCGAGGCCACGAAAGACGCCGACGTCCTCTTGATCGCCACCGAATGGCCTCAATTCGCATCGGTGGACATGGGCCGGGTCCGTGACGAGATGCGTGGTAACGCCATCGTCGACGCGCGCAACGTCCTCGACCCGGAGGCGATGAGGCGAATCGGCATGCGATATGCCGGTGTCGGTCGGTGAGAACCCTCGTCACCGGCGGCGCTGGCTTCATCGGCCATCACCTCGTGGCGCGGTTGCTCTCTCGCGGCGAAGAGGTCGTCGTGCTCGACAACCGATCGTCATCGAGCCCGATGCCAGATCATCCCGAGGCCACATACGTCGAGGGTGACGTCGTCTCCCCGCCTGCCCTCGACGGTCGTTTCGACGTGATCTACCACCTCGCAAGTGTCGCTTCACCCCCTCGCTACCTCGCCGATCCGATCGGGACGCTTCGCGCCAGCTCCGAAGGCACACGCATCATGCTCGAACGCGCCGAGAGTGATGAGGCGGTGTTCCTGTTCGCCTCGACATCGGAGATCTATGGCGACCCGCTCGTCAACCCGCAGGATGAGACGTACGCGGGCAACGTCGATGTCGAATCGCCCAGGGCGTGCTACGACGAGGCGAAGCGATACGGCGAAGCACTCGTATATGCATTCGAGCGCACGAACCGAGTGCCGGATTCGAGGGTGGCGAGGATCTTCAACACGTACGGACCGGGAATGGATCCCGAGGACGGTCGCGTGGTCACGAACTTCGTCATGCAGGCCCTGCGCGGCGAGCCCTTGACGATCTACGGCGACGGGAGCCAGACCCGCTCGTTCTGCTACGTCTCGGATCTCGTCGACGGACTCGTGCGTCTCGTGGAGGCAGGCGAACGGCGACCGGTGAACCTTGGCAATCCCCGTGAGATCACGATCAACGAGTTTGCCGACATCGTGGCATCCAAGATCCAGCACACGGGCCGCGACTACCGGCCCCTGCCCCAGAGCGACCCGCTGGTGCGCCGTCCGGACATCACGCGAGCCGCTGAAGCGCTCAATTGGCGGCCGACGACCGACCTCGACAATGGCCTCGACCGCACCATCGAGTACCTCCGTACCTTCTCCGCGTGACCACATCCGTCGACTCGAAGTCGCCGTCGATCCTCGCAGCAGCCCTCGCATCGTCCATGAGCGCCGTCCTCCTGCTCACCGCCACGAGCGTCGTCGTGGCCATTCCCGTTCTCCTGAGGGGACGTTCGTCGGCCAAGGTTTCGCTCGTGGTGCTCGCACTCCTCGTGGCCATGGGCGCAACGATCGTCCTGGCGACGCGTGTGCACCTCGACGAGGATCCCGATCGGCTCGGGCCCTTGCTCACCCGAGGCATTGCGGCGACTGGGGTCGTGGCTGCATTGGCTGCTGGCGCAAGCGCCGTGATGGGCGGCGATGTCGGCTGGGTCGAGCTGACCGTCGCGGGTATCTCGATCGCCGTGATCCTGTGCGCCCGACCCGTCGGCCACTGGCTGGCATCGGACGGGCGCATCACGCGCTTCAGCCGATCACTTGCGTCGCAAGGCTGGACCTTTCTGCCTCCCTCCAGCCGACCATTCGCTCGGCTCGACGCCGTCATGGCCGCCATCGGAGTGATCGCCCTGGGTGCCGGGCTCGCAGTCGTCCTGCCGGACGGCCCATTCGGCCACGACGAGTCGATCTACGCCCTCAAGGCCCGATCGTGGATCGAGGACACGCCGACGACGGGATGGGCGATCTACCGACCGATCGGGATGTCAGTGATCGGCTGGCTGGTGCTGCAGGTTTCCTCGACCGAGGCCGCCTTTCGATCCGCAGCCGTCGTGTTGTCCCTGGCAACGATTGCATCCATGTGGTTCGCCGGCCGGATCATGTACGACCGCCTGTCAGCGACGATCGGCACGGCGGTGTTCGTCGGTACCGAATCCTTCCTGCGGCGGGCGACCGAGTTCCTGAACGATGTCGGCTCGGCTGGCCTGCTGCTCGCTGCCATGCTCGCCGTCTGGTACCAGTTCGAGCGCAAGCCGAACGGCTGGTGGATCGTCACGGCGGCCCCACTGGGTGCCCTCGCGTACTACCTCCGGTACGGATCGGCACTGGGCCTTGCGATCATCGCGGTGGTGGCAGCTGCCATCTGGTGGCGCAGACTCGGGGACATGACGAAGCAGCTGATCGTCACCGCGATCACCTTTGTGGCCCTCCTCCTCCCCCACTTCTGGTTCGCAATCGACGAGACCGGGAGCCCGATCGGGGTCTTCCAGTCGGCGCGCACATCGGTGGGTGGCGGCGGGGGTGGCCTCGCCGACTATCTCCGCTGGCTGCCATCGTCGCTTGCGGGCCCCCTCGGAACGGCGCTGCTCGCAATCGCAGTCGGATACCTGGTCTTCGTCGTGGCCGCCGCCCGACGCGACGGACATGGCTTCGGTGCGGAGGTGCGAACCGTTGCCTATCTCGTGATCACTGCGATCGTGCTCACCTTCGCCCTCGGAGCGTTCACCCACGGCGAACCTCGCTTCGTCTACCTGCCGCTCATGCTCATGATGTTGACCGGGGCACGAGCCGGCACGGTGGTGTGGACCGGACTGAGAAGCCGCTGGCGAGCAGTTTCGGCTGCCGTCGCAGCCGTCGTCCTGGCTGTCGGGTTCGCGGCAGCCGTCCGTCATGTGTCGCCGGGATTGGCGGACCTCACCGATGCTCGTGGCGTCCTCGTCGAAGCTGCCACCGTGGCCCGCAACGATGCCGGTGCAAGCGAATGCACCATCCGCTCCACCTACATCCCCCAGCTCACGTGGTACGCCGCGTGCTCGACGTTCGGTTTCACCCGCCCCGTCCCCGAGTCGAGACCGGCGTATCTGGCCGTCTTCGACAATGGGAAGCGCCAGCCGACGGGACAAGAACTGCTCGCCGAGGTCGAAGCCGCCGATCAGCCACCCATCGCCGTCGTGCCGGATCCGTACGACAAGATCGGCGATGGAGCGGTCTACCGCTATCCGTGAGGATCCGCGACGCCCCGTGCTTCGGACCTCCGGTGGCACGCTCTCTGCGAACCCATGACATAGACTTGCGCCGGTTGTGACGAGTCAGACCCAGTCCACACGGATCTCCAAGGCAGTTTCGAACTACGCCGATGCGCTGTGGTCTCGACGCGAGTTCGCGTGGTACATGGCCCTCGGAAACTTGAGGTCACGGAACGCGTCCACCGCCCTCGGGCTCATGTGGTGGGTCATCAACCCCCTCCTCATGGGCCTCGTCTACTGGCTGGTGTTCGGCGTCATCCTCGACGTGTCCCGGGACCTTTCGTACCTGCTGTCGGGCATCTTCGTGTTCTACTACACGTCGACGGCGATCACGTCCGGGGCGAACTCGATCATCGCGAACACCAAGATGCTGGTGAACCTCCAGTTTCCCCGCCTCATCATGCCGATCACGGCCGTCATGGAGACGGCCGTGGGCTTCCTCGTCTCGATACCCGTGCTCTACCTCATCATCGGCCCGCTGTTCGGATACTGGCCTGGATGGCAATTCCTCGTGCTCTTCCCCATCGCATTCGTGATCCAGTCGATCTTCAACCTCGGGCTGGCATCGCTGACGGCGCGGCTCGCCGTGCCGTTCCGTGACATCCTCAACCTCGTGCCGCACCTGCTCCGAATCTGGCTCTACCTGTCCCCGATCCTGTACTCGGCCGACCTCTACGACGAGAAGCTCCCCGAGGGGTGGGCCTTCATCGCCAATCTCAATCCGATGGTGCCGATCCTCGCGCTCTATCGATCGGCGCTGCTCGGCTATCCGTTCGAGCCCACCGATCTCGTGTTGTCGGCCCTGTGGGCCCTCGTCGTGGCCGGCTTGGCGATCAGCGCCTTTGTGCGGTTCGAGGGCAAGATGGCGCGGTACCTGTGACGCAACCGGCGATCTCCATCAAGGATGTGTCGGTGACCTTCCGGCCACTCGCAGATCGGAACCCCACTCTCCGCCGGTCCGTCGGGACGTTCCGCCATCGCGAGAAGCAGGAGATCGTGGCGCTCGACGACGTGTCGCTGGACATCTACAAGGGTGAGGCCTTCGGCATCATCGGGCGAAACGGCGCTGGCAAGAGCACCCTCCTCAAGGTGATGGCCAAGACCCTCAAACCGAACACCGGCACCGTCAACGTGTACGGAAAGACCTCGACCTTGCTCTCGCTCGGTCTCGGGATGAAGACGGAGCTATCAGGGCGGCGCAACGTGTATCTCGGTGGATTGGCAGCAGGCCTGAGAAAGTCCGAGATCGACGAGCGCTTCGACTCGATCGTCGATTATGCCGACCTGGGCGAGGCGATCGAGCGCCCGGTGAAGACATACTCATCCGGCATGTTCTCCCGCCTGGCCTTCTCGGTGGCGATGGCCATCCGCCCGAACATCCTCCTCCTCGATGAGGTGCTCGCTGTCGGCGACGAGTCGTTCAGGGAGAAGAGCATGGAGACCATGCGGCAACTCCTCGACGACGCGGGAACGATCGTGTTCGTGAGCCACGCTCTCCCCCGTGTCGAGGAGTTCTGCGATCGAGCGGCGTACTTCGAGGCAGGCAGGATCAGGGCCATCGGGCCATCCTCCGAGGTCGTCGACGTCTACCGCAGCACGGTGTAGATCGCTGTGACAGAGGGCGCCGTACCATCGGCGCATGGCCAATCTCGACACGCGAACCCTGATCCTCATCGGCGCCGGCGCACTCGTGCTGCTCGTCGGCGCTTTCTTCCTCGGCCGGGCAACCGCGCCCGATGCGACGGCCGAACAGGCGTCTGCAACAGACGGGACCTCATCCACGACATCGGCGAACGGCCTCACCTCCACCACGACGGGTTCCGCCGGACAAGACCCAACGGGCGGCGATCCTTCGGCGGCGTTGATCGCCGAGTCCGATCGGCCGGACCCGCTCCCGGTCTACGGGACCGAAGAGGATCGAGAGGCGCTACTCGCCGGTCTCGCCGAATCCGGTGTGGGCATGGGATCCCGCTCCACGATCCTCTGGGTGGCCGACAGCGTCTGCTACGACCTCGAGCGTTTGATCGAACAGGACCGGAGTCCCGTCTTCGCCGTTCGCGTCGTGTGGAATGAGACGCTGTCCGAGCTGGACTCGGCCGATGCAGCTGCGTTCGGCGCGGTGTTCTCCGCAGCACCCTTCTATCTCTGCCCCGAGAACATCGAGTTCAGCGAAGAGGTCGCCTACTGGCTCGGCATCTGACGGGTCCTTCCGCACCGCGGAACACCCGATAGCGGGCCTCGTGCGGCATAATCCCGGCGTGGGAAGATCGCTCCGCATCGCCGTTCTCCTCGGTCTGCTCGTCAGCGTGCTGCTGCTCGGCGTCACCGCCCACGCCCAAGAGCCCCCTCCTCAGCAGGAGCCGCCAACCGAGCCGCCGAGCGATCCACCAACCGAGCCACCAACCGAGCCACCACCGGAGTCACCGGAGATCCCTCCGCTCCCGCCGGGCGGCACGTTCACGGACGATGATCGCCTGCCGGAAGAGGGCTACATCGAAGCGATCGCCGAGGTTCGGGTGACGCTCGGCTGCAATCCCCCTGCCAACGATCGATTCTGTCCCGAACGCGGCGTGACCCGTGCGCAGATGGCGTCCTTCTTCGTCCGAGCCCTCAATCTCCCTCCGGCTGAGGACAATCCCTTCACGGACACGCTCGAATCCGTCCACGTGAACAGCATCGCCGCCCTGTACGCGGCAGGCATCACCAGGGGATGCAACCCACCGGACAACGACGAATACTGCCCGGATCAGATCGTCACCCGCGGGCAGATGGCTGCGTTCATCGCCCGGGCGTGGGGCTACGAGGGCGACGTGGACACCGAGCGGTTCACCGATGACGACACGTCGGTGTTCGAGGGAGACATCTCCCGGATCGCCGACGCCGGTATCAGCACCGGATGCGGAGAGGGCCTCTTCTGCCCGAACGACGACATGCTGCGAAAGCACATGGCTGTCTTCCTCGGTCGGGCACTCGGGTTGACCCCCAAGGAGGTTCCCGACCCGCCAGAGCCCATCGGCAGCTTCACCACGTACTACGACCGATGCTCCGATCCATGCCGTGTCACCAACATCCGGCTGATCGGTGACACGGTCGACGGTGCCGTCGTCGAGTCCGGCGAGATCTTCTCGATCAACGAGTACGTGGGCCAGCGGACCGAAGCAAAGGGATATGTCCGAGCTGGCGCGATCATCGGAGGTGAGCTGTATTGCTGCGATCACCCCGCGAACATCGGAGGGGGCACGAGCCAGTTCGCCACGACGCTCTACAACGCCGTGTTCTTCGCCGGTCTCGAGGACATCGAGCACCGGCCACACTCGATCTGGTTCTCCCGGTATCCGATGGGACGCGAGGCGACGCTCGGGTGGGAGTCACCCGATGTGAAGTTCCGCAACACCACGGACTGGCCGATTCGGATCGAGGTTGAGAGCTCCCGGACGTCGATCACCGTGACCATCGTCGGCGTCACGGACGTCGTCGATGTCGAGTCGATCCGCACCGGCACAGCAACGACATCCGACGGCGGCAGGGTCACGATCCGCCGGGTCATCACCTACGAGGACGGCAGCACGGAATCCCAGAGCTGGACGCACACCTACAAGGGCCTGCCCGAGGACGAGCCCGAGCCCCCGCCTCCCCCACCACCGCCGCCGAGCCCGCCACCGGCGCCACTGTGATCATCCCGCACCGCCTGGGTGGCCGCCTCGGTGGCCGCCTCGGTGGCCGCCTGGGTACAGTGACCGCCGCCCTCGCCACATCGTTGGTCCTGGGCGTCGTACCGACCTCCTCCGCTCTCGTGTCCTTGTCCTCGGCGGCAGCCGAGGAAGACTCGATCGAGATCCTCGTCACCGCAGACGATCCAGCGCTCGATCAACCCGGCGTCTCCGTCGAGGGCGACGTCGGATTCGGCTGGGTACTCGCCACGGCGACCAGCGTTGCCGCCGACGCCATCGGGGTCACAGAGGTCGCACCCAGCACCGACCGTCGGGCATGGCCCAACGGCGCCCTCGAACTCGCCAGCGATCCGCTCTTCGGCGATCAGTGGCACCTCGAGAACACCGGCCAAGGCGGAGGAACACCCGATGCCGACATCGACATCGTCGACGCATGGGCGGAAACGACCGGGAGCTCGGACGAGGTGATCGCCGTCATCGACAGCGGCATCGACCTGGATCATCCCGATCTCGTCGATCGGCTGTGGATCAACGTCGATGAGATCCCGGGGAACAACATGGACGACGACGGCAACGGCTACGTGGACGATCGCAACGGATGGGACATGGTGTCTCCGGAGGACCCGATCCCGCAAGACGACCTCGGGCATGGCACGGCGGTGGCCGGAGCAGCTGTGGCGTCGCTGAACGGCGTCGGCGTCGCCGGTGTGGCCCCGAACGCCACCGTGATGCCGATTCGCGCATGTCCCGACCGCAGCTGCTCGATCGCCGATGTCGTCCGGGGCATTGACTATGCCGTGGCAAACGGCGCCACGATCATCAACCTGTCGCTCGGCACAGCGGGGTTCCCCCCTCCCCTACCTCTGGCCGCTGCGATCGATGCCACTGAGCAAGCAGGGATTCTGGTTGTCGCCGCCGCCGGCAACTCGGGAGCGAACATCGACACGAGCCCCTACTACCCGGCCAGCTTCCCCAACGACAACGTCGTTGCGGTCGCCGCCACGGACCGCAACGACCAGCCAGCGGTCTTCGGTACCGGCTCGACCAACTTCGGCGACACCTCGGTCGACCTCGCAGCTCCCGGCAGACGGATCGTCACCACGGTGATCGGCGGCTGGGGGGAAGCGTCGGGAACGTCCTTTGCAGCGCCGCTCGTGGCGGGGACCGCCGCTCTCATCCGGAGCGAAGCGCCCACGTTGAAGCCCGAACAGGTGAAGACCGTGATCGAGGAAACGGTCGACGAGCTCCCCGCACTGGCCGGCTTGGTCGCCACCGAAGGACGGCTCAACGCCGGACGGGCCGTCACGTCTGTTGCCGAGAACCAGCCGCCGAACGCCGTTGCGCGTGCAACACCTGATCTCGGCTGGGCGCCGCTCACGGTCTCGCTCGATGGCGGCGCGTCCTCGGATCCGGACGGTTCGATCAAAGCGTGGGCATGGGAGACGCCTGGTGGGAACACAGCCGGCGAGTCAGCCTCCACCAGCATCGAGAGCGTCGGCGTCCACGACATCGAGCTCACGGTGACCGACAACCTCGGTGCGACGTCCTCGGACGTGGTGACGGTGCTCGTGGGAACCGACTTCGTCGACACGCGTGCGTCGATCTTCCGCCTCGACATCGCCTGGATGTCAGCGAGGGGGATCACCCTCGGGTGCAACCCCCCTGCCAACGACCGGTTCTGCCCCGATGGCAACCTCACCCGGGGCCAGCTCGCCGCATTCCTCGCCAGAGCCCTCGACCTCCCGCCGTCGACGACCGACCACTTCACCGACGACGACGACTCGATATTCGAAGACGACATCAACCGACTCGCCGATGCAGGGATCACCCGCGGATGCAACCCCCCCGCCAACGACCGGTTCTGCCCCGAGGATCGCGTCAACCGAGGCCAGCTCTCGGCAATGCTGCGTCGAAGCTCTCTCTGACGGCCGGTATCGGTCTTCCGCTATCGTGGGAGTGACGCAGGGCAGGAATACAGAGCACGTTCAGGGACCGGAGACCTCATGAGCCGCAAAGCACGCCTCATCCTCATCGCCCTCGCCATGGGTGGCTTGATGGCGATTCCCATCTCGGCGATCGGGGCCGTCAGCCTCTGGGATGACGTCCCGGATGAGAGCATTTTCGTCAACGACACCAACTGGATGAAGATCACCGAGGTCTCACTCGGCTGTAACCCACCGCTGAACACCGAATACTGTCCCAAGGAGTTCATGACCCGCGAGCAGATGGCGGCGCTGCTGCGCCGGCTGTCCCAGGGACAGATCGTGAACGCCGCTACGGCAATCGACTCGGACAAGCTCGACGGTCGAGATGCCGAGGAGTTGGCGAGCATCACGAGCGCAGTGACCGCCGGCGATGTCTTGCACGACTCGGACATCAACAACCCTCTGGTGCTTGCGGAGCTGTCCGACTTCCCCGTGCCGGCCGATGGGGGTGTCATCACCGTTCACGTGAACGCGGTGGCGACCCGGCAGCTCGGTGGGGCGGCCAACTCGGAGTTCGGGATCGTGTGGTCCCAGATCGGTGGGGACTGCTCATTGCCCGGGCCGAAGGGTCGAGTCGGCTTCTACTCGACGTTCGTCGATCCGAATCCCGACAACCAAGACCCCGTCGCCGTTTCGGTGAGTGCACTCTCTGCGGCTTCGGTGTCTGAGGGCGAGGTCGATATCGCAATCTGCTCCGCCGGCCTGCCGTCCCCCGGGGGAAGAACAGTGTTCGACGTGCACGCGAGTGCGACCTGGGTGCCCGAGAACGGCGGACTTGCCCTGGCGGACTCATCGGGCGTCACGTGGCAGGAGATCCTCGCACCCTTCGCCGGGATGCGCGACGGCTGAGATCGACCTCAGCGGGCTCCCTGGCCCGTGAGCACCGTCCAGATGCTCAAGCCGAGGATGTGCACGTCCAGCCACAGGGACGAGTGCTTCACGTAGTAGAGGTCGTACGTGAGCTTCTCGACCGCATCGGCTTCACCGTCGGCGTATCCGTACTGGACCTGGGCCCATCCTGTGACGCCAGGACGAATCAGCGTCCGGCTGTCGTAGAACGGGATCGACTCGGAGAATTGATCGACGAAGACGGGCCGCTCCGGGCGGGGCCCCACGATGGCGAGGTCACCCCTAAGGACGTTCCACAGCTGCGGGATCTCGTCGAGGCGCGATTTGCGGAGGAATCGTCCGATCCGGGTGATGCGGGGGTCGTTCTCGCTCGTGAACTGGGGGCCCGTCGCCTCAGCATCGGTCACCATGGTGCGGAACTTGTAGAGGGTGAAGTGGCCTCCGTTCCGTCCCACGCGTTCTTGCGAGTAGATCGCCGGGCCCCGGGAGTCGAGCTTCACCGTCAGCCAGACGACGCCCCACAGGAACAGCCAGAGGGGCAGGGTGACCAGAACCGCCAGCACCTCGATGACCCGCTTCGCCGGCGCGTATTGGGAGCGTTGGACCGGCCGCGTGAGCTCCCATCCACCGACGATGTGAACGAGCGGCAGCCGGCCCGTGTGCTCCTCATAGACGTCGACGAGAGGACGAACCCGCTGACCCGAGACAGAGGCCGACGACACATATCTCGCCATGTCCTCCGAGAGCACCTCCCGGAGATCCACGACGAGCGACGCACCGTCGACCAGGGGTACGTCCTCGGGATCGCCGAGCGGATCCACGATGGCGATGACATCGGCATGGTCGGAGTTCCCGATGTCGTCGGCCAGGATCTTCTCGGTCGTGACGACGACCATCCGCTCGGTCCACGGTCTCCGGCGGAGGATGAAGCGTTGGACGATCCCGAAGATGAGCCACAGAGCTGCAACGGTGAGAAGCCACTCACGAGACCAGTAGCTGCGGCTCACGACCAGGCCCACGGCGGTGAAGCCCATCGTCGCCCCGACGATCACGACAGCCCGCCCGTATGAGGGCCGTGGGACGGTGCGGCCCCACGCGAGATACGACCCGTACAGCGACAGGCCGGCGCCCATGAGGACGAGCACGACCGAGGGCATCAGGCTCCCTGACGGTGTCGTCACCAGCCACGGTGCCCACACGTCGAACACGCGATACGTCGCGAGCACGATGGCGATGACCAAGAGCAGGACGTCGGCCAACACCACCGAACGAAGGAAGAAGCGCCGCCCCATAGGGGCTGAAGGCTACCGTTTCGCTGCGAACGTCACCAGAATCGAAGCATGGCCACCATCTTCACGAGCATCATCGAAGGCGAACTCCCCGGTCGATTCCTGTACCGGGATGAACGCTGCGTCGCCTTTCTCACCATCGAGCCACTCTCGCCAGGACACACGCTCGTCGTGCCGATCCGAGAGATCGACCACTGGATCGACATGGACGACGACCTCGCGGGCCATCTCATGGCGGTGGCGAGGCGTATCGGCGTGGCCATCGACGAGGTGTATCAGCCCGAGAAGGTGGGTTTGATGATTGCCGGCCTCGAGGTACCGCACGTGCACATCCATGTGACCGCCATCAACGGGGTGCACGACCTGGATTTCGCCCGCGCCGACCGCAATCCCGATCCTGCCGATCTCGACGAGGCACACGCACGGCTGTCGGCCGCGCTGGCGCAGTAGAGTC